>JBNJFS010000001.1:0-20330 GCA_051747085.1 Bacteroidota bacterium
GAGAATATGGAGGTTTACGACATAGAAACCGATACTGAAGTTTACAAAAAGGGGATCTTTTTATCCCAACCAGTCACCGAAGACAGCTCGCCCGAGGCAATGGTTAACCGGGTACACGAAGCGGTGCTAACATACCTGAAAAAAGGAAAATTTGTTACGGTTTTTGGAGGTGAACATTCGGTAAGTATTGGTTCCATTCGGGCATTTATGAACCATTTTGAGGATCTTACGGTCCTGCAAATCGATGCACATGCCGACCTGAGAGACGAGTACGAAGGAACACCATGTAATCATGCCTGTGCCGTTCATGAAGCACAAAAATCGGTAAACCTGGTACAAATTGGTATCCGAAGCATGGATGTTTCAGAAAAAAAGTTTCTGAAGAAAGAAAACTGCTTTTTTGCTCACGAAATTCATGCTGACCCTAAATGGATGAATAGGGCAATAGACAAACTCACCGACAATGTATTTATAACCATTGATCTGGATGGCTTTGACCCCTCCATTATGCCATCTACCGGAACGCCCGAGCCCGGAGGATTAACCTGGTACCAGGTGGTTAATTTTATAAAATTAGTTGCTTCAAACAAAACTATTGTCGGGTTTGATATCATGGAGCTGTGCCCCAATGAAAACAACAAAGCACCCGACTTTTTAGCGGCTAAATTGTATTATAAAATATTAAGTTATGTATTTGCTAACCCAAAAATATAAACGATGAAACGAAATACAATCTCAACATTTATCGACGAACATTTTTTACATTTTAATGCAGCAGCCCTTAAAGATGCTGCCAAAGGATACGAAAAACACCTGGCCGAAAACGGTAAAATGATGATTACCCTTGCCGGCGCCATGAGCACCGGTGAGCTGGGTAAAAGTCTGGCCGAGATGATCCGGCAGGATAAAGTACACATTATTTCTTGTACCGGAGCCAATCTCGAAGAGGATCTGATGAACCTGGTGGCTCATTCACATTACCAAAGGGTTCCCCACTACCGTGATTTAACACCTAAGCAGGAATGGGAGCTGCTCGAGAACGGACTCAACCGGGTTACCGACACTTGTATCCCTGAAGAAGAAGCGTTCCGACGGCTGCAAAAACATATTTTCGAAATATGGACAGAAGCCGAAGCAAAAGGCGAGCGATACTTTCCACACGAATATATGTATAAAATGCTTCTTTCGGGAGTATTGGAACAGTACTATGAGATTGATCCTAAAAATTCATGGATGGTGGCTGCTGCAGAGAAAAATCTGCCCATCGTTGTGCCAGGGTGGGAAGACAGTACCATGGGAAATATTTTTGCTTCATACTGTATGAAAGGAGCCTTAAATCCCTCAACCGTAAAGTCGGGAATTGAATACATGACGTACCTTGCCGACTGGTACATTAAAAACTCGGCGGGCAAAGGCATTGGATTTTTCCAGATTGGCGGTGGCATTGCCGGTGATTTTCCCATTTGTGTAGTTCCTATGCTTTACCAGGATATGGAAATGGAAAATATTCCGTTCTGGAGCTATTTTTGTCAGATTTCGGATTCTACAACCAGCTACGGTTCCTATTCCGGTGCCGTACCCAACGAAAAAATCACCTGGGGTAAACTGGATGTGGATACGCCCAAATTTATTGTCGAATCGGATGCAACCATTGTGGCTCCGCTGATTTTCGCATGGCTGTTGAACTGGTAAAAATTTAAACGACAAATTCTTATGGTACAGTTATCATGGTCACATTCAATGCCGGACTGTTTTCTTAGAATAAGCACTAAAAAAATATACCCTGCTTTTATTATCCTTGCATTTACCCTCTTTGTATCCTGCAGCAAGCAGGAATCAGGGGAGCAGGACTTCGTAAGGATGGAGCGGTGGCTTGAATATTACGGTTTATCATTAAACGATTTTAGCGATACCCTGAACATAAAAAACAATCCATTTCTAACAACAGATTCAGATCCTTCGTCCCCTCATTTCAGATTATACCGGGATCTTTTTGTCTATTCGCCCGACAAACAGTATGCGGTTGATATAGACAGTTATTTTCTGGTGCTGGAAAAAAATAACGGGGATAGCCTGGTATGCTATGGAACCAATGCTGACCAGGAAATAGCCTTGATAAACCTCAAAGAACACGAAAGACAACGTATCCTTTTTTGCGGAACAGCCTGCCGTGCCGAAGAGGTTCAATGGACAGGGAATAACAACGTTTTGATTATGGGGTTTTCTCAACCCCGCCAAACATGGGTTCCAGTAATATGGATCGTTGATCTGGAAAAAGAATCATTACAAGAAATAAAAACAAATAATGTACCGGTAAATAAAAAACCAAACAGCTACAATCAGTCTGTTCGGTTAAATCATATGGTCTTTAGATAACAGAAAGATCAATAAAAGGTTATTCCCAGAATGGAGATATCATCAAAAATAGCGGTGCTTCCCTCCATTATTTTTTGTTTTTTAATAATGGTTTGAATATTTTCATCAATCTCGGCGTCGTTTGCCAGATTCTGCTCAATTTGTTCTGTGCCAAAGCTAACACCGTCATCACCAATCAATTCGACCAGTCCATCGGTATAACAAAAGAGTTTGGCTTTTTGATCAATGGTTATGGCTCCTTCTTTTATGGTTGGGATTTCATTTAACATTCCCATACCCACGCAACCGTCACGTAAAAACAACATCTCCCGGTCGTCCATTTTATAAAATAACGGGGGATTGTGTCCCGCATTGATAAAGTTAAGCCTTTTTGTTTTATAGTTATATCTCGCCATAAATAAGGTAATGAACTTTTCCCCTTTGGCGCTGGCCATTACACGTTCGTTAAGTTTCACTGCCATATCTACCAGTGACGATTCTGTGGTAAAAAGGGCTCTGAGGTTGGCTTGAAAATTAGACATTAACAACGCGGCCGAGATACCTTTTCCGGAAACATCCGCAATACAAAATCCTACTTCGTTTTCATTCAGTTGAATAAAATCGTAATAGTCACCTCCTACCTCCAGGTGTGGATGATAAAAGGTAGAAACAAAAATTTGATCACTATGGGGTAAGGTATCCTCTTCTGGAATCAGCATGGATTGCATCTTAGAGGCAAGTTCCAGCTCTTTTTTCAGGGCCTCTTGTTTAAGTGATTCGTTATATAAACGGATATTTTCAATGGCAACAATAATAATATTCGAAAGGGTTTGAATAAAATGCAGGTGTTTTATCGTAGGGCTTACCCCTTCTTTTTCTTCGTCAATATCACCAATTAAAACAAAGGCAACAGGAATATTATTGTTAAAAACAGGAATAATATTATCAAAAACCCGTAATGACGGATTGGGAGATGCGGTTATAAAAGAAATCTCTTTATGCTCCAGCAAATCCTTCTCCACTTCAATTTGGTCAATAATTTGCTGCGAACATCCTGAGCTTAAAATCAGGTTCCATTGTTTATCAAATTTAAAAATCAGGATTTTACCGATATTCAAATCTCCACGCAATATTTTTTCATACCGCTGCAACAGCTCTTCTGTAGAAAGATTGGCATTAATAGCTTTCGTAATGGTTAGTAACGTATTTAACTTAAATGTAGAAAGCTTTAGCCTGTTTATTGATGCTTTACCTGCAATATCCATAAAGATTTAAATTCCTGATTTCCAATTTGCATTAAATATATAAAAAAAACTTAGAAAAATAAAGCTTTTTATTCTTTAACCCGTTCGTTATAAGAACGATCTCTGGTGTCTACTTTTATCTTATCGCCGGTAGAAACAAATAAAGGGACCATTATTTCAGCTCCGGTTTCTAGTGTAGCTGGTTTAAGCGATGTACTTGATGAGGTATCCCCTTTTAATCCGGGTTCGGTATAGGTAACTTCTAAAACAACAAACGGGGGAAGCTCACAATATAATGGCGTTTCAGTATCTGCATGATATACTGCTTCTACGCCCTGCCCTTCGATCAGTAAATCCGGTTGATTAATTAATTCTTCCTGGAATGAAACCTGTTCAAAAGTTTCGGTATGCATAAAATGATATCCTATGTCATCCTTATACAAATATTGATAGGGTCGTCGTTCAATTCGTGCAGTATTTACTTTGGCTCCGGCATTAAACGTTTTGTCAATAACCTTCCCTGTTTTAAGGTTCTTTAGCTTGGTTCTTACAAAAGCTCCGCCCTTACCAGGTTTTACGTGCTGAAACTGAACAATAGTAAAAAGCTCGTTATTAAAATCGATACATAATCCGTTTTTAAAATCTGATGTACTTGCCATAATAAAATATTAGTTAATAATTTCCTGCAAAAGTAATTAAATCCTTTAAAAATATCGAACGTATTTTTTTACAGAAGGTTATTTAATTTATTGTAATGGATATTTTAGTCCCGCATAATCAATTAAATCGCATTTAATAGAACCAATGATTAAATCTATTCTTACTTGTATCGGGACAAAATTTTTATCTTTAGAAATCCATAGGGTAACATCATCTTCTGAGTCGAAGATACGGCCGGGCTCAACCACCGGAGAAAATTTCATGGTATTAAATTTCCCTAATTTTGTCTTAATGGTTTCATCGCCTGCATAACGCATTTTTAAAGGAAAAATTTCATCCGAAAAGTAGGTGTCGAAAACGATTTCATCCCCAATATCATGAATATCATTAAGCATCGCTTCACGAAAATAATACAACGTGGCCAACATATCCATAATATTTTCCGGTACCTCATGCTCCCCTGATTTTTGACTAATTACGATATTCTTCTCATGATTATACCTCACTTCGTTATAGTACCGGTAATTTCCTTCGCTAATATTTCTGATGGCCAGATAAGGAAGGCCTGTGGCATAATCAAAATAACTTTCATAAATATCTCTTACTTTATAAATTTTATCGGCAAGACCTGTTGTGTTGGCACGTGCTTTGGCATGATACACCTCTTCGCCTTCAAATTCGGTTTTGTTTAAGGTAAACGTAGCCTCACCGGCATGAATAAAACCAAATCGGGCAACATAAACAAGCTTTTCACCACTTTGGAAAGGTTGCTTAGAAGGCTCCGTTTGTGCATAGAGCATTGAGGCTGTAAATAAAAAGCCAAACAAAAACAGGATATGGAATCGATTTTTTCTCATGATTAAAAAGATTCATGCAAAATCTATGCAATTTTATTTAAAGATATTTTTTTTAGGTTTGGTGGCAATAAAATCTTTCAGATAAAAGGGTTCAAAATAAGCTGCATTTTCAAATTTTTCCTGTTGGTAAAAACGCTCGGACAGGGCAGCCATATAATTCGCCGAAGGAGAAAAGCCGGATAGAAAAAAGGCATTCCTGTTTTCAACCGTATCTGTGATTTTCTCTGCACCATTTCCAAAAAATATCATTTGCTTTGAATGTAAAATCTCTTTGTAAGCGTCATGATCAATGATTTCTGCTTTTACATCTCTTAAGAATTCGCCGTTGGAATTAAAAAAAGCGGAGTAAACTTCCATTCTACGGGCATCAATCATAGGTACCAGGATAGACTGTTCAAAATCCGGGATGTCCTCACTTTCTTCTTTTACCTTCTGTATCAGTCCGAAAGCCATAGATTGCAGGGTATTCACTGAAATCAACGGAATATCTTTTGCATAGCAAAGGCCTTTGGCTGTAGAAACACCAATACGTAATCCCGTATACGACCCCGGACCTTTGCTTACAGCAATTGCCTGAAAATCACTAAACGTAAGGTTCAGTTCTTTTAATAGATCATCAATAAATACGGTAAGGTATTTCGCATGCGACTTTTCATCGTTTGTTTCCTTAATTCCTGTCACCTTGCCATTTTCTGAAACAGAAACAGAGCAAACACGGGTTGCGGTCTCGATATTTAAAATTAAAGCCATAAATTTCTATTCAATCTTCTTAATGTTCATTTCATGAATCAATCTTGCTGAAATAATTCTTCTTTGTCAACAACTTCTACCCCCGTTCCATCTTTCAGCTTTCTGGAAATAGCGCTATAAGGAGCGGTAACCACCTCATCCTCCGTTGTTAATCCGTCGACAATTTCAATATATTGGTTATCCTGAATCCCGGTAATTACATTTCTTTGGTTAGCCATATCTTTGGACACAACAAAAACAATCTCATGATATTCATCAGTATCAGCTTTGTTCAATGATTCTGTTGTATCGGTATTGGTCCGTGTGGTTACACACTGGATTGGAACCGTTAAAATATCCGGCTTGGTATGGGTGTTTATATCAACCGTAGCAGACATACCCGGTCTGAAAGGGTTCGGATAATCCTTTTTAATCAGATGTTGATACGATTCTTTTAACAACAGTATTTTAACATCAAAACTGGTAACCTGGTCGGTTGACATACCTGAAACGTTAGCCGAGTTTGCTATTTCCGTAACCACTCCTGTAAATTTTTCACCCAGGTACGCATCTATTTCAACCATCGCGGTATCGTTTAATTTTACTTTTACAATATCATTTTCGTTCACATCAACTTTCACTTCCATTCTGCTTAAATCGGCAACCCTAAGCATGTCGGTACCCGCCATTTGCATCGTTCCAACGACCCGTTCTCCAATTTCAACATCCAATCTGGATACCGTCCCATCCATCGGAGCATAAATGATTGTTTTGCTTAAATTCTCTTTTGTTTCAGATAAGGTTGCCTCGGCACTTTGAACCGAGTACCGGGAAGCTTCGAGTGATTTTTCTGCTGCTGTCAGTTCGGCTTCCACCATTTCAAAAGAAGATAAAGCAGACTCATAGTCGGCCTGCGAAATGGTTTCCTGCTCCCAAAGAGTTTTTGACCGTTCGTAAGCATTTTTTGTTTGCTTATATTTAGCCTCTATTTGTTTTAAATAGGCCCGTGCATTTGCATAATTTGCTTTTGCCGAGTTTACTGCAGCCTCTGCCCGATCTACAGCAGACAGGTAAATGTCAGGTTTTATTTTTAATAACAAATCCCCTTTTTGTACTTTTTCTCCCTCCTTTATTTTAAGCTCTACAATTTCTCCGGATACATCCGGTGAGATCTTTACTTCGGTTTCAGGTTGTATTTTACCGCTGGCGGTAACAATCTCTGTAATGGTTCTTATTCGTGGATTTTCAACACTTACTTTAAGGGAAAAATCCTGCCCAAACCATCCTGCTTTTTTCCCAATAATTGAAAAAACAATAAGCAAAAGAGCCGATAAAACAAGATATTTAAGGAGTTTATTGTTTTTCATAATGGATAAGCTGTTTATAGTAAAAATATAGTCTGTTTCCTGCCAATAAAAAATCAAATTTAAGAAATCTATCAATTTAAATCGCTAAATTGTATTTTTTTCAAAAATATTATCTTATAATTGAAACATCAATAATAAAATCCACGAAACAATTTAATTGTTCACTATGTCTATTCTGAGTAAATTCTTTAATGCTTTTATAAAATTATTTGGACATAAACGCAATCTGATCAATATTCTTCTCATTCAGACCATCATTGTTATTGCAATTATTCTTCTGGCTGTCGGCTATTTTTGGTTATACAATGAATATGCTACGTACAAAAGAATTAGCGACAGAATCCACAGAAATCATATTGAAACCCATAAAGATTTGGTTAAAAACGAAACCCTTAAAGCGGTTGATTATATTTACTTTAAAATCCAGGAAACCGAATCGAAACAGAAAGAACGGCTCAGAAGCAGAATTTATATGGCACATTCGGTAGCAGAAAGCATTTACGAACAAAATAAAAACCATAAATCTGCGAATGAAATCAAACAGTTGATTAAAGAGGTTTTACGACCTGTTCGTTTTAATAATAACGATGGTTATATATTCATCGGACATCTTGAGGGATACGATGTATTGTACCCAACCGCTCCCCATCTCGAAGGAAAATATATTTATGATTTACAAGACGATATGGGCAACTATATCATGCGTGATGAGATAAATATTGTGAAAACCAAAAAAGAGGGATTTGCAACAGGCTACTGGAAAAGACCCGGCTATGATGATGATATGACCCACAAAAAAATTTCTTTTGTTAAACATTTTAAACCCTACGACTGGTATATCGGAACGGGTGAGTACGTCGAGGATTTTGAAAAAGAAGTACAAAATGAGGTTTTGGAAAGACTTTCCAACATACGATATGGACAGGAGGGTTATATTTTTGTCAATACTTACGATGGAGATGCACTAATTAAAGATGGTGAAATTGTAACGGAAAAAGTAAACCTGTGGGATTATAAAGATCCCAATGGAGTAAAGGTTATTCAGGAAGAACGAAAAGCTGCAAAAAATCCTGAAGGGGGATATATTTACTATTCCTGGAAAAAACTTAACTCCGACCAGATTGTTTCAAAAATGTCGTATGTAAAAGGAGTGCCTGAATGGCAATGGATGGTAGGCGCAGGAGTCTATTTTGAGGACATTAATCCGATTTTAAACCAACAAAAAACCGAACTTAAACAATCCATACAAAAGAACATACTAACCATCATTCTTGTCTTTGGTGTTGTTCTTGCCTTTCTGTTTATCTTTGCATACTTTCTATCTAAAAAAGCAAAGGCTAATGTGAACTCATTTTTAGGTTTTTTTAAAAACGCTTCTCAAAACCTTGAAGAAATTGACGAGTCAAGGTTGGATTTTTATGAGTTTAAGACAATTGCTCATTCGGCAAACAGAATGATTCATGAGATAAAAATATCACAAAACAAGAAAAAAGAAGATGAAGCGATTTTTGAGAGACTCTTTGAAAGTGCTCCCGAAGCGATCATTTTAATTGGTAATGACGGAAAAGTTATTAAAGTAAATAATGCCTTTACAAAACTGTTCGGTTTTTCCAAAGAAGAACTTATTTATCAGGATGTCGATGATTTCATTGTTCCGGAGGAATTAAAAAACCAGGCAAAAGAATATCACGACCGGATCCTCAAAGGATTAGATCTTGAAGCCGAAGAAATTAGAATAAGAAAGGATCGGTCAAGGGTATTTGTTTCCATTCTTTCTACACCCATTACTTATAGAAAAAACCAATTAGGGGTTTATGTTATTTACAGAGATATTACCCAACAAAAGGAAACCGAAAGAATATTACACGAAGCCAAAACAAAAGCCGAAGAATCAGACCGGTTAAAATCGGCATTTCTAACCAATATGTCTCATGAAGTACGTACTCCTATGAATGCGATTACAGGTTTTTCTAATTTAATCCTAAACAGAGACCTTTCGGAAAAAAATAAAATCGAATATTTAAATATTATCAATCAAAGCAGCAATTCTTTGTTGGAAATTATTGATAATATTATTGATGTTTCTAAAATTGAAGCAGAAAACCTGGTAATAAACAAAGTGAAGTGCAATATTAACACCATTCTGGATGAACTTTTTATTGATGTTCATCAACAAAAGAAAGAATTAGGATTAAATAATGTTGACATAAATTTAATCAAAAATAATCACTCTAAATCTTTTGAAATTGTTACAGACCCGAAGCGGTTTAAACAAATTTTCTCAAACCTATTGGACAATGCACTAAAATTTACCGAAAAGGGCACTATTGAGTTTGGCTACACGATTGAAGAAAACAACCTTTTATGTTTTGTAAAAGATACCGGTATAGGTTTTTCAAAAGAACAGTCAGAATATATTTTTGAACCTTTCCGGCAGGCTGATCACTCCTCAACGCGTAAACATGGAGGCACAGGCCTCGGATTAACACTTGCCCAAAAGTTAGTGGAGTTATTAGGAGGTAAAATAGATGTTGAAGCAGAAAAAAACAATGGTGCTTCTTTCTATTTCACTATTCCCCTAGAGCTGTCCGAAGATCATCTGGAAACAAACCTGTTAATGTCGAACAAGATTAACTGGAAAGGAAAAAAGATTTTGATTGCTGAAGATGTACAAACCAATTACCAGTTTTTATATTCGGTATTGAAAAAAACCAAAGCGAACATCTCCTGGGCAAAAAATGGAGAAGAGGTTATTCAAATGGTTGAAAAAGACCCAAATTACAACCTTATCCTCATGGATATACAAATGCCCAAAATGAACGGGCACAATGCTTTTAAACAATTAAAAAGCCTGGGGATAAACATTCCGGTCATAGCACAAACAGCATATGCCATGGATAGCGATATCAAAGAAATTAAAACGTTAGGATATCATGATTATCTTATAAAGCCTATTGAAATCAATACCTTATTCGATAAATTAAAAAAATTCCTGAATTAGTACAAATCATGGCAGAAAAGATTATGTATATTGAAGGCGTCGGGAATGTAAAATTTCGAAAAAATAAACGCTCGAGAAATGTCAGCATATCCTTGCGCCCGGGAAGAGGTGTTACCGTAACTTTCCCTTTTTTTGTCAGTTATCACGCGGCAAAAAAAATAGCCGAACAAAAGAAAGAATGGATAAAAACACAACAGCCCAGAATTAAAGCTATTGAAAACCGTTCTACGGTATTTACAGAAAATACAACATTTAGAACCAGAACCAGAACGCTAAAAATAAACAAACACCCCGATAACTTAATAAAAACAATCATTACGGATCGTTCGATAGAAATTTTTTATCCTTCATCAGAAAATATCCAGTCATTATCCGTACAACAAACCATTAAAGATTCCATTATTGAAGCCTTAAGGTTTGAAGCCAAAGAATACCTGCCTGCCCGGGTAAATGATCTGGCTCAAAAGTATCATTTTATCTACCGGAAGGTTTTTATCAAAAACAATAAGTCCCTATGGGGGAGTTGCTCTGGAGTAAACAACATTAACCTGAACCTACATCTTATTCGTTTACCCGACCACCTGATTGATTACATCATTATACACGAACTTTGCCATACCAGAGAAAAAAACCACGGTAAAAATTTTTGGAATTTGATGGACGGGATTTTAGGAAATGCCAGATTGTATTCCAAAGAACTAAAAAATTACGCCATCAATATCTATTAACATTAATTTGATTTTTTCTTAAAATAATGTAAGTTTAACGGTTGTTTTCTAACCTGTTTATACGATGAAAATAAAAGCGAAATTATTACTTTATATTCTCTCAACTTCGATATTAATTTTTATTGCAGTCATAGGGTATATCACCATGAAGTCGCAAAAGCTGGCCTTAACTGAAACACAAAATGTTGCCCAAACCACTGCAAAAGAGTATGCCAACATTATCAAAAGTGAACTTTCATCTGACTTTAAAGCCGTAAAAACACTTGCTCAGGCCGGGCAGGCTTACCATAAGCTGCCCTGGGATGAATGGAATCCTGTATTTCTTGAACAACAACAAAATGTTATCCGCGAAAACTCACACTTTTTAGCTGTAGCAACAAGCTGGGAACTGCAATATATCGATCCCGAATGGGATAAACCTTTTGGACGGTATCTTAACGGATGGGTGAGAGAAGAAAACGGGAATATTAAACAACTGGAAGCTGAGTTAAATACCGAAGGCGATGTATTTTCAAGCAACTACTATAAAATGAAATCATCCGGTCAACCGATGATTGTTGATCCGGAGATTTATAATTATTCGGATAACGAAGAAGACCAGTATTTAAACTCCAATATTTCAGCACCCATAAAAATGGGCAGCTCATTTATCGGCCTCGCGGGAGCAGATGTTGATTTGCATCGTTTTCAGGAAATTATTGGAAAAATTAAGCCCTTCGAAAACAGCTATGCATTCCTGCTGTCAAATAACTGTACCTTTGTTGCCCATCCCGACAAAACGCTTATGGGACAGTTTATGGGAGATTATAACAAAGATTTTTTTGAAAAATATAATATTGCTCAGCAAGTTGCTTCAGGCGAAATATTCTCATTTACCCATAAAAATCAACAAAAAGAAAAACATTATTATGCTTTTGCTCCAATAAAAGTTGAAGGGGTTGAAACTCCATGGTCGCTGGCTATTGTTGTTCCCAACAAGGTTATTACATCTAAAGCAAATCGTATCTTAACGAATGCTTTAATCGTAAGTTTTATTGGGCTTTTGATATTATCGTTGGTTGTTTGGATTATTGCACAAAATATTACAAATCCGATAGAAGAAGTTACCGGAACCCTTAAAAATCTATCGCTGGGGCGAATCGACGAATCCTTAGTCATCGAGGCAAAAACAAAAGATGAAGTAGGAGAAATGACGATGGCCCTCAATACCTCGATTAAAGCATTAAATAAAAAAGCCGAATTTGCCAGCGAAATTGGTGCTGGCAATATTGACACAGCGCTTGAACTGCTCAGCAAAGAAGACAAATTAGGCCAGTCGCTTATTGCAATGAGAGATAGTTTGCAAAAAGCCCGGGATGAAGAAGAAAAGATAAAAAAAGAAGAAGAAAAACGGCGCTGGGTAAACGAAGGGCTGGCAAAATTTGCTGATATATTACGCCAAAACAATGATGATCTGTCGGTGCTATCCATGAATATTATAAAAAACCTGGTTCGCTATCTTAAGGTTAACCAGGGAGGATTATTCATAGTAAATGACCAGGAAGAATCAAAAAAATCATTACACCTTGTAGCTGCTTTTGCTTTTGACCGTGAAAAATATTTTACCCGTGAAATTGAAATGGGCGAAGGTCTTGTTGGGACCTGTGCTATGGAGAAACAATCCATTTACCTTACTGAAATACCCCAGGATTACGTGCATATTGTCTCCGGGTTAGGAGGCGCTAATCCAAACAGCTTATTGCTTATCCCGTTAAAAATTGAAAATGATATCCTTGGTGTGATAGAAATGGCGTCGTTCAGGAAGTTTGAGCAACACGAAATTGAATTTACCGAATCGGTAGCAGAAAGTATTGCCTCAACCCTACGATCGGTGCAAATTAATACCAAAACCTCCGAGTTGCTTGAGAAATCACAGCAACAAGCTGAAGAAATGGCTGCCCAGGAGGAAGAGATGCGCCAAAACATGGAAGAATTACAGGCCACACAGGAAGAAGCTGCCCGCAGAGAAAATGATTTAACTTCCATGATGAATGCCATTGATAATTTTCTGCTAAAAGCAGAGTTAAATACCAACGGACAGATAATTAGTGTAAACGATTTGTTCTTATCTACTTTCGGGTATACGAAACAGGAGATTATAAATCAAAACCAGGAAAAATTAATTCCGGATGAAGAGTCTGAGCGGTTTAAGAAAATATGGGAAAGAATCGTAAAAGGACAATCCCATAACGAAATTTTTAAACAAAAATCAAAAAAGAATGAAACCTTATGGCTCATAACTTCATATACTCCGATATATGATGAAGAGGGAAATCTTATAAAAATTCTTTATTTCGCTTTTGATAATACAAAATCAAGAAAAGAAAAAGAAGAACTAAAAAGAAAAGTAGCATATTATGAGCAACAGAAATAGTTGTCATGTTTTTTGAAAAGCTTAATTTAGTTTTATTTAACAAGAAATTATACTTTTGAACGATTGATAGAACCTTAGAAATAAAATAAGCTCCCATATGAAAATAAATCTTACCCTGAAAAACAAAATGCAGCTGTTCTTAATTACGATATCGGTAATTATCTACGGGGCAGCCATTGGTTATATAAGTATAAATGCAAAACAGACCACATACAAAAATGCGGTTGACCTGGTTGAAGCAGAAGCCGCAAGATACGCCAATAATATTCAATCAGACATGAATGAATATATGGCCATTGTGCGTACTCTTTCAAAAGCATTTACGGTATATGAGGATATGTCCAGAGCGCAATGGGACCCCTTGTTTATTAAAATGTACGACAGGGTTTATCGCGACAACCCAGACTTTTATAAGCTTTGGGATAGCTGGGAGTTAAGCAAAATTGACAGTAGCTGGGACCAATCCATTGGGAGAATATCGAATGAATTTGGACGAATGAACGGTGATATTTATAGCAAACAAGACACAAGAAGCCTTGACGGAGATTCGGAAGTTTATGCGAACATTAAATCTCAGGCCCGCGAAATGATTCTTCCCTTATATTTTGATTTATTTACCGAAGAGAACCAGGAGGCAGAATTAATGACAAGTCTGGTAAGTCCTATTTTGATTGATAACCAGTTTCACGGAATGGTAGGTGTTGATCTAATCCTGAAGCAGTTTCAGCAAATGGTTGAAAATATTAAAATTGAGCAATTTCCGGGGACCTACGCATTTTTACTCAGCTATGAGGGTCTGTATGCCGGTCACCCCGAAACTGACTGGTTAAACCAGCCTGCAGCGTTTACACTTAAATCAGGCGAAGAGTTCTCGATTAACGATCGTATCGAAAAGGGAGAAAGCTTTTCAATTATCACCAAAGATCAAGATAATGATACCTATTTCGTTGCCTTTGCTCCCATATCCATCGGACGTACCAACACCCCCTGGTTTTTAGGCGTGTCGGTTCCCATAAACTCAATCATGGCCCAGGCCGACAGAAACTTTATGATTTCCATTATTGTTGGTTTTATGGGCATTCTTCTGCTTAGCTTAGCCATTTATATCATCACCAAAAATATTTCTGACCCGATTCAGAAAATTACTGAGTTACTAAAAAAACTGGCCCTTGGTCAAACCAATTTAAAAATGGATCTTACGGTAAATAGTGGGGATGAAATTGAAGAAATGGCAGATTCACTTCAACGATCCGTAGAAAGTTTAAATGAAAAAACAGCGTTTGCGAATCAAATTGGAAAAGGAGATCTGGATCAGGAGTTTAAGCTTTCAAGCGATGAAGATGAGCTGGGGAAGGCACTTGTTAATATGCGAAACAGTCTTTTAGAAGCAAGAGAAGAGGAAAAGAGACGTAAAGAAGAGGACCAAAAACGAAGATGGGTTAACGAAGGATTGGCGAAGTTTGCCGATATCTTACGTTCAAATAATGATGATTTAGATGCCCTGGGGCATGATATTATTAAAAACATGGTATATTATCTCGAGGCTTGTCAGGGAGGATTATTTTTACTCAATGATGAAGAAAAAGAGGAGATGTACCTTGATCTTATCTCGGCTTTTGCCTTCGACCGGAAAAAATATTTCGAAAAACGAATAGCATATGGAGACGGTATTGTTGGCTCTTGTGCTATAGAGAAAGAAACCATTTATATGACCGATCTGCCTCAGGATTATATAGAGATTACTTCAGGACTGGGAGATGCTAACCCTGATTCTTTGCTGGTCGTACCGTTAAAAATTGAAAATCAGGTTTATGGTGTAATTGAAATTGCATCTTTTAATAAATTCGAGAACTATCAGATAGAATTTGTTGAAAAAGTTGCCCAGAACATCGCCTCCACCATACAATCGGTAAAAGTGAGCATACAAACCAACGAACTGCTGGAAAAATCGCAGCAACAATCCGAAGAAATGGCTGCCCAGGAAGAAGAGATGCGCCAGAACATGGAAGAGCTTCAGGCAACACAGGAAGAAGCGGCAAGGAAAAGTGCCGAAATGGAAAGCCTTATTAACGCATTGGAAAACTCAAGTAGTATCGTTGAATACAATATTGACGGGTTTATCACAAAAGTAAATGATAACTATCTTAACTTATTAAACCTTTCCCGTGCCGAAGTTATCAATACGCACCATTCGGGGAAAATGGACTTTACCAAAATACAAAAAGAAGAATACAACAAATTTTGGAACGACCTAAAAAAAGGAATAACCAAAAAAGAAAAAACAAAATTTATTGTTGATGGTAAAGAACTTGTTTTTGTTGAGATATATACGCCAATTATGAATGAAGAGGGAAAAGTAGAACGTATTTTAAAGATCTCCAATGAAATCTCTGAATTTGAAAAATAATCATCACTCATAAAATTTTGTTATGAAGATAAAACTTAAGATACAACAAAAAATACAGCTTTTTATCATCGCATCGTCAATCATAATTTATAGTATTGCGCTTGGTTATATTAGTTTTCAATCAAGAAAAATGGCTTATAACGATGCGATAAAGCTAACCGATAGCCAGGTAGAAAAATCTGCGAATAATATTAAAGCTCAATTTGACGCACAACTTTCTGCTGTGCTGACGATTAGTCATGCATTTAAGATATACAAAGACTTTGAAAAGGATGAGTGGCAGGACCTTATTCATAAAATATACCTCAATGTTTTTAAAAACAACCCGGATATTTATGCACTGTGGGATAGCTGGGAACTTAGTGCAATTGACAGTACCTGGGATAAATCATATGGAAGAATAAGCCATTCAATATGGAGAGAAAACGGAGTTGTTAAAGAAAATATCGAATTACGAAGTCTGGATGGGGATTCAGAGTTATATGCAGAAACAAAATCTAAACTACAACCTCACATAAACGAGCCGTATTTTGATGTAATGACCGAAGGGAAGAAAGAATCCCTTTTAATGACCAGTTTAAATGCTCCGCTGGTTGAAAACGGGAAATATATTGGGGTTGTTTCTTATGATATTACCTTAGAGCAAATACAAAACATTATTGATGAGATTAAACCTTATCCCGGGAGTTATGCTTTCATCATATCAACACAGGGCGCTATTGCCGGACATCCTGATGAGGATCTGTTGAACAAAAATATTCAGGATGTTTTTCCTGAAGTTGAGCAAAAAGAAAACCTCCTGGATAAAATTGCTGACGGCGAGTTTTTCAGCTATACCACAAAAGATGAAGAGGGGTTAGAGCGTTATGTTTCCTATGCGCCCATTCTGGTTAAAAACACGACAACGCCATGGTCTATTGCTCTTTCTGTTCCCATTAATACAATTATGCAGCAAGCAAATAGAAATTTCAGAATCTCCATTTTAGTGGGTGTTGTTGGTATTTTACTTATGTCATTGATTATTTTAATCATTAGCAAAAATATTACCAATCCGATAACACGTATCACAGCGCTGTTAAAAAAATTAGCTGTAGGCCATTTGGATGATAAGATGAGAATTAAACTTGATACCGGCGATGAGATTGAAGAAATGGGTAATGCCCTTAATCAATCGATTGACGGTTTAAACAAAAAAGCTGATTTTGCAAACCATATTGGCAAAGGCAACTTAAAATATGACTTTAAGTTACTTAGTGATGAAGATGTTTTGGGAAAATCGCTTATTGATATGCGAAACAGCTTGATAAAAGCCAACGATGAAGAACAGAAAAGAAAAGAAGAAGACGAAAGAAGAAGATGGACTAACGAAGGATTAGCAAAGTTTGCTGATATTCTCCGACAAAACAATGATGATATCGAGAAATTAGCTACTGAAATTATCATGAGTTTGGTTAAATACCTGGATGCAAACCAGGGTGGACTGTTTATTTTAAATGATAATGATAAAGAAAATATTTATTTTGAATTACTCTCGGCTTATGCATTTGACCGAAGAAAATATCTGCAAAAACATATCCAACCCGGAGAAGGACTTGTGGGTACATGTGCCATGGAAAAGAAAACCATTTTCATGACCGATATCCCACAGGATTATATCGAGATAACGTCAGGACTTGGGGGTGCCAACCCAAGTTGTTTGCTTATTGTTCCGCTTAAACTGGAAGATGAAATATTAGGCGTTTTGGAAATCGCATCATTTAATATTTTCGAAAAACACGAAGTTGAATTTGTTGAGAAAGTAGCCGAAAGTATTGCATCAACCCTTGCAGCAGTCCGCATTAATATTCGAACTACCGAGCTATTAGAAAAATCACAACAACAGGCCGAAGAGATGGCTGCACAGGAAGAAGAGATGCGCCAAAATATGGAAGAGTTGCAAGCTACCCAGGAAGAATCGGCTCGTAAAAGTGCCGAAATGGAAGGCCTTATTGAAGCATTAAATACATCAAGCTACGTCATTGAATACGACCTTGACGGATATATTCAGGATGTAAATGATAATTATCTGTCCTTGCTGGAGATGTCAAAAGATGAGGTTATAGGAACCCACCATTCGGGGAGTATGGAGTTTACTGAAAAACAAAAAGCAGAATACGAAAAGTTCTGGAAAGATTTACGGGCCGGAAATGTACGCAAAGAAACGACCAAAGTGAAGGTTAACCATAAAGAACTGATATTTGCTGAAACGTATACTCCGATAAGAAATGCTGACGGAGAAGTATACAAAATCCTGAAAATTTCTAACAACATCACAGAATTTCAGAAAAACCAATAAACCCCGGCAAAAAATATAAAGGATAAAAAAAATCCCGTTTTTCAACGGGATTTTTTAGGTTATATAACAATTAAAATTATTTGCATTTAACCACATGTTTCATTTGATATTCGGCAGCTTCCTGATAATCTCCTTTAGCTGCTTTAGAATAAGCATCACAAGCAGCGTCATTATCCCCTTTGCCAAAGTATGCATTTCCTAACTCATAATAAATCTTTGCATCCCTGGAGGTTCCTTCTCCATTAAATAACTCCAACGATTTATTAGCCATTGCAATGGCTTTATCCCACTGTTCCATCTTGTTGTAAGCAGCTGATAGCTGGTAATATATATCAGTATTCGCTTCTTTGTATTCTATCGATTGGTTAAAGAAGTTTACAGCCTCTTCATAATTTTCGGCTTTATAAGCTTCGGCGCCTTTCTTTAAAAAGAAATTACCAGCAACAGATCTTATTCTATCTTCTTCGTCGGACTTATTCTTTGCAATGGCCACTTCGATCCCTTTATTCGCGGTTTCTTTTAAAGCCTCAATGTTTCCTGTTTCTCTAAGAGCCCTCACCTTATACATATAAGCTTTGGCATCGTATGGATTATATTCTAAAGATTGATTAAAAGCACTTATTGCTTCGTCATATTTATCTTCTTTTAATAAATTGCTTCCTTTGATACGATAAAGCTGAGGAATAATTCCTTCTGCTTTTTTCAGATACTCTTCACTTTCATAGGTCTCCGCATATTCAGCCAGTTTTTCAAAAGCAGCTATCGAGCCGTCATAATCTTTTTGTTTGTATAATCCCAATGCATGCCTGTATTGCGTTACAGGGATTTGCTTAACAGCAGTTGCCCGGTTTTCATTATCAAATTCACCAAGCTCTTCATATATCGAAACGCATTTTTTAAACGATTCTATCGCTCCCAAATAATCTTTTGCTTTCGATTTTGCTACTCCGTCCTTTAAGGCATTCACTGCATCCGCTGAAGTTTGTGCATTTAGATTAACTGCAAAACCCAATAAAAAAATCATTGCAGTTATAATACTCATTAATTTTACTTTCATGGTTAAAACTTTTTAGTTTAGGATTAAATTTATTCTGTTCTTTTAGCCGTTAAAAATATAAAAACGAACTAAATTATAAAATTTTTTTTACATTTAATTTGTTACATATCTCAATTGATAACAATGAGTTATGTTTACATCCAATACTACTCAATAACTATACCATTTTTAGCCATTTGATAAAAAACCTGGTTTTCGGTAAAAATAATCTCAATAATCTCCAGCACAACCAAATTGATAAGTACCTTTTCGGCTTTATATTTAGATAATTTGGCTACCCGCATGAACTTTGAAAAGGTAATTTTTTGATTATGTTCCAGATAATCAAACAATATCTTTTCCGGCTCGGCATAGCGTACCAGCACCCCTTTACCAAATTTCTTTTTATTCCATGCTTTAAGGTATATATTATTAACGATAAAGTTCTGGTCGTTTACCCTGATATATATACGATATTTTCCTTCTTTGTTGGGTGCTGTAATTAATTCGTTGGATGATATTTTAGGAATGGTGATTTCAAGAAGTGTTTTTCCTTCAATTTCCCACACTTTTGTTACAAATGGAACTTCAGGCTTGCAATACATCTCAGCTGCTGCCTGAACCATATAAAACTCTTCATCGCTTTTCACCCCTGCAATGGATCCATTATCCCTTACACCGACCAATAATTTACCTCCATCGGTATTGGCAAAAGCAGCCAATGAGCGGGCAATTTTTTTCGAATCCGTAATGGAGTGTTTAAAATCAAGCTGTTGATGTTCTCCCTGTCTTATCAGGTCATAAATATATGCGCTCATCACTAAAATATCATCAATAATTAGCGAAGATAAAAAAGTATTTGTACAAAAAGATTTTTTAATGCTTAATTAAAAAACGGGTGAATTAGGATAACCTATTTATTCAACGCCTCAGCACCCCCGACAATTTCTGAAATCTCGTTGGTAATGGTTGCTTGTCGTGCTTTATTGTAGGTTAGTTGTAGCTCTTTTATTAATGAGGTAGCATTATCGGTCGCTTTGTGCATAGCGGTCATTCGGGCACCATGTTCGGCTGCCAGCGATTCTAAAAGCGCTTCGTAAAAGTTTAATTTTAATGATTTAGGAATCAGGTTTTTCACGATATATTCCTGGTCGGGTTCCATAATATAATCGAAGTTCATGAAAGATTCTTCTTCTTC
>JBNJFS010000001.1:20430-27791 GCA_051747085.1 Bacteroidota bacterium
GGTCTCAGGTTGATAACGGAATCCTGCGCTTTTTTTAGTTTTGCTGCGGATACCATTTTCATGGCGCTGGTGATTTGCCGGGTAGATTTTACCGAAGTAATACGTGTACGAATATCCTTTAAACTACTCATAGGTAAACTTTATTCCTTTTTAAATTTTAATGCCACATCCCGGGCAACGGATTCTATGGTTTTGGTTGCTTCCTCGTTTAATTCACCTTCTTTAAGCATTTTTAAAACATTCTCATGTTGCATTTCCATCATATCCAAAAAGTCGGATTCAAACGATTTAATTTTTTCCAAGGGTACATCTTCAAGTAAGCCTTTGGTTCCGCAATAAATGATTGCAATCTGCTTCTCGACTGACATGGGAGAATATTGCCCCTGCTTAAGAATTTCAACATTCTTTGCTCCTTTGTCGAGCACAGCCATGGTAGCAGCATCCAGGTCGGAACCAAACTTTGAGAAAGCTTCCAGCTCGCGGTATTGTGCCTGGTCTAATTTCAATGTTCCGGCCACCTTTTTCATCGATTTAATCTGTGCATTTCCACCAACCCTGGATACCGAAATACCCACATTAATTCCGGGACGTACACCCGAATTAAAGAGGTCTGATTCAAGAAAAATCTGCCCGTCGGTAATTGAAATCACATTGGTAGGGATATAGGCCGACACATCTCCCGCCTGGGTTTCAATAATTGGCAGGGCTGTTAATGAGCCTCCTCCTTTGACTTTTTCTTTGATCGGAGCGGGTAGATCATTCATTTGTGAAGCAACTTCATCGGCTTCGATAATTTTAGCTGCACGCTCGAGGAGTCTTGAGTGGAGGTAAAAAATATCGCCCGGATATGCTTCCCTTCCGGGAGGCCGGCGTAAAAGTAATGACACCTCACGATAAGCAACGGCTTGTTTTGACAGGTCGTCGTATACAACTAATGCAGCTCTACCTGTATCTCTAAAAAATTCGCCGATACATGCTCCGGCAAAAGGAGCATAAAATTGTAATGCTGCAGGGTCAGATGCCGTAGCCGATACAATAACGGTATAATCCATCGCTCCATGCTTTTTCAGTGTTTCGGCAATGTTAGCTACGGTAGATCCTTTTTGTCCTATGGCTACATAGATACAATATACAGGCTCACCACGGTCGTAAAATTCTTTCTGATTAATGATTGTATCTATGGCAATAGCTGTTTTTCCGGTTTGCCGGTCGCCAATAATCAGCTCGCGCTGTCCCCGCCCAATAGGAATCATTGCATCAATGGCTTTAATCCCGGTTTGAATGGGTTCGTTTACCGGCTGCCGATAAATTACGCCCGGAGCTTTACGCTCAAAAGGCATTTCAAAAAGCTCGCCACCAATTGGCCCTTTTCCGTCCAAAGGTTCTCCCAGTGTATTTATCACCCTTCCTAAAAGCCTTTCACCTACACGGATGGATGCTATCCGTTTGGTTCGTTTAACTTTATCCCCTTCTCTGATTTCTTCTGATGAACCCAGAAGTACCACACCCACATTGTCCTCTTCAAGATTTAAAACAATGCCTTTCATTCCGCTTTCGAATTCAATTAATTCGTTGGCTTGCACATTGGACAAACCATAAATCCGGGCAATTCCATCACCAACCTGTAATACACTGCCAGTTTCCTGTAACTCGTTATTCGTGGTAAAGCCTTCCAGCTCTTTCTTTAAAATATCCGATACTTCTCCGGGTTTTATTCCAGCCATAAGTTTTTATTTAAAAAAAATTTATTTCTTATAATGTATTTCAAAATCTAACATCTCTTTCTTCAGACGTTCTAAATAATGAGCGACACTTAAATCCAGTTGTTTATTTTCAATCTCGATAATCAAACCCCCAATGATATCCTCATTTACTTTCTGTTTAAGTTCTACCGTAGTCTTAAACTGTTCTTCGATGGCTTTTATGATCTCACTTCGTTCCTTCTCGGAAAGTTTAATTGCGGTAGTAATTTCAGCCGTTTTAATCCCTTTAAATTGACGATAAAAATCAATAAAATTCCTCAATATCCCTTTCAGGTGATTTTCGCGCTTATTTTTAATCACCAGCTGTAAAAACGTCATCGTGTACTCATTTACCTTTCCGCTAAACAAATCGTTTAAAACAGCCCTTTTTCGGGAGATTTTTATCACAGGATGCTCCAATAAAACTAAAATCTCGGGGATTTCATTTATTGCTTGAAGAATATGCTCAATATCATTTCTTATTTCATCCACCAGTTTTTTCTCTTTGGCTAAAAGAAACAACGATTTTGCATACCTTACATTAATCTGGCTGTGAAACATAAATCGATTAATTTAACTCAATGTTTTTTACTATCTGACTGATTAATTGCTTTTGTTTGGTGCCATCGGAAAGATGCTCGCGTAATAATTTCTCGGCAATACCCACAGATAATTGGGCAATTTGATTTTTGATCTCATTAATAGCCTCTTCTTTTTCTTTGAAAACGCTTTTGCGGGCCTCTTCAAGAATTTTTTGTGCTTCTTGCTTTGCGGTTTCTTTCGCCTCTTCGATAATTTGATTTTTGACCTCTTTCGCCTCTTTCAAAATATTTTCCTTTTCGAGCTTCGCTAAAGCTGTAATTTTTTCATTACCAAACTCAATCTTTGCCATTTCTTCTTTTGCTTTTTGAGCTGCTTTAAGGCTTTTGGCAATGGATTTTTCACGTGCCTTTATGGCTTTTAAAATCGGTTTCCAGGCATATTTAATCAGGACAAAAAGTACTATGCTGAATGATAATATCATCCAAAACAGCAAACCGATATCCGGTTTAATGAGTTCCATACAATAAACTTTTAATTAAACTAAGGTGCCCAAAAAAAATTTCAGCTTGATTTTCAATTTTGGGCAGCCAATATCCTTTTATACAAAAAGTACAAGGAAACATACCACGATAGCAAAAAATGCTACCCCTTCGATAAGCGCTGCCGAAACAATCATGTTCGAACGAATATCACCGGCGGCTTCAGGCTGCCGGGCTATAGATTCAACGGCAACACTTCCAATTTTTGATATTCCATAAGATGCTGCAATGGCTGCAATAGCTGCACCAAAAGCAGCACCGATTTTTGAAAAAACCGCCCCTTCAATGGCAAGTAAAATAAGACCTAATGTTGACATAATTTTCTGGTTTTAATGAATAAATAATCTATTTTAATGTTCTTCTGCTACAGCCATTCCGAAATAAATAGCCGACAGAACCGTAAAAACATATGCTTGAATAAATGCAACCAATAACTCCAAAAACGACATAAAAACCGTAAAAATCACCGAAACAGGCGATACGGCTAATCCTATTACCTCGCTGATATTTCCAAAAATAAAAATCAAACTAAAAAATCCTAAAATAATGATGTGCCCTGCCGTAATGTTGGCAAATAGACGTATCATTAAAACAAAAGGCTTTATTAAAACTCCAAATAACTCAATAATTGGAATTAAAGGCAAAGGTACTTTCAACCACCAGGGAATTCCGGGGGCATTAAAAATATGTGCCCAGTAATTTTTATTGCCGGTAAAGGTTGTGATAATAAAGGTTACCAAAGCCAAACCCATGGTAACCGTAATATTGCCGGTTACATTTGCTCCACCCGGAAATATAGGAACAAGACCTAACAAATTGTTTAACAAAATAAAAAAGAATATGGTTAACAATGCCGGCGTAAACTTTTCATAATGTTTTTCCCCAATACTGTCTTTGGCTACATCATCACGGATAAAAAGAATCACCGGCTCCATCAATGATTGTAATCCTGAGGGTGGCTGGTTAGGTTTCCGTTGATACGCTTTGGCGATAGAAACAAAGACAACAACCAAAATGATACAACTGATGATGATGGCAAATACATTCTTCGTGATAGAAATATCGAAAGGCCGGGCAACAAATTCTCCCTGATCATTTATTTCAACAATTTTATTTTTAAAAGCCCCTTCATCGGCAATTTTGAATCCTTTATAAGAATGATTGTGTGCTAATTTATTGGACCAAAATGTTTCCCATCCTTTATTTTTACTGTACAAAATTACCGGTAAAGGGATGGATACATGATGATGGTTATAGGTGAAAAGGTGCCAGCCATAATCATCCTGTATGTGACTAAAAATAAAATCCCCGGTGTCGAATCCTTTTTCTTCTGCGTGCTCAGTATGCGAAACAGTATCTGCTTTGGACGGATTGTCTGATGCAAATAAGTTATCAGAATAAAAGACTATAAAAAGTAAACAGAATATAGTATTTATAAGGATTCTATACATACAAAAGGAATTGGGTATTTACAAATTTAATGAATAAATCATAAAAGTATGACTGAAATAAAAAAATAAAAAAAAGCAGCACAAAAATGTACTGCTTCTTATTACGTAAAAAATTTTTTATTGTTTCCTATTTTATGCTCCTAATCCTGCACTAATTAAGAAAGTTGCAGCAAAAGCAATAATAGCGTACAACTCAGGGAATACAGCTAAAATAAGTGTATTACCAAATACGTCGTTTCCGCCACCAATTGCTGCAATACCATTGGATGTTACAGTACCTTGTTTCATTGCTGAAAACAGTGCTACAAAACCCAAAAACAGTCCCATGGATAAAATAGCAATCCCGTTAAACAAAGACATCTCTGGTGTAACAAGGTTGAATAGCTTGTCGATTACGAAATAACCGCCAAAACCATACAATCCCTGTGTACCCGGTAATGCTGCCAAAAGCATATAGTTACCAAATTTTTCCGGGTCTTTTTTTAATGCTCCAATCGATGCGTTACCACCCATTGATACTCCAATAGCACTTCCTATTCCTGATAGTGCAATCATAAATGCTAATCCTGCATAAGCTAAATAAACTGCTGTGTCTGCCATAAATTTATTCTCCTATTTTTTTAGTTATTTCTATTTTGAAAATGGTTTGTATTTTTTTCCGCCGCCCATAAAGCCGGCATTTTTATAAAATTCAACAAATGTTAAACGTAACGGATGAACAAAAGCTCCCAGTGAGGCCATAAAGATGTTTAGTCCATGCCCAATGATTAAAATAAGAATAAAGGGTATATAACTAAAAAAGCTTCCACCTAAAAATTGTGCTGCAATTTGATTAAATACCAATCCTAATATTGCACTGGAAATACCAAGTGCAAATAAACGAATGTAGGATAGCAAGTCTCCAAAGATTCCGGTTATCATATTGTACACATCATAAAGACCAGAGAATACGCTAACAATCATATTTTTCTCAGGATTAGCAAAAAGTAAAATCATTGCAACACTAATGCCTAATCCAATATTTTTAATGATTCCATAACCTGCGGTATCAACCCCCAGTTGTTCCAGTGCGATAAAAGTTCCAAAAGTTATCACCAACAAAATCCATCCTATGGTTGATAATCCATATTTTAAACTTCCTCCCTGTCTGATTTCATTGGCTGCTTTAATAAACATTCCATAAAAAATCTGAAGTCCACCAACAGCAATAGAAAACCAAAATAGTTGGAGTGGTTCTAAAATAATATCTTTTAAGGGATATGCTTTAACGTTGATGAGCTCAACGCCAAAAAATGTTCCGGAAATCATTCCCATAATTACTGTTGCCCCCCCTAAAATAGCAGCCAGTGTAAATATGGGTTTCAAACTTTCTTTCACTCTCTGCCTGAAAATCAGTGTACCAATTAAAATGAGTAATCCATAACCGGTGTCGCCCACACAAAACCCGAAAAACATCATAAAGAACGGGGCAAAAAAAGGTGTTAAGTCCAGTTCTCTATATTCAGGCATGTCAAACAAATCACTAATGGGTTCAAAAAGCCTGGAAAACTTGTTATTCTTCAACTGAATAGGCACCTTATCCTCTTCGGAAGGTTTTGAAGAGATGTAATAAACATCCTGCTCGTCGAGAAAATTTTCTAAATCAGCTCTTTTATCTTCCGGAACCCACCCTTCAAGCAACATCACTTTTTCTTCGGCTTCCTTTTCGGTATGGTTTATCGCCAGCTCAAAATCTGTTTTGTTTTGAAGCTCGTCTCGTTTTTCTCTTAATTGCTTTTGATAGTTGGCTGCATATTCATCAAAAGTAGCCTGAATCTCTTTTACCCGTTTTTTATTTTCTTCGCGCTTTTTCAATAGCTGCGATAATGGTTCTTCGGGTAACTTTATTTCTTCTGCCTCAATATTTATCTCTTCGTCCGATTGCTGAAAAACCACAAAATAAACTCTGCCATGCTGCCGGTTAATTATTTGCAGATAGTAATCCTCATTCCACTGTTCGTTAAAATTCTTTTCGCTACATTCAAAAAAGCGCAGCTGGATGTTTAGCTCCGCCATTTTTTCTTTCATCTCCGGTGTGAAATCACCCCAGGGCTCGGCTTTTTGAATATCTTTATTTAACGAAGATTGGTCCTGTTCTATTTCTGACAGCTCAATGGTTAGTTCCTTAACATTCTCAACCACAGGAACCTCTTCCTGTTTTCCTTTTACTTCCTGCTCTTCCTGCTCTCTTTTTTCAAGGAACTTTATCGTTTTGTTAATCTCACTAATCTGATGTAGTGATGATTTTATGTTATCATCAATTTCTTTCTTTTTCTCAATTATATGAAGGACTCCTAATTCCTGAAGGTGCTCAAGAAAAGGAATATAATCCTTATGATAAATTAAGAAAGAATATTTTATCATTGGCGTAATCATCAGGCAGCCTCCTTATCTTGTTGTCTTTTCTTAACAATTTTCTGCGCCGATTTCGAAAGGTTCTCCTCATCTTCAAGGAAACGTTTAATTTTCGAAATGGCTTCTTCGTAACCAGGAATTTGTACTTTCTCGTACAAGTTTACCTTTTGGGTTGTTTTTTTCCTGGCATAGTCTAAAAGCTCCATTTTTCGTAAGAAAAAGTCACTTTCGATAGATATTTTCACTAATGATTTAATAATCTGAACTCCGCCCAAAAACCAACTGGGTTTATTAAACAGGCTAAAGTCCTTGATTTCAAAAATTACATCATCTAAAATAGGTGTTTTTACACCGGCAATTTTCTTAAAAGACATTTTAACATCTTTAACGGTAATAAGATCCTCCTCAAATTCGCCCCAAAGCCTTACCATATCTTCGTATTCTTTCATCTGCTTTTCGAGCTTTCGAAGCAGCTCTTCCGACTGGTCTTTAGCACGCTTAACTTCCATACGCAAAGCCGCTTCTTTACTTTGCAACGTAGGAAGAGCCCTTAAACGCATTTTAAGCTGTTTGTTTAGATGCTGTAATGATGTTTTATTATATTGAAACTTTATTGCCATAGTTTTTCAATTTTAGATTTCAGGTTTCAGGTTTCAGGTTTCAGGTTTCAAGTTTCAGGTTTCAGGTTTCAA
>JBNJFS010000001.1:27891-31260 GCA_051747085.1 Bacteroidota bacterium
GTTTCAAGTTTCAGGTTTCAGGTTTCAAATCTTATCAATTCTTATACTTAACTCCCCTTATTTCAAACTTCCTTAAGTAATTTATAAATCCACTTAGCATTTTGCTTATAGAACTTGCTTTATTATACAATTTCTCGAATTCTTCTTTAGAAATATAACTTTGATCAAATGCTCTATAGGATTGTGATCTTACCTCGCCGCAAGAACCTTTTGATATGCTTAAAAACTGAATGAATTCTTTATTCCCGTCTCTTTCATATCCTTCAGCAATATTATCCATTATTGAACCAGAAGATTTTCGGATTTGACGAACTAACTCGAAATCTTTACAAAAAGGATCTTTTTTTGTTAAAGTGTAAACTATTTTACATAACTCTCTCGCTACCTGCCAAACTTCTAAGTCTTCAAATTTTTCAATTTTTGCCATAATATTAATCTGAAATATTAAACTTGAAATCTGAAATTAATTATCTTTTGGCCAGTATTTTTCAACAAAATTCTTTTTAATTCCTACCTCGGCAGGTTTAAAGTGTTTGTCAAATAAATTCCAGGTTGTGGATAACATTTCGTTCACCTCGATATTTACATCAATCGCCAGTAATTTTTCCGAATAATCTTCCGCAAATTCTAGGGTCCGCTCGTCGTAATCTGTCAGGTCAAAACCATTCTCAAGTTTGGTTTTGGCATTAGCTGCATCGGCATATAGTCGAACAGCAGCGTTCATAACCTGCGGATGGTCTTCGCGTGTTTTTGTTCCAATAACCAATTGTTTTAGCCGTGATAAACTTCTAAAGGGATCGACAATTACTTTTCCAATATCGGTATCTTTACGTAAGAAAAGCTGACCTTCGGTAATATACCCTGTATTATCAGGAATGGCATGCGTAATATCACCACCCGATAATGTCGTTACGGCAATAATAGTAATAGAACCACCATCAGGAAACTGAACGGCTTTTTCGTAAATTTTAGCCAAATCACTATACAGCGAACCGGGCATACTGTCTTTCGAAGGAATCTGGTCCATACGGTTCGAAACAATACTTAACGCATCGGCAAAAAGAGTCATATCAGTTAAAAGAACCAATACCTTTTGTTGTTTGTCAACGGCAAAATACTCGGCTGCCGTTAATGCCATATCAGGCACCAACAAACGTTCTACCGGTGGGTCTTCCGTTGTATTTACAAAACTGATAATACGGTCTAATGCCCCTGCATTATCGAAAACATTTTTATAATATAGATAATCGTCGTTGGTTAATCCCATTCCTCCCAGGATAATTTTATCGGCTTTTGCACGAAGGGCTACCATCGACATCACCTGGTTAAACGGCTGGTCGGGGTCGGCAAAGAAAGGAATCTTCTGTCCCGTAACCAAGGCATTATTCAGGTCGATACCGGCAATACCGGTAGGAATAAATTCTGAGGGCTGTTTTCTTCGTACCGGGTTCACCGATGGACCCCCGATTTGTCTCTCTTCACCTTCAATCTCCGGGCCACCGTCAATTGGGTCGCCATAAGCATTAAAGAATCGTCCGGAAAGTTCTTCGCTTACCTTTAAGGTAGCAGGGCGTCCCAAAAACATCACTTCGGCATTGGTAGGGATACCTTCGGTACCACCAAAAACCTGCAAGGTTATTTCGTCGCCAATAATTTTCACCACCTGAGCCATCCGGCCATTGACTACAGCAATCTCATCATAACCAACATCCGTAGCATTCAACGAGCAGGTTGCTTTTGTAATCTGGGTGATTTTTGTATAAATTTTTTGAAATGCTTTTGTTTCCATTATTCAGCTTTCTTTTCGTCAATTATAGTTTTAAGTTCTTTTTCGTTTTGTTTGAACTTATCTGATTCAAACTCCGAATAGTTCATCTGTTTCATTTGATTAATTACCCGTTTAAAGTATGAGGCAACTTCCTCAAATGACTCGAAAGAGAATTTAGTATGATAAATTTCCAGCACTTTATTCAGCATATATTTCTGTCGCTCCAATGATGTTGAGTTATCGACTTCATCAAAAGCATCCTGCTGAAGAATAATAAAATCAATCACTTCAGCTTTCCAGAATGTAACGTGATATTCAATCGGCACCCCGTCATCCCCAAGAATATTAATCTGTTCTGCGACCTCACGTCCTCTGGTTAAAACATTTCTGAGTAAGTTCAATTTCTCAGGCCATTCCGGATCGATATTCTTTCTAAAATACTCTTCTACTTCGGCATATTCTGCATATTTTGAATAACTATCCAGCGGGTCAATCGCAGGATATCTTTTACTGTCGGCACGTTGCTGCGACAAAGCATAAAAACAGCGGGCTGCTTTTTTGGTTGATTCGGTTACCGGTTCTTTCAGGTTACCACCGGCAGGTGAAACCGTTCCAATAAACGTAATAGAACCTTTTTCTCCATTGTTTAAGTAAACAAACCCCGCTCTGGAGTAGAAGTTTGAAATAATGGCCGGAAGGTCCATGGGGAATGCATCCGGTCCTGGTAATTCCTCCATTCGGTTCGACATCTCACGCAATGCCTGAGCCCAACGTGAAGTAGAGTCGGCCAGTAGTAATACTTTTAATCCCATCGCCCGGTAATACTCGGCTATGGTCATGGCGGTATAAACAGAAGCTTCACGTGCAGCAACCGGCATATTGGATGTATTCGCAATAATGGTTGTTCGTTCCATCAGTTTTCGGCCCGACCGTGGGTCATCCAACTCAGGAAATTCGGTAAAAATTTCTACCACCTCGTTGGCACGCTCACCACAAGCTGCCATAATAATCATATCGGCTTCGGCTTGTTTGGAAAGCGCATGCTGCAATACGGTTTTTCCGGTACCAAAAGGCCCTGGAATAAATCCGGTACCGCCTTCGGCAATTGGATTTAATGTATCAATTACCCGAACACCTGTTTCCAGTAGTTTGAAAGGACGTGGTTTTTCTTTGTATGCTTTAATAGCTACTTTAACCGGCCATTTTTGCGTCATGGTTAACTCTATTTCTTTCCCTTCTTCGTCGGTAACCACTGCGATAATGTCCTTAATGGTATATTTTCCTTCTTTCGCTACGCTTTTTACGGTATATTTTCCTTTGAATTTAAAAGGAACCATAATTTTATGGGGCATCCAGTTTTCGGTAACTTCACCAAGCCAACCCCCGGCCTGAAGAATGTCGCCTTCTTTTGCTATGGGTTTAAACTCCCATTTTTTATCATCTTCTAAAGGGTTGGTTTGCTCTCCTCGTTGTAAGAAAACCCCCTCCATTTTATCCAGGTCGTTTTGTAGCCCGTCATAGTTTTTGGAAAGAATTCCCGGTCCCAGGGTTACTTCCAATAAATGACCGGTAAATTCAACTTTGTTGTGCATTTTAAGTCC
>JBNJFS010000001.1:31360-57091 GCA_051747085.1 Bacteroidota bacterium
GTTTTGTAGCCCGTCATAGTTTTTGGAAAGAATTCCCGGTCCCAGGGTTACTTCCAATAAATGACCGGTAAATTCAACTTTGTTGTGCATTTTAAGTCCACGGGTACTTTCAAATACCTGAACATACGCTTTAGTACCGAGCACTTTAATGACCTCGGCCATCAATTTAGTCCCTTCTAAATCGATATAGCATATCTCATTTTGCTGAACAGGGCCGTCAACCTCAACATATACGAGGTTAGCTATAATTCCTGATACTTTTCCTGTTGTCATTTTATTTGTTTTTTCCATTTATTGCAAATTCTTTAGGAAATTCATAACTAGATTTTAAATTGTCAATGATTTTACGGAACATTTCACGTCCGGTTTCTTCATCGAGTCCTAACCATCGGTAAGCGATATCGAGCTCAATGATATAAGCCAAAACAACCTCTATGGAAAAATAATCAAACAGGGTCATTTCTTCCACCTTATCCCATCTCATTTGATCAAGACCTTTTTCCCGGGCTAAAAAATTATCTTTTTCTGCCAAAGCAATAACATCTACTGCTAAAGGCAAATCAACAGACAAGTCAAAATCTTTAGCACTGCTTTTAGCCATTTGTTCTGCTACCCAGTTATTTCCAATAAGTTGCTTCTCAACATCTATATCATATTTCCGGCAATTTAATCCGGTTAAGATATTTTTTATATTCAGATTATATTCAAACCACTGTTTTAAAAATTTATTTTTTGTTTCTAAAACATAGGTGTAATACATTTCGGTAAGTTTATTCTCCCAACTTTTATCAAAATCCTTTGTTTCTTCTTCCTCCTGATATAACTTCACAAAATCATACATATATTGTGGAAGAATGTTTTTTGGGTCATCCGAAAACTCTTCTTCAAAATCCTGTAAAGAAAAATTTCCTAATTTGTTAAAGTCTTGAGTTTCTTCCTGAAGAAAAAGTAAAAGGTTATTATTATCATAAGGTAAAAACAATAGTTGGGCAAGCCGGTAATCTTCAGGAAAGAGTTCATCTTTTAATACTTGTTTAAAATCAAGCATGGTGAAGCTAATATCTTCTTCGTCGAGATAGATCTCCGGCAATCCTGCTATAAAATAATGGTAATAGTTACGAAACATACTTACTCTCCCTGAAATAACATTTCACCCGTTTTAGGCCGTAAATAGCTTTTAAAGAAATTAATAAAATCTTCTTCGGTAAAACTAATTTTGTAGGAATTGTCGGCCGGACCAATTTTAAAGCCACCTTTGACTGCATCGCTAAAGCTTAATTCAAGCTTCGCATTTAATTCTTTACCTGTTTTAGCCTTAAAATATTTTTCAAACTCTTTTTCCAGCTTTTCAGGAAGTAAAACAGACAGGTCTATGGATTCTTTTTTCTGAGGATCCCAGTTTTTAATCATTGTTTCAATGATTTCTTTGACAAATTTCTCATCGTCAAAAGCTTTTTTAACCGGCTCATCAATAACCTTGCTGGTTATTAAATCAGTAATTTGCTGTTTTACTTTCCGAACCGTTTGTTTTGAAGCCAACTCCAATTCGGCATGCACATTTTTCTTGATTTCTTCAGATTTTTGTTCAGCCTCCTCAATGATACCTTTCGCTTCTTTCTCAGCATTTTTTTTAATCTTATCTGCTTCAGCTTTGGCCTCTTTGATTATTTTATCGGCTTCTTCATTCGCTTTTTCGACACCTTCGTTGTAAAGCTTTTGTGTTAATTCCTGTAGTTTATTTTCCATTGTACAAAGGTCTATAATGTTTTACAAAAAATGAATTACAAATCTACTAACTTAATTTAATATCTCAACAAATATTTACTTTTTTAGATACTTAAATTCTTTATACTAAATGATATTCAGTTCGTTTCAAATTAATATATGTTATAAAAACTAAGAACAAGTATGTAATCCCAAACAGTCAGTGTGGGCAAATGTAAAAGAGCAAAAATAATTTTCCAAACTTTTCTGTTATTTTTTTAACAGTGTTATTCAAATAACAGCATGTTATAAAACAACCTAATTTTTGTTGAAATATTTAAGCATTAATAAAACTTCAAAAAAAGTATATATAAAATAGAGGATAAGGAAGGTTATGAGAAAAAATTTAGCCATTTCCGGATTAAGGAGTGCAAATAGTACAATAAACACAAGGTATATCATCATTTTAACTCCCGAAATCATGATAAACCGCGAAGAGAATCGGCTATGCCCTTCTGTACTAACTTTTAATATAGAAAAATGTAATATCCCTGTTAAAACAGCAATTATAAATAGATTTAACCAGAAAACCGGATGGTAGTATGAAGATAATACCGTACGAAAAAGAATAAGCGCAATGAGTCCTAAAGAAACGGTTAAAATGGTTTCTTTGATTAAAAAATTTTTAAAAGCTTTCATTATTATATTGCTGGTTTAATAAAATTCCTTCATTGCATAACAGGTTTCCCCAAAACACCCTGAACGAATAACACAAGAACAAATACAGGCGGTTCAATGTCGGTTATCCATGGATTGGATCCAATGCTACCAATTCTTTGAATCAGAAGAATAGCAATCGCTGAAAACCGGCTTATTTTTACGCGCTTTTTTGTTCTTTGTCCTTGAACTTTGATTCTCCGGTGCTGACATTTGAACGCGATTCATCACTCATATTACAGTTTCCTGTAAACATTGAGCCGGGTTCTATAGCTAATTTTTTGGTGATAATGTCACCATAAATTTTGGCTGTTGCTTTAAGCGAAAGTAACTCTCCAACCTTTATTTTTCCATTGACCTCACCCAGCACTTCTGAATTTTTACAGGCAACCTCTCCTTTTACTCTGCCAGTCTCGCCTACAACAACTTTACCTGTTGTATTCAGGTTCCCGTTTAACGCACCGTCTATACGAATATCGCCATTTGATTTTATGTCTCCTGTGATTTCTGTACCAACACCAATTAAGTTAATAGCAGCTGTGGTTTCGGGTTCATTATTTTTTGCCATTGTTAAATTCTTTTAGGATTAAAACTTCACTGATTTATTTATCGAACAAATATATTATTTTTTATGCAAGGAGTCATCTTTTTCGCTTAAAAGATTATCATATATCATCTATAACAGGAATCTTCCCCGATTTGTTGTTCCAACCACAAAATTTTTTAAAAAGAATATAAATCGATCCCCAGTAAGAATTCTGTAAATACTGATTGGCGTCCCGGTACAAAACCTATTCGTACGCCGGTATTTAAGGGAAACAACGTTCGCATCAGATGATAATCAAAGGTAAGTTCTACTCCAAAACTGGAGAAATACTCTTTTTCTGTATCCGCAGGGGTTAAGCTTTGTGTATAATAATTATACTGATTCAGGGCAAAATCACCAAACAAGGCTCCCCTAACACGTTTTATATAAAACAAAGGCCCAATACTCCAATCGGGATATGCTATGGGAAAAACATAATCACCGTAAAACTTCAAGAGTTTTTCTGTTCTTCGGCGCTCCATCCCTCTTGGAAATTTAAATCGAGAAGAATATAAATAAAGTTTAGGGCTTTGGTATTGATAACCAATATCAAACTTAAATCCATGATTTTTAAAAAAACCCGGCAAATATATTCGGGAATCAATGGTTGAGATGTAACCAAAGAAATCGGTGTCAAAAGGAGAGTTATACAAATTATAATCGAGTATAATTCCTGATTTTGGCTGAATATCACGATGTGCTTTCCGGGTATAAAAATATAAATACGCCTGAAAATTCATAAATTCAAGTCCCTCCTGATAATAATCAGCAACGGGTTGATAATAATATCGGTTGCTATATTCAAACCGAATACCCGGATAAAATCCGGCAACATATTTCCCGCGGCTTAAGTTAAACGGAATATAGGTTTCAATGGAGAAACTGCTGTTATCATACTTTAATTGTGGAACCCACGCAACATCCGATGACGCGTAATATTTATGCCGGTCGCCATAATCGGCAGAAATTTTTATATAAGGATAAAACCCTTTATAAATTAAGGAAGAGGATAAATGATGATGATGGTCTTTATAAGCATACCCTAAAATGGTTTCCATCGTGCTTAATTTATTCTGTGAAAGAATCATCAGCCCTGGGTGAACGATATCATTTATTGCTGAGGGGTCACTAAAAACTTCCTGAAAATCAACATCTTCATAATCTATATAAAAGGGAGTCCAGCTATGAAAATAAAAAAGATTTCCGGGTCTGGAATAGGGCTTAACAATATACTCTTCAGAAGGGATATCATCTGTTTTAATTCCTTCGGGTTCCTGAGATGACAATGTTTCTGCCAAAGGATCTTTTTTATAATCTTTCAACTCTTTTTTATGCCATAACGCTCTTTCTAAAGGAATTTTGGAAACACCAAACCCTTGCGAAGAATATTCACTTGCAAAAATATAGTCCTCGTTCGGACTCAGGTCAAAATCATAAATTCCATCATTGGAATTTGTAAGCTGATAAAAGTTCTCACGGGAAATGTTGTATGCATATAAGTTATCCGTTCCATTAAAGGTAGAATGAAAGTAAATATGTTCTAGAGAGGGATATATCCGTTGAATATCAATACCAGGCAGCGTAAAAACAGGCTCCCATTGTTCGGTAATAAAGTCATACCTGCTCACTTGTTTTTGATTCCCGTTTATTTCAATAACATAAATATATCTTTCGTCAGGAGACCATTGAGGTCGTTGGATAAAATTTCCCTGTGGCGAAGGAACTTTCACATACGCTTTCCCATCAATACTCCCTATAATGGTAAGCAGATATTCATCGTTGGGATTGACTTCAACTACGGCTATTTTGTTGGCATCGTCAGAAATCGCCGGACTGAAATATCGCACCTTATCAATCACTTCTCTTTCCTGCTGAGTTTTAAGATTAAATAATTTAATGGCTGTATATTCCCTGTTATGCCAACGTGCATCTGGCCTGTATTCGGCCCAGACAATGAATCTGTCCGACACGGAAAAATCATCAGAGATTAAAGATCCCGGTTCCCAAAGTATTCTTTCTTTTCCTTTACTTATTTCTACAAATTGCGGGATATGAGATAATCCTTTTTTTAAGGCAATCAGCTGACTGTCATTTTTATACTGCGGGTGTATATAATCTACATAGTCCTCTTTTTCAGGATGAATAAAACGGGTCGGGGTAATGTGTTTTTCTTGATTTTCGGCAGACCACAAGCTGTCTAAATATTTTAAGCCTTCTTTAAATAAATCCTGCTGCGACAGTCCGGTATGTTTTTTTAATCCCCGGTTAAACGCAAAATAGGTAGGTAAAAGCGTAAACGAATGTTGGGCGACATGGTCTACCACTTTACTCCAGCTATCTGCTCCATATTTTGTTCTAACATATGCTGTAAAGTGATATCCATATTCATAATGATTCGGAACATAATCTTTATACGAGCCAAATAATATTTTGTCAAACGAATATTCCTTGTCATCTTCCAATAAAATCGTGCGGATTCCACGTTTAAAATAAGGCAGTCTTCCTCTCCCAAAAGATGAAAGTGCGGTTTCCGTGGCTACGGCATCGCCTTCGTAAAACCACATGGGCAGTTGCCCTGCAACAAGACCTGTAGCTTGCTGCCCAAATACCAGGGATAAAATTTGAGTAATTCCCTGGTTAAGCTTATCAATTTGTACCACATGGCGAAGCTCATGAATACATAGTTGCTGAAGCCGGTCACCCGGATACATATCCTGCGAGGGAGCAGGATACAACTCCATACGTTTAGGAGCCCACGAAACATAACCATTGGAGCGGATAGATTGGGAATGAATGATTACTGATATTTTTTTGGGGGTATGATTGAGCGAATACCCAACTTTTTGATAGTTATATTCCAGAATGTTGGCAATTTTTTGCGCTGAGGATTGGTATTCATAAGGAAAAATGACCTGGAAATTATCGGTATTTATCTGTTTCCATCTTACAGATGCCGGATCCTGGCCGGTAGAATAAAATTGTCCGAATGAGGAAGCAGCAATAAAAAAAAGAAATAACAATAAAATTGTTCGATAAAAATATCGCATAACTTTATTTTTGGATAACGACCTTTTCGGTAAAAACGAACCCTTTTTCTCCCGTTAATTTTAAAATATATAAGCCATTTTTTAAATGATGAACATGAAATTCATAAGTATTGTTTTCGGATAAATAAACCGATTCTTCATAATAAGTTTCACCACTTGGAGAAATTAGTTCAACCAACGCTTTCTGTTTAGGAATATCATGGGTGGCAAGCTGCAAAATTCCTTTCACCGGATTGATTATGCTCATCGGATTATTTTCGGTAAAAAGATAATCAATAGCTGTTGCTGCCGACACTTTGTAATGATATTCCCGGCTTGTTATAATCTCCTGGTCGAGATTATTATAGCCGGCAACCTGAAAAAATATCTCCGTTCCCTCCTCATATTTCGAAATAGTTCCCATATACGAATACTGTTCCGGGTTCATGATCTCATGATGTATATAGTTTCCCGAAGAAAATCCATAGTTAATTTTAAGCTCATAAATAGTGTCGTTTTTGTCGGTTAAATCAGCAAAAACAGAGACATCATTATTGCTCCCGGGGGTTTCGGGAACAAGAGAAACATTGGTAATATTCAGGCTTGTTGCGGCCTGGTCTACTTCAAGCTCGAGATAAACAGGCAAATGATCGGACATATCATATAAAGCCCGGGCAACTTCGGTGGGAACACTTGTATTTGTGGCAATATTCATTGCTCCATTAAAAAAACTTCCATCCTGGCCTATGGTTGTATAAGAATTATCAATATACTGTAAATTTTTACTTCCGGCAAGGATATCTCCGGAGGTCAGAATAAAATCGAACCGGTCATCCATACCTCCTCCGGAAAAACAATCTCCTCCGGTGTGTGTTGATTGTGTGTGATAATATCTATATTCATAATTGTTGTGCCACGCTCCAATCTGATCAGCCGGATCATAAAAAGCATATTGAGGATAAGAAGGATTTGTCAGGTTTATAAAAGCCTCTTCGGTATACGAGTATAAATTCAAATCCCCTAACAACAAAATATTCCCCGGCTCCTCAAAATTCTTTAAGTAATTCATGATAATTCTCGTTTCAAACCCTCTTTGTTCTACGTTTTCATTATAAGAACCTGCCTTTAAATGCGCTACAATACAGGTAACAAAAGTCGTATCGTTCGTTTGTGCTAAATCTTCGGCATTAAAATAGAACTCATAGATATTAAAAACTTTATAGGTTCCTGAATAATAAAAATTTAATGGGTAATGTCTTTTCAACGTCAACTTTTCATAATTATAAAAAATGGTATTCGCTAAAAAAATTGGGGGAAATTCGGTTCGCCGATATTTTGAAACTCCGTCAACGTTTAAAGCGCTCTCCAACAAGTAGGTGGCATCATCATCAATAGGGTAAACACCTTCACCATCCAGTTCATTCACGGAAAAAATATCTGGATTAACATGTTGAATTATTGTTTTCAGGGATTCGTTTTTCTTGTCAATAGAATTGGTATAATTATCGCATTCGTAAATATTTTTCCCATAGTAAAGCAGATTGTAATGCATAACCTTCAATGTATCTCCGGCATTACCTATGATTGCAAATAATACAAAAACAAAAGCAAAAAATATTTTTTTCATTGATTGATTTATATTTTCTTGGCTTTATAGCCTTCCTTTTCTAAAATTTGTGTAACCTTTTCTCTAAAATCTCCCTGAATTAAAATCTCTCCATCTTTAACCGAACCACCAACAGCACATTTTGTTTTTAATAATTTGGCTAAATCCTTCAAATCATCCTCAGTACCAATAAATCCGTTTACCAGGGTTGCTTGCTTGCCGCGTTTTTTGGCTTTAGTATCCAAATAAATTTTTAAGTTTTGCTGATCAGGGGGAAGCGTTTCTTGCTGAATGTCATCCTTCTCATATTCATAATCAAAATCCGGATTGGTTGAATAAACAATATTTTTTCTGCTATTCTTATTCTTTTTGGTCATCATTCATCTCTTTTTATTCAACATAAAAATATTTTAGAATTTGGCTAAATTACGTAATTTCGAAGCAAAAATTTTATGCATTGTATTTTTTTTGTTTTTTTGCACAATAAAATAGGCTTTTAGTCCATTAATTATCAGAAATTGAATTAGATTTGAAACAAAAACTAAATATAAACTAACCGATGAATAATTTTAAAATTGTCAATAGAATCAGCGGATGGGTTATTTTTCTTATTGCCGCAACAGTATATCTTTTAACGATTGAGCCAACCACGAGTTTTTGGGATTGTGGTGAATTTATTGCTTCGGCTTATAAACTTCAGGTAGGGCACCCTCCGGGAGCTCCAATATTTATGATTATTGCCAGATTTTTCACTTTCTTTGCAGGAGGTGATGTAACCAAAGCAGCTATGATGGTTAATGCAATGTCGGGTTTAGCCAGTGCATTTACTATTTTATTCCTGTTTTGGACGATAACCCACCTGGCCAAAAAGATGGTCCCAAAAACAGAAAACCTTTCTTGGGCACAGTTAATTGTTGTGATTGGAAGTGGTGCAGTAGGTGCGCTTGCCTATACATTTTCCGACACCTTCTGGTTTTCAGCCGTAGAAGGAGAGGTATATGCCATGTCGTCGTTATTTACGGCTTTTGTGTTTTGGGCTATTTTAAAATGGGAAAATATTGCCGATGAAAAATATTCTAACCGGTGGTTAATTTTAATTGCTTATTTAATGGGATTATCCATTGGAGTCCATTTGTTAAACCTGTTAGCAATACCTGCTATTGTTTTTGTTTTTTACTTTAAAAAATACAACATTACCCGTGCCGGAATGATTAAAGCCTTTTTGGTTTCGTTAATTATTCTGGGAACCATAATGTACGTTATTATTCCCGGCTTCGTCAAAGTAGCTTCATGGTTCGACCTGCTTTTTGTTAATGGCTTTGGGCTTCCGTTTAAATCCGGGGTGATTTTTTATATTATCCTGCTGCTGGGATTAATCATCTGGGGATTATATTACACCTCGAAAAAGAAAAAAGTTATTTTAAATACCATCATCCTGGGTGTTACGGTTATTATGATCGGTTATTCAAGTTTTGCCATGATCGTTATCCGGTCTATAGCAAATCCTCCCATGGACGAAAACAATCCGGAAACCGTATTTAATCTTTTAAATTATATTAACCGCGAACAATATGGAAGCAGGCCCTTATTTAAAGGCCAATACTATAATGCTCCGGTGGCGGACAGTGAAACACCATACACCTACCGGCAAAAAGATGGCAAGTACATTAAATCTTACAGCCTGAATGATGTGTATGAATATGATGAACGATTTACGACTATTTTCCCAAGGATGTACAGCGCTCAACCTGAGCATATAAAAGAATATAAAGAATGGGGCGATATCAAGGGGAAAAAAGTACCCATTACAAATTATCAGGGAGAACAGGAAATAAGGCATGTTCCTACATTTGGGGAAAACTTAAAATTCTTTTTCCGGTATCAGCTTGGACATATGTACTGGCGATATTTCATGTGGAATTTCTCGGGTAGACAAAATGATATTCAGGGTCATGGAGAGCTGTTAAATGGAAACTGGATAACCGGAATCAATTTTATTGATAATATGCTTATCGGGCCTCAAGACAACTTACCCGACAGCATAAAAAATCATAAAGCACGTAATACCTATTACATGCTTCCCTTATTACTGGGTCTTATTGGTTTCTTTTTTCATTTAAGGCGTCATTTTAATGATTCTCTTGTTGTCTTATTGTTATTTCTGTTTACAGGAATAGCGATTGTTGTTTATCTTAACCAATATCCTCTGCAGCCGCGTGAACGGGATTATGCTTATGCCGGCTCATTTTACGCTTTTTCCATATGGATTGGGTTAGGTGTTTTTGGTATATACAGCTTTTTCAGGAAAAAAGCCAATGCGGTTTTCAGTGCGGTTTTAGCAACGGTATTGTCTCTTGTTTTTGTCCCCGGAATCATGGCCAAAGAAAACTGGGACGATCACGATCGTTCAAATCGTTATATGGCCAGAGATTTTGCCTATAATTACCTTAACTCCTGTGCGCCTAATGCCATACTTTTTACCCATGGCGATAACGATACATTCCCGCTTTGGTATGCACAGGAGGTGGAAGGAGTAAGAACCGACGTACGTGTTGTTAACCTTTCATTGTTAAATACCGACTGGTATATCGACCAAATGAAACGCAAAGCATACGAATCAGAACCATTACCTTTCGGAATAACTCATGAGCAATACCTGAACGGTGTTCGCGACGTTATATACATTAATGATAGAATTAATGATTATGTTAATGTTAAACAGGTTGTTGATTTCTTGAAAAGCGATGACAAAAGAACCAAACTACAGGTAGGAACCAACGAGTGGGTTGATTACCTGCCAACCAACAAGATTGTTGTTCCCGTTGACTCGGCTAAAGTTATTGCTAATGAAACCGTTGAACCCGAAGATGCAGATAAGATTGTTTCTGAAATCAGGTTTCAAATTAATAAACAAAGAATTGTGAAAAGCGAAATGATGATTTTAGATCTGCTGGCTAACAACAAATGGGAGCGACCTGTTTATTTTGTTTCTACTGCCGGAGACGGGAATATTGGTCTGGAGGATTATTTACAACAGGAAGGTTTTGCCTACAGACTTGTGCCCATAAAAACAACATCAAAAGGGTACCTTGAAACCGGACGTATAGAATCTGACATTATGTATAAGAAACTGATGGAGGATTTTAAGTGGGGCAATATGGACGATCCGGATATCTGGATGGACCATACCACCAAAAGAACGATTTCTGTAATAAAAATAAGAAATCTGTTTACAAGGCTTGCAAATCAACTCATGCAAGAAAACAAAAAAGATTCTGCCTTAGCTGTCATAAAGAAAGGTGCTGAACTAACACCCAAAACGAATATCCCTTACGACCTGTTTACCTTGGATATGATTGAAGCATTATATCGTGCGGGAGGAGAAGAAGAAGCTGATTCTTTGGTTCGTGATTTTTCTGCCATTTCTATTCAGGAGTTAAATTATTATACTTCCCTGCCTCCGAAATTTGCTCAATCGCTTGATTACGAGCAACGTTTAAGCATGCATTACTTACAACAGATGGCCGATTTTACGAAACGGTATGGGGATCCGGAATTAGCCGCTTCCATTCAACAGGAACTGGAAAACTTTTTCAACCGGTTTTCCCAACCCCAACAATAAAAACACAAAAATACAAAACATCCGAAGAGGTCATTTCTTCGGATGTTTTTTTATCCCCTATCTTTTTGCATAAATTTACCTTTAAATACCATAAAAAGATATACCTTTGCTCGCTTAAATTTTAGGGAAAATGCAAAAAATCAAAAACATAGCCATCATAGCACATGTCGACCATGGAAAAACAACCCTGGTGGATAAAATGCTCTTGCTCGGAAAACTTTTCAGGGAAAATGAAAACCCGGGCGATCTTATCCTTGATAGTAATGACCTGGAGCGTGAACGAGGAATTACAATTCTATCTAAAAATGTTTCCGTAATTTATAAAGATTTTAAAATCAATATTATTGATACCCCCGGGCATGCTGATTTTGGTGGAGAGGTGGAGAGAGTCCTCAATATGGCCGACGGAGTGCTTCTTCTGGTAGATGCTTTTGAAGGAACGATGCCCCAAACCCGCTTTGTATTACAAAAAGCATTAAGCCTCGGATTAAAACCGATTGTTGTTATTAATAAGGTAGATAAACCAAACTGCCGTCCCGAAGAAGTACAGGAACAAGTGTTCGATCTGATGTTTAACCTCGACGCTGCAGAGGAACAATTAGACTTCCCAACCATTTATGGATCCGCTAAACAGGGATGGATGTCTGACGACTGGAGAAAACCTACCAAAGATATTATTCCGTTAATGGATTGTATTATAAAAAATATTCCTGACCCAAAAACTTACGAAGGAACACCACAACTACTTATCACATCGCTAGATTATTCGGCTTATGTAGGAAGAATTGCCATTGGAAAACTTTTAAGAGGCACTTTAAAACAGGGGATGCAAATATCGTTGGTGAAAAGAGATCAATCCATTAAAAGAACAAAAATAAAAGAACTCCTCACCTATGAAGGGTTGAGTAAAAAGAAAACGGAAAAAGTTGAGGCCGGAGATATTTGTGCATTAGTTGGGATTGAAGGTTTTCAAATTGGCGATACCGTTGCAGATTACGAAAACCCGGAAGGATTAGATCCGATTGCCATTGACGAACCGACGATGAGCATGCTGTTTACCATAAACAATTCACCTTTTTTTGGCAAAGACGGCAAGTATGTTACATCACGTCACTTGAAAGAACGCCTGGAAAAAGAATTGGAGAAAAACCTGGCCTTAAGGGTTGAACCCTCCGGTTCGGCAGATGCATTTAATGTATACGGACGTGGCGTATTGCACCTTTCCGTTCTTATCGAAACCATGAGGCGCGAAGGCTACGAACTTCAGGTGGGACAGCCAAAAGTAATCATTAAGGAGATAGACGGAGAGAAACACGAGCCGGTAGAATACCTGACCGTAGACCTCCCGGAAGATTTTTCGGGCAAAGCCATTGAGATCATTCAACAACGAAAAGGAGAAATGATGAATATGGAGCGTAAAAACGACCGGGTTACCCTGGAGTTTATTATCCCTTCAAGAGGAATTATTGGGTTAAAAAACATTATGATGACGGCTACAGCAGGAGAAGCTGTGATATCGCACCGCTTTAAAGCGTTTGAACCCTATAAAGGCGATTTTGAAAAAAGACAGGCCGGTTCATTAATTGCTATAGAAACGGGAACGGCTATTGCCTATGCTTTGGATAAACTGCAAGATAGAGGACGTTTTTTTGTTTTACCGCAGGAAGAGATTTACGAAGGACAGGTAATTGGCGAAAATGCAAAAGCAGGGGATTTAGGCGTAAATATTACCAAAACAAAAAAACTTTCCAATGTGAGAGCTTCAGGAACAGACGATAAGGCAAAGCTTGCTCCGCCCATTAAGTTTTCGCTCGAAGAAGCGTTGGAATATATTCAGGAAAACGAATATGTTGAAATTACACCCAAAGCTATTCGTTTACGAAAAATTTATTTAAAAGAGCATGAGCGTAAACGAATGCAAAAATAATTTTTATTTTAGCGAAAAATAGAGAAACCCATCTGTAGTGAAAGTAGGATTAGTTATAAAATCAACCGGTAGCTGGTATTCTGTAAAAGACACTCAAACAGGAGAGGTTATCTCATGTGCTATCCGTGGCAGATTTCGTATAGAAGGAATAAAAAGCACCAATCCTGTAGCTGTCGGTGATTTTGTTAAATATAATTTCCCTGCCAACGCAGAGACAGGAATAATTCACCAAATTCTTGACCGGAAAAATTATATTGTCCGAAAGTCAACAAACCTGTCGAAACAAACACACATATTAGCAGCAAACATAGACCAGGCCATCCTTATGGTAACGCTAAAAAATCCCGTTACCTATTCCATTTTTATCGACCGGTTTTTAATTACTGCCGAAGCTTATGAAATCCCTGCCAAACTTGTTTTTAACAAAATTGATTTGTATAATGATAGTGAAAAACAGACGCTTAATGAAACCATCAAAGCTTATGAAACGGCAGGATACGAGTGCATCCAAACATCAGTTTCCCAAAAAATTAATATTCATGCCATTGAATCTTTATTAAAAAATAAAATTACCTTAATTGCAGGGAATTCAGGTGTTGGGAAATCCTCATTAATCAATTTAATTGACCCGGAACTCCATTTAAAATCAAGCGAAATATCCAATTACCATAAATCAGGAAAACATACAACCACATTTGCCGAGATGTTTGATCTATCTATAGGAGGAAGCATTATTGACACTCCGGGGATAAAAGGGTTTGGACTTCACGATATCGAAAAAGAAGAACTTTTCCATTATTTCCCCGAAATTTTTAACGCTTCTAAAGATTGCAAGTTTTACAATTGTACGCATGTACACGAACCCGGATGTGCAGTTAAAAAAGCCGTTGAGGAAAACAAAATACATCCCATGCGTTATAATAACTATTTAAATATCTTGTTTGATCAAGAAACCAAACATCGTTTATAAACAGTTATAAGACTTTCAAATTCAAATCATATCCTTTTGTCATAATTCTTTTAATCCTTTTCTTTTTTTTATTACCTTGTAGCTTTAAATCTTAACTGGTTGTTGATTTGTTTTTTATGAAAAAACCGATTTACTTCTTTTTCATAATTACTATTATCACTTTACCCTGTTGTAAAAACAAGAAAAGTGAAGATTCTAATTTTACACACCTTAACCAATTAGCCAAAAACATTAACACCGAATTGCAAAACACCGCAAAAGATATTAGTGACCTTACCCTTATTTTAAAATATAAAATTCCATTTAACAAGCCTGTTACGTGGGACAGTACTGCGTATCACGTGAAAAGCAACCGGTACTATTTTACTCCGGATCAAAAAAAAACCTCTTCCATTTATCTTCCGGAAAATGTATCCTTAAACAACAACCTTAAAAAAATGATAATAAATAGTGAAGTAATGGATTCATTATTTATTAAATTCATGCATGATAATGATTTTGTACAACAAATTTATTTTTTGGATACCAATTCTTTTTTGCGTATTTATCCTTCTACTGATGTATATAACCACCTTGACAAACCCTTCGATTTAACCAAACTACTCCCTTATCAAAAAGTTTACCGAAAACCTTTTATTGAAGATCAGTCGTATTGGATAGAAACCCCATATGCTGATTTTTATGGTCGGGGATGGATTATTTCTTGTATTGAACCCGTTTACTACCATGATCAATTTATAGGTATTTTAGCTGCCGATATCCCTGTATATAATTTTTTGAAAAAATATTTCAGTAATAAACCGCAAATATTAATTTTAACCGATGACAAAGGAAATGTCATCTGCACAACCCAACAAGGTTCTAAACGATTAAATATCCCTATGCATCAAGAGCTTTCTTATTATAAACCTGCAAACCTAAATCTTTTACAATATAATTCCCCTTCATTAACAAAACATCAGGATAAAAGCATCCGCAATGCTGTTCATAAAATACTGGAAGGTTCTGTTAAAGAGTTTTTCCATCTCGATGGACATAAACATACGATTTACAAAACGGAGATTGAAGAAACCAATTGGTTATTGTTAAAAATTATTTATTGATATAAGGAACTTTAATTATGAAGAAATTCTATTATTTAGTTGTCGTTATTATAATCATTGCCCTGGGCGCCAATGCATATTATGGCTATTATATTTATAAACAGCAATTAGATTTTCATACCGATATGTTGCTAAATCATACGGAAATCTGTGGGTGGGAAATTGAACAGTCGGGTTACGATTTTGAAAATGAAATTAACTATATCGTTTTTTCCTCTGATTTAGCTCATTTTTTCGAAGATAAAGAAGATGCTGACCTAAAAATAAAAAAACTTGAGCTTTTTTATTTCAAATACCAGAAACTGATTAAAAATATTAAACTGATTGATAACCATAAGAATGTTTTTAGCCTTTTTAAAGATAAAGCAAACCAATTTATCAATGATTATTACATTTCTCAAAAACAAACCACCCTGAAAAATCGAGAAGAAATTGTTAAAAATAATGATGGAACGTACACTTATTTGCTGCCCGTTTTCTATGATGATAATACCGTTTTAAATATTTTAATTAAAGTTGATATTGATCACTACATTAAGTCGGTATTTGAAAACTACCACATAAAAGAAACCCTGTGGCAGGGTCTTATTGATATGAACGGCGATATTATCACCAACAATTTATCGAGAGATACCATTACGATACACAAACTGGAACCTGTTATTAAAGAACTAAACAATGGGTATAGCGGCTCCATAAGACAAAAGGTAACAGCCGACAATCAAACCAACGAGTATCTAACAACCTATTATCCCATCCGTATTTTAGCGAATGATTTAGGTATTATTTTTTCGCTCGAAACCAAAATTATAATCGACTCAATCATAAAAAATTCAGTGATTGTATCCTTTTCCACCATCTTTATTTTAATTCTTATCATTGTCGTCTTCATTGTTTTTATCAGACGGAAAAATTTTGAACAAAACAAAATTCAGCAGTCAGAAAAAGCAATGAAAACAATGCTCGAATCATTGCCTATTGGGATAATGACTTTAGACAATGAAAGGGTTGTGAAATCAGTAAACAATACTGCAATGAAAATTTTCGGTTTGCAATCGCCCGGTGAATTAATCGGGAAGAAGTTAACGGATCAGTTTCTGGTTTCAAGAAATTTCCAGGATACAGAATCATTTACCTATAACGAAAACCTGAACCAGTACGTTTATTACGATGATAATGATAACGAAATTATTATTTACAAAAAACAGATCCCTTTTAATATTGATGACCAGGAAATATCACTCGAAGCTTTTATTGACATTACTCCCATTGAAATAGCCAGAAAGAGAGAAGTAGCAGCCAATAAGGCAAAATCTGAATTTTTGGCTAAGATGAGCCATGAAATCAGAACTCCTTTAAACGGAATCATTGGAATGGCGAATACGCTTGAAAACTTAAACTTAGATAAAAAACAGGCAGATGCAGTACACATAATCCTTAAATCGGCCGACTTATTGCTTTCAATCATTAATGATATCCTGGACTTTTCAAAAATTGAAGCCGGGAAAATGGTTATTGAAGAAACACCATTTAACCTTCGTGAAGAAATTGAGGCAATCGTATCTCTTTTTACGCCAAAAACCGAAGAAAAAAATATCGAGCTCATTTCCAATATAAAATCCAATGTTCCCGACAATATTATTGGGGATCCCTTCCGGTTAAAACAGGTGATTTCTAACCTTATCGGGAATGCAATTAAATTTACATACGAAGGGAAAATCATTCTTTCAGCGGAACTTGATAAAAAACACAATGGATATTTCTCATTGCTGTTTTCAATTGAAGATACAGGCATAGGAATCCCAAAAGAAAAATTAAAAAATATTTTTGCATCCTTTTCGCAGGCCGATGGCTCAACAACACGAAAATATGGGGGAACCGGACTGGGAATTACCATTTCAAAACAACTGGTTGAACTCATGGGAGGCGAAATATGGGTAGACAGTCCTTCGTCCATATCCTACGATCCACAATACAGTGGTTCTAAATTCTCTTTTACTATCCAGGTATACTCTAACGAAAAATTGAAAAAAGACATCGATTTCTCTGATATTAAAGAGTATAAAAACATTAATGTTTTAATCGTTAACAATCAACCGGATGAAGAAAAAAATCTTTTTCGCCTGTTTGAAAGTTTTGGCACCAACAACAAAATGATAACACCCGATGATAATCCAATAGAAAAAATTGAAAAAGGGCTCAATGGTTCAGGAGAGAATTATCATCTGTTAATGATAAAAGACAATGCCGATTTTAATGGTATTAAATTTGCCCGAATGCTTCACGAAAAAAATCTTACAAACAAATTAATTGTTGGTATTATAAGTTCAAATGACCAACCGGGTAATTATGTGAAATGCAAAATGAACGGTGTGGATTACTATTTAATACAACCTTACGAAGCATCAGAAGTATTCGAAATATTACAGGACAACTTTACATCCATTGATTTTAAAGATAAAGAGCTGCCCGAATTAAATAAGCTTAAAAAAGACATTAAAATTCTTTTAGCTGAAGACAACATCATTAATCAGCGGGTAGCACAAACCATTTTTAAAAACCTGGGTTATGAAATTTCGATTGCTAAAAATGGAAAGGAATGTGTTGAAAAAATTAAAAATGAACACTTTGACATTGTTTTTATGGACATTATGATGCCGGAAAAAGACGGATTAGAAGCCACGGCAGATATAAGGAGCCTGGGAACAAATATCCCCATAATTGCCATGACAGCAAATGCCCGGGAAGAAGATAAAACACAAGCCTTTAACAGTGGCATGAACGATTATCTGGCTAAACCGGTAAGAATCGAAGAAATTAAAAAAGTTTTAATTCGCTGGTTCTCTGAACAGTCCAGTTAGCATGTATCTTTTAATTTACTCGTTCCCTTTGTAAAAAAATGATAAAAATGAACGCACACGAAATTGACTATAAAATTCTGGGAGACGATATTCAGCTGGTTGAAGTTGAGCTTGACCCACAAGAAACAGTGGTTGCCGAAGCCGGAGCAATGACCTATATGGATGATGGTATTGCTTTTGAAGCCAGGTTAGGTGATGGCTCAACCCCAAACCAGGGTTTTATGGGAAAGTTATTTTCGGCTGGCAGCCGGTTAATCACGGGTGAGTCAATTTTTATGACCCACTTTACAAACCGGGGATTGGGAAGAAAAAAAGTTGCTTTTGCAGCTCCCTATCCCGGAAAAATTATTCCCGTCGATCTAAAAGAAAGTGGTGGGCAAATTATTGTCCAAAAAGATGGCTTTTTATGTGCTGCTTTGGGAACCAGAATATCTATTCATTTAAACCGCCGCTTAGGGAGTGGTTTAATTGGCGGCGAAGGATTTATATTACAAAAACTCGAAGGCGACGGAAAAGCATTTATTCACGCAGGAGGCACCGTTATTGAAAAGACATTGCAAAATGAGACCCTAAAAATAGATACGGGCTGTATTGTTGCTTACGAACCCCAAATCGATTTTAATATTGAAAGTGCCGGGAGTTTAAAATCGATGGTTTTTGGCGGCGAGGGTCTTTTTCTTGCTACACTTCGCGGTACCGGGAAAGTCTGGTTGCAGTCTATGCCCATACGAAAACTCATACAGCGATTATCCCCCATGGGAAGAAATACCAAAAAGGGTAGCCGATCGATAGTAGGCAACTTTTTAGAAGATTAAGATTTTTCGATACATAGCCGATTCATTTCTTTTTGAAGAAACGTTCTTCATTAAAACTTTTTTTAACTAATTTCGCCATTAGTATAGTAAATCAATTATGCCTTCGAAAATAACCATTACCGAATTTATTGATAAATTAGGAACACTTCCTGTGGTTGATGTTCGCTCACCTGCAGAATTTCATACAGGCCATATTCCCGGGGCTGTAAATATTCCTATATTTAACAATGATGAAAGAGCTGTTGTTGGAAAGGCTTACAAAAAGCAAGGGCGTGAGCAGGCAATCTTCAGAGGATTGGAAATTGTAGGCACAAAATTACGCGATTTTGCCCAAAAAGCACGTTCTGTTGCACAAAACAACGAACTGCTTGTATATTGCTGGCGCGGGGGGATGCGCAGTGCTTCGATGGCCTGGCTGTTCGAAACCGTAGGTATTCATTGCTATGTGCTTATTGATGGGTATAAATCATACCGGAAATATGGAAAAATACAACTTACCAAAGGAGAAAAATTAATTATTTTAGGAGGCTATACCGGAAGCGGAAAAACGGCAATATTACATGAGTTAGCCAAACAGGGTGAGCAGGTTTTGGATTTGGAAAAACTGGCCAATCATAAAGGATCTGCATTTGGAGCGTTGGGACAGGATGAACAACCTCCCAATGAGCACTTTGAAAATTTATTAATCCGGGAATGGCTTACTTTTGATCTTTCAAAACCCATATGGTTAGAAGATGAAAGCAAATCGATTGGTTCAAACTGGATCCCTCAGGAACTTTACGACAGAATGCGTAAAGCCGTGGTACTAAAAATAGAGCTGGATAAACAAACCAGAATACAACGGCTGATGAAAGAGTATGCCGTTTACGATGCCAAATACCTCGAACATTGTATTTTAAAAATCAGCAGAAGACTTGGCGGGCAAAACACCAAACAAGCCATAGAATCGCTCGAAAACGGAACTTTAGAGGATGTGGCTGACATTGCGCTAACCTATTATGATAAAAGCTACCATTTTGGACTGGACAAAAGAGAAAAAAACACAATATACCCTGTAAATTTAGAAACAGATAATCCGAAAAGAAATGCCGAAATTTTAATTGAGTTTACCCGGAACAATGTTTTTTAAGATAACTTTTCCAAGAAACCATCATTCCCTATTCATATCTTAAAGCCTCAACCGGATTTGTCCGGGCAGCTTTTAATGTATGGAAAGCAATGGTGATAATGGTAAGTAAAATTGAAGCGATAAAACCTAAAACGAAAACCCACACATTTATATCAATCCGATATGCAAAATCTTGAAGAATTTTATTGCTAAAATACCAGGCTGGGTACCAGGCAAGAATATTCCCTAAAATAGCCAGTAAAAGATACTCTTTTGCTATTAATTTATAGATTCCGAATACTGATGAACCCAGGGTCTTCCTTATTCCAAATTCTTTGGTTTTATTTTTTACATTTAATGCAATCAAGCCAATTATTCCCATACATGCGATGATAATAGCTATTAAAGTAAAAATCCCAAATAATTGCTTTGTGCTTTCTAACTTACTTATTACCTGATTTTTAAACTCGGTATCACCGTAATAGAAAAAGGAGTAGGGATTATCCGGGAAACGCTCCCTGAGAAGTGCCGTAGCTGATTCCTTAATTTCACTTAAATTATGCTCGTTACATTGTATGGTCATCCATCCGTAATCATCGTACTCTTTAGCACTTCCCCCTATAATAAGCACCTGCGGCCGAATTTTCCTTTGAACAGAATACATATGAAAATCTTTATATACACCAACAATTTCGCATACTATATTTGAAAATAAAATTCTTTCACCTATTGGATTACTAAAGTTAAGTGCATCTTCAGCTGTTTTATTGATATAGCAATAAACAATATCTTCTGATGATTTCTTCTCATTTTTATTGCCTTCAGAAAGATAATCAAGGCCCCAGATATCTGAATATTCATCTTCCCCCGGAGAAATACTTCCGGATGAAAGGCCTCTGCTTTGTAAAATCTCTACCCCGAAAGTTTCAAAAAATGATTCTTCAATAATATTATAATCCACAGAGATAACCTCTTCTTCAGGAGCATTAATTTTACGAATATTTGTTCCGTTGCTTCCATAAAACGGCAACAAATATGAAAATGCTATATTCTGCACACCGCTATATTGTAATATTTCGTTTTTAAATATCTCTAATTCAGGATCCAATTCATTCCCTTCAGTTCCAATATAAGCAGTAATAAGATTTTCACTTTCAAAGCCCAGGTCCTTGTTTCTAATATATTCAAACTGCTTTGATAAGACGATGGTTGAAATGATTAAAACAATCGAGACCATATACTGAAATACAATCAATCCTTTTCGCCCAAATCCGATTCTTCCCAAACTTGTTTTATTTCCAGATAACTCCCTAATGGGTTGAATTCTGCCAATTTTTACAGCAGGAAAGACTCCTGATATAACACCCAGTAATATAATTATTAAAAGCATTCCCAATATAAATATTGGATTTAAAATAATGTTGAAAGGAATTTGCATCCCAATCATGGCATTAAAATTCGGTAATAAACGCTCTGCCAACAAATACGCTAAATCAAAAGCAATAAACGATAACAATACCGATTCGCCAATTTGTTGTATAATCAGAGATGATCTTTTGCTTCCAACAATCCGGCAAATACTAATTTCTTTCACTCGATTTGCTGCATTAGCAATGGATAAATTAATAAAATTAATGCATGCAATTACTAAAATAAAAACAGCCACCAGGATGAATATCAATAACATTTTTTGCGTATCATCATTTTCGTTCTTTTTTAAATGGAATTTTGCTAAAGGACTTAAAAATAGCTCTTGTTTTACATCATAATCATCCTTGCTATTAAATAAATCAGCAATTTTTTTATTAAATATTTTAAGGTTAATGTTTTGGTCAAGTAAAAATACGGTTCTAAAGTTATAGCTGCCCCACCTTTGAGAATAATCTCTTTCCGGATTAGTAGCTAACAACGTTTTCATCGAAACAAAGAAGTCGTAATTAAAATCAGAGTTATGGGGGAAATTATCAATTACTGCCGTAATTTTTAAGTTGTATTTCCCTCCCAGCAATAAAGTTTTCCCCACCGGGTTTTCATCATCGAAATATTTTTTTGCTGTTTTTTGTGTAAGAACTATTGTATAAGGCTCTTGTAAAGGATTTTCTCTGTTGCCACTTAGAAACCGAACAGTAAAAATCTTAAAAAATGCATTATCAACATAACATGCATTATTTTCGAAAAACGAAACGTTATCGTTTTCTAACTGACTATTTATTGGGCTAAAACGGGTTCCGTATTTTACTTCGGGATATTCTGATACCAGATTCTCAACCACCGGATAGGGTGTATTTTCTCCCTGTCCAATACCATTAGGCATATGATAATTAATTCGGGCAACATATATGTCTTTGTAATGATCGTTGAATTTATTATAGCTTAATTCATGCACAATAAGCGAAGCTATCAGGATAAATGAAGTCAATCCGACTGTTAATCCCAGTAAACTAATAAAAGTATTTAACTTATACTTTTTAAAATTCCGAAATGCCAGTTTAAAAAAATATCTAATCATAGTTCTAAAGTAATTAAAAAAAGTTTTACATTTACAACAATTGCAAGTTGTTTGCCAAAAATTATTAGTTACTATATGTCAACTCATTAGCTCGTTTAATAATTCATTATTCAAATATTGGCGTCCATATTTTAGACATCTTGCGCACACATTTTAGACATCCATTTTAAATAAATGAAACTAAACAGTAAGATATTAATTGTTGATGACGATAAACAGGTGTTAAAAACACTGGAATTTTTGCTTGAAACAGAATTTGAGCAGATTAAAACAATAAACAACCCAAACCTGATTCCAACGCTATTGCGCGAAGAAAACTTTGATGTTATTCTGCTGGATATGAATTTTACCAAAGGGCAAAATACCGGAAACGAAGGGTTTTTCTGGCTCAATCGTATTTTAAAAACGGATAAAGATGCCATTGTAATTTTGATTACCGCCTATGGCGATGTTGAACTGGCTGTTCGTGCCATTCGCGAAGGAGCTACAGATTTTATTCTAAAACCATTCGACAATGACAAACTTTTAGCCACCATTAACACGGCTGTTTCGTTAAGGAAATCGAAGCTGAAAATTAATCAATTAAAACAGGCACAGCAAGTTATAACTAGCGATATAGAAAAGAAACAATCCATAATTAAAGGTTCATCTGCGATTATGGAACAGGTTTATTCTTCGGTAAAAAAAGTAGCTAAAACCGATGCCAATGTTTTAATTTTAGGTGAAAATGGAACAGGCAAAGAAGTCATTGCCAGAGAAATTCACCGTTTATCAACCCGGTCACACGAAGCTTTTATTCATGTTGATTTGGGAGCCATTCCGGGAACATTATTTGAAAGTGAGCTTTTTGGGCATAAAAAAGGAGCTTTTACTGACGCAAAAGAAGACAGGGCCGGAAGGTTCGAAATAGCAAATAACGGAACCCTATTTCTCGATGAAATAGCGAATGTCCCTTTACCATTGCAAGCAAAACTGCTAAGCACCCTGCAAAACAAAGAAGTAATCCCTGTTGGCTCAAATAAGCCTACTCCCTTTAATGTAAGGTTAATATCTGCAACCAATAAATCAATAGAACAACAGATTGCGAAAGATTTATTCAGAGAAGATTTATATTACCGCATAAATACAATAATTATTGAAATTCCGCCGCTACGAAGCCGGGGAGAAGATAAAATTATCCTTGCAGATCATTTCTTAAAGTTATACGCTAAAAAATACACAACCCCAAACATAAAATTTAGTAAAAGTTCGTACGATCAGTTAATGAATTACAATTGGCCCGGTAATGTCAGGGAATTGCAGCACACAATAGAGAAAGCAGTTATCATGTGCGACACAGAAATTATAACCCCTAACGATTTGATGCTAAGATCAAATCAATTGATATCCGAAGAATCTGCACCATTGAAACTTGAAGAAATAAAAAAGAAAGCGATTCTCAAGGCTCTGAATAATAACAATTGGGTTTTAAGTTTTGCTGCCAAAGAGTTAGGTATAGCCCGCCAAACCATGTATAATAAAATGAAAAAATATGGTATCCAATAAATTCTCCATACAAATTTCCGTTCGGGTTGTTTTAATTGTTCTCAATTGCTATTTTTTAGTTATCGAATACATTAAACAGGATTATATCATTTCAATAATCAACCTGGCTTTATTATTGTTATTGCAAACTATCCTTTTAATCCGGTTTATTCATAAAAAGAACCAACAGGTAAGCGAGTATTTTGATTTAATAAAGAATAAGGATACTGCATCAAAGATACATGATGAAGAAGGCGACAGCAGCTTTTCAAAAATCCGTAAGCAAGTCAACGAAACCAGCCAGATTATTCAGGATTTGCAAATTGAAAAAGAAGTACAGTCAAACTTTTTCAATCACCTGGTAAATCATATTAACATTGGCTTATTTTCGTTCGACGAAACCGGTAAAATTCAGTTTATTAACCCTGAAGCCATAAGAATATTGGGAATTCCTAAGGTTTTTAAAATTGAAGATCTGCAAAAAGTAAACACAAATTTTGTTTCCCTTCTTCAAAACATACAGCCGGGACAATTAGAAATAATCGAGCTTAAAAACTCTTCACAAAAACTATCCATAAATTGTGGATTACTCAATCTAAAAAACAAAAAAATTAAATTGATTTCTTTTCATGATATCGACAAACATTTATATAAAAAAGAAATCGAATCGTGGAATAAGCTTATTCGAATCCTTAATCATGAAATCATGAATTCTATTACGCCAATAACTTCATTAAGCAAAACAATCAGAAAATACTTTTGGGATGGCGATAAATTGAAAGAACCAAAAACGCTCCAATCAAAAACAATTAGCAGAACCGTTGAAGGATTGAATATTATAGAAGAGCGGGGGTCGGGGTTAATCAGCTTTGTCGAGAACTACAGGAAACTTTCTTCTTTGCCTGAACCCAAAAAGTCTAAATTTTCCGTTGAATCTTTATTTAGTCATATCCTCCTTTTATTTCGTGATGACTTTTTAACTAAGAATATTCAAATAGAATTAAATATAAAAACACAAAATTTGCTTTTATATGCTGATAAAGATCAGATAACACAAGTGTTAATCAACTTAATTAAAAACAGCATAGATTCGCTAAAAACCACCAAAAATTCAACCATAAGTCTTAAGGCATTCACCGCCAAAAGCAATAAAATCCATTTGTCAGTTGAAGATAATGGAGAAGGTATCCCGGAAAATATTATAAACGATATTTTTATTCCTTTTTACACGACCAAAGAAACCCTGCCTGACGGCAAGGCAGGCGGATCAGGAATTGGTTTGAGTTTGTCGAAACAGATCATGACGCTGCATGACGGCAGCATAAAGGTATCTTCGACTCCCAATAAATCGACCAAATTTGAGCTTATTTTTTAGTCGCGGCGAGTCCTTAAATACACCTTGACTACATAGAACTACGCCAAACTAACCACTGGCAGGGTTGTAAGTAAAAAATCCGTTATTAAGACAACTTTTCCAAAGATTAAAACTTTGGAAAAGAGCCATATTCAAATCTAATGGATACTACAAAAACATCCGAAGTTTAGTAAACCCCGGGATGCTTAAAAATATTTTGTAGTAACTATATTATTTCTTCACCTCTTTGCCATCATATCCCCACTTAACATACATGGAGCCCCAGGTAAATCCGGCAC
>JBNJFS010000002.1:0-55912 GCA_051747085.1 Bacteroidota bacterium
TCGACACTTTCTAAGGCAGGCATCCGAAAAATCAGTTGACAAACTTAAAACCGACCGTTTTTTAAGTCGTGCTAACTGGCAAAATGTTGAAGAATATTTGCCGGAGCAACCGCTGGAAACAGATATTATTTTAGATGAAGGAGAAAATGCCAATTTATACGAGACCCGACGCAGGGTACTTGAAAAAGAAAAAAGCAGCTACTGGACTCAGTTTAAAGAAGGCCTTTTAGGACCTGTTGCCGTTCGTAATCTTGCCGATGCCATTAATGAGATTATTGATGCAGACGGAAAAATTCCCCTATCTGAGCGAAAAGATTTGGAACGAATGTGGGTAACCCCAAAATTTCTCAGCAAATTACAATCCATCCCCCTGCTAAATAAAATTTCTCAGCGATTTTTCTTCGAACGTTTAGCTACCAGCTATGATGCAGCCCGCGGATTTGTAGAGGCACAATACGAAACCTTAAAGCTGGTTGAAAGCATGGCAATTAGCTCAAATACCGAGGAACTTACTATTGACCAGGATTTAGCAACCGTTGAAAGTGAAATTAACGAAAACCGTATCCATGGATTAACTTTTCTCAGGAACCTGAAAAATACTTATCCTGAAATTTATGATGCGATAGCAACCCGTCAAGCTATCCGCTCAAACCTCAATACTGAATTAAAAATAGTTGATCGGTTAATGAAAAAAGGACAAATAGGTTCGGATGAAGCTGAAAAAATGATTGACAGTATTGAAGAAAGGATGAAAAGACTGGTAGATAAACCTCCAGAAATAAAACCTCCGGAGAAAGCTAAATTACTGAAGGATATTCCCTGGTTAAAAGAATTAGATAAAAACATATTTACACGAATTGTTAGCCTGTTCCAACATCGAAATTATGCTGTGGGTGAAAAAATTATTAAAGAACACGGACATGTTGATGGTTTATATGTTATTGCACGAGGTACTGTTAAAGTTACCATCAATAAACGACTCATTGATATTTTAGGAAAAGGTAGTGTTTTTGGTGAAATCGCTGTGCTTACCAATATTCCGAGGACTGCAACAGTAACCGCAGAATCTCCTGTAACTGTTTTTCGGTTAACATCGGTTAGCATGCAACAGGTTATCCATGATAATCATACACTCGAAGATAAATTGTGGGAAATTGCTGCACCACGACTGGCAGAGAATGTTTTAACCAACCATGAAGATTACAAAAAATTACAACATGCAGATATTCAACGATGGCTCGAAAAATCTGAAATAATTTTTGCTAAAAAAGTTCGGAATATTGAATTAACGGATAAAATTGGAATCCTGATTACAGGTAAAGCCATAAGAGAAAACAATGAAGAAGTTGAAGCACCATGTTTAGTTGAGGAAAACACCATTACTCTTAGCCGAGGAAGTAGAATGTTAATTTGTAAGAGAGCAGTATAAGTAGTTATATATTAACACGTTTAATAAAAATATATTACGGTATTTTTACAACATCTATTTTTAATGACATATACAATTCCATTTCTCTTTTATCAGCTACCATCTGCTCCCATTTTCCCTGCTTACCCTTTCGGCTTATAGATAAACAACCTTTAAACCAGGCAGCAAAATATATCCTGCTGCCCTTGTGCTGTTCTATTAACTCAAATGTAGGGACAAAATCTTCCTCGACAATTATATTATATTTACTTATATCAAATTCATTTTTACCATAAAACTGGTCTTCGTTTAGATGAAAATAAACAGGTTGTTTTAAAATATTTTTGTGAGGTAACCCATCTTTTAAATTGTATACATTAAATCTAAAAATTGCACTGTCAGGAACTTCTCCTCCTGCCATAGTTAATTTAAAAGATACTTTTTTTAAAAATAATTTTTCATTATTTTCAATTAAAATGCCATGCTCTCTATTTCCAAAAAAACCGATTATTAATTGCTGGGTTGACCTTTTATTTCCCAATTTTTTTGTTTCATAGTTTGTATTGGTAATTACCACTTCGTCTAACTCGGTTATTTTTTCTTCAAGGAAAATTGTATCTAACCCTTGTTCAGAAAGTTTTATAAAATCCTCTACCTTGTAACAAACCGGGTAAAAACCGATGCAAGAAAACCTGAGAGAATCTGTTTCTTCATAATCCTTTATAAACATTCTAAAATCCCCATGTTTATCTGAATAAGTACCAAAAGGGGTATCTATAATGCCAATGGAAACATAACTTATGGGCTCATTAGTATCTTTATTAATTACAACACCAGTATATTCCTGTGCTTTTAAGATCGTAGCTCCAATAATGAGCAAGAAAATAAGGGCTATTGTCCGCATATATTAAATAAAAAATAAATACTAAAAGTAAAACTATTCAAGAAAAAGTAACTATTCACAATCAATTAAATGATTAAAAATAAAATATCCTCAGCTTTTCAACGAAAATAATGAGAGATATTGTAAAGGTTAATAAATAAAAATCTAACGGGCTATTACTTTTAACCCTACAATTGCTACTAATATCATAACAATAAACACTAGTCGTAACACTTCTACCGGCTCGTTAAATAAAATAATACCCAAAACAGAAGTGCCCACAATACCTATTCCTGTCCACACGGCATAAGCCGTACCAATAGGAATCGTTTTGGTAGCGAGTGATAATAAATAAACACTTACAACCATAGATACTAATGTAAATACAACCGGCCAAAAGCGGGTAAATCCATGGGTATATTTCATTCCTATAGCCCACCCAATCTCAAAAATTCCTGCTATCAATAAATAAATCCAGGCCATAATAAAAGGTATTAATCCTCAATAATCTGATAAATTGGACTTCCAACACAAGCATTGGGCGATGTAATTTGCAAAATCCAGGCTATGGTAGGAGCAATATCTGTAACCTCAATACTTTTGTCAATTCGGCTGTTTTTCACCTCCCAACCATACCAAATAAGAGGAACATGCGTATCATAATTATATCCGGAACCCGATCCGGTAGCTTTCCCGTCTTTTTCAATCCATCCGGGTTCAAGGTTTACCATTACATCTCCAGAACGTTTTTGATGAAAGCTGTTTTGCATTTTTTCTTTTATTCCTGCTGTAAATTGATTTGTAACCATACTCATCCCGGGGATGGCATCAGCAACACCGGAATACTGAGCTAAAAAACTTGCTGTCTGCTCCTGAATCTCTTTCAAGCTTGTTCCACTTTGGTCAATCATTTGCTGATTCAAGTATAATTGGCCCGATTGATAAAAATCTACCCAGTCGCCATCACCATATAAAATACTTAAATAACTGTTTAATAATGACAAGGCCTTTTGAGGATCGAATACTCCTGCATTTTGCTTTTTATATTTTAAATATTCGGGAACATCTGCAACTCCTCGATCAGAAACAATATAAATCAATACATTTTCTAACCCTAAATGATAATCTAAAAATTCAATAAAATGCTTAATATCCTTATCCAATCGCAAAAAAACATCTTCGATTTCTACCGAACGAGGTCCAAACAAATCGCCTGCATAACTCGAAGCTGAAAAACTTACATTTAAAAAATCGGTAAAATTATCTTTCCCCAGATTTTCTCCAATTATCGTTGAAATAGCAAAATCTTTAGTATACGTATTTCCAAAAGGAGTATACTTTAAATACTTATAATTACCCGATCGATTTTTTAAATAAGCTAAGTCGTAAGGAAAGGTATAACGATACAGTCTTATTCCAATCTCAAAAGGATTATCATCCGGCAGGCTCGATTGATAGTTATCCCCGAGTCTATGAAGGGTCGACCATGTTTGTTTCATATAAACATCCCGGAAATCTTTTTCATGAAACTGATAAACCCAGTCTGGAAGAGAATCTATATAATAACTTCCGGTACTCCATTGTCCGTCTTCATCGTTAAACCAAAAAGCATAATCGGCTAATCTGCCTCCTGAAATGACTGAAGAAACTGGATTTGCAGCAATAGAAATTACTTTTGAGCTATCATTTGTAGCAAGTTTCAGCTCATCACCAATGGTTGAAGCCAGCATATTTTTAGGAGAAAAATTCCCAAGGGTGATTCTTCCATTCATTAAATTATATTTTTTCTCATCGCCAGCACCCACTTTTTTTTCTCCCAATTTATCATACCACTGGTCGGATATTATGCCATGGTACGAAGGATAGGTGCCGGTAACGATACTGGCATGACCTGGTGCGTTTTGTGTAATAAAATAATTGTGGTGAACCTGGGTACATAGTGTGCCTTCATCAACTAATTGTTTAAAACCCCCATCAGCAAAAGCATCCCAATAACGAAGCAACATTTCATAACGCATTTCTTCGATGGTAATACCAACAATTAATTTGGGGGGTTCATTAAAATGTTTTTGTGCATAAACCCATGAAAATAAAAAAATAAATATCAAAGATAACAACCCTTTTTTTGTGGAGTGTACAATCATAAAACGTTTAGATAAAAATTAAACATTAAACCGGATGTGAAGAATATCGCCATCTTCAACCACATAGTTTTTCCCTTCCACATGAAATTTCCCGGCTTCTTTTACTTTTGCTTCAGAGCCTATGGTAACAAAATCTTCATATTTCATCACCTCGGCACGAATAAAACCACGCTCAAGATCGCTATGTATTGCCCCTGCAGCCTGTGGGGCTTTCATTCCTTTTTTTATTGTCCAGGCCCGAATTTCTTTAGGTCCAACGGTAAAGAAAGACATCAAATTTAAAAGCGAATAAGCACTTCTAATCAGCTTATTTACTCCGGGTTCTGTTAATCCTGCATCACTTAAAAACTCATTTCGGTCATTTTCATTTTCCAGTTCAGCAATCTCTGCTTCTAATTCTCCGGCAATAATTAATATTTGTGTATCTTGCCCTTCAAGCGCTTTTTTAACATGCTCTACATATTGATTACCGTCAATAGCTGACTCGTCGTCGACATTACAAACATAAATAATTGGTTTAGCGGTAAGCAGAAACAAGTCATCAACATATTTTTGGTTGGCATCGGAAATTGAGAAATCCCGGGCATTTTGCATCGACTCCAGGTGACTTTTCAACTCCTGTAATACTACAATTCCCTGCTTAGCGTCTTTATCGCCTGTTTTAATAAGTTTTTCAAAACGTTCAATTTTCTTCTCAACCGATTCAAGGTCTTTGACCTGCAGTTCAAAATCAATGGTTTCAATATCCCTTACCGGATCAACCGATCCATCTACATGTGATAAATTTTCATCATCAAAACAACGAAGTACATGAATTAAAGCATCGGTATTTCTAATATCGGCCAGGAATTTATTTCCTACACCTTCTCCCTGGTTAGCTCCTTTTGTTAAGCCCGGAATATCTACAATATCAACCGTGGCAGGAATCACTTTTTCGGTAGGTTGCAATTTCTCGAGTTCCTGCAAACGTTTATCGGGGACATTAATAACGCCAATATTCGATTTATTTGAGCTAAAAGCAAAATTTGTAGTTTCAACTTTTGAGCTCGACATGCAATTAAAAATCGTTGATTTTCCCACATTCGTTACACCAATAATACCACACTGTAGTCCCATAATTTTCTCTTTAGATAAATGTTTCTGAAGGCTCAAAATTACACTTTTTCAGAATTTTAAAAAGGGATTTTAAATAAAAAAGCCTGCACGGCAACTTCTTTTCCGGATGTTGATAATAAATTGCATTCATTTTCCGTATATTCTAATGAAAAACTGTATTTTTACAGCTAAATTTTTAACCGACTTTTTACAATTACAATTTAAGAAAATGACAGATATTCAAAATCTAAAGAAGATAGCTACGCAGGTACGACGCGACATTGTACGAATGGTTCATGCTCAAAACTCAGGACATCCGGGAGGATCCCTTGGCTGCGCTGATTTTATGACCGCATTATATTTTGAAATTATGGACCATAAACCCGATAATTTTGACATGGATGGAAAGAAACAGGATATCTTCTTTTTATCCAACGGACATATCTCCCCTCTTTGGTATAGTGTTCTATCCCGTTCGGGATATTTTGAGTTATCAGAATTATCAACTTTTAGAATGATTAATTCAAGATTACAGGGACACCCAACTACACACGATGAGTTGCCCGGAGTAAGAATAGCTTCAGGATCACTGGGACAGGGACTTTCGGCTGCGGCAGGAGCAGCATTATCAAAAAAATTAAACAATGACCCTAAAATGGTGTTTTCTCTTCATGGTGACGGAGAATTGCAGGAAGGACAAATCTGGGAAGCTGCAATGTTTGCTGCTCATCATAAAATTGACAATCTAATATCAACCATTGATTACAATGGTAAACAAATTGACGGCCCGGTTGACGAAATCATAACCTTAGGAAATTTAAAAAACAAGTGGGAAAGCTTTGGCTGGAAAGTGTTAGAAATGAATGGCAACGATATGGATGAGGTGGTTAAAACCTTAAATCATGCAAAAACGCTAACCGGAAAAGGTCAGCCGATTATGATTTTAATGAAAACAGAAATGGGTATGGGAGTAGATTTTATGATTGGAAGCCATAAATGGCATGGTGTGGCACCCAATGATGAACAATTGCAAAGCGCGCTTAGTCAACTTGAGGAGACGTTTGGTGATTATTAACAGATTAAATGAACATAAAAATCTAATATTATGGAAAATATAGTAATTATAGCGCATGATGTAAAAAAACCAGAGATGGTTCGGTTTCTTAATGAGCGAAAAGATTGGATTTTTGGAGTTAATCTGATTGCTACCGGCAGAACAGCTGAGTTTGTAGAATCGCAAGGAATTAAAGTAAAACATCTAAGTCCCGGTATATCAGGAGGTTATGGCGAAATAACCGAAATGATTAAAAGAAAAGAGGTAGATATTGTTATTTTCTTAAGAGACCCGCTCGTAAAACAAGCGCATCACGAAGATATTCAAAGGCTTTTGGAGGCTTGTAACATGTATAATATTCCATTAGCAACAAATTACGCAACTGCCGAATTAGTTATTTTGGGGCACATAAAAAAAGAAGATTACGAACGAAGAAAATCAATGGATCAGTAGTTTCCTGATTCTGATAGCTACGAGAACTTAACACTTGAAAAAAACACTTACATATATACTGTTATTTTTTACCCTTCATGTTGGAGCTCAACAAAAACAAAAAACAGAGCCTCCTACTACCCGTATATTGTTTATTTTCGATGCTTCGCAAAGTATGTATGGAACATGGGGTAAAAATAAAAAGATCTCTATTGCCCGGAAATACCTAATTCAACTTATTGATAGTCTGGAGAATACCGACAATCTGCAAATGGCTTTACGGGTATATGGTCATCAAAGTCCTGTACCTCCTCAGGATTGTAGTGATACAAAGTTAGAGATTCCTTTCTCAAACGGTAACGCTTCACAAATAAGACAAAAGCTACGTTATATAATACCTAAAGGGACCACACCGATAGCTCATTCATTGGAACTTGCAGCCAATGATTTTCCCCCTTGTGAAAATTGCAGAAATATTATTATCCTTATCACGGATGGTATTGAAGCTTGTGACGGGGATCCCTGTCAGGCATCCCTTGATTTACAGAAAAAAGGAATCGTCCTTAAGCCTTTTGTAATCGGTATTGGTATCGATCCTAACTTTGGAGATACGTTCAATTGTGTTGGTGATTTCTATAATACCACTACAGAAGAAAGATTTGAAAAAGCCCTTAATGTTGTCATCTCCAGAGCACTAAACTCCACCACTGCACAGGTAAATCTGCTCGATTCATATGGTAATCCCACAGAAACAAATGTTAACATGTCTTTTTTTAATCATGTTTCGGGAAAAATAAAATATAATTTTATCCATACGATTAATTATATGGGAAATCCGGACACATTGATTATTGATCCGCTGATTACTTATGATTTAGTGGTAAATACACTTCCTCCGATAAGAAAAGACAGCATTAAACTTTCTGAGGGAAAGCATAATATGATAGGCCTATTTGCGCCTCAGGGGTATTTAAACATTTCATGTCCCGGCTCTAATCAGTATAGAGACCTTGAAATCATTGTCCGTAAAGATAATGATCCACAAATACTTAATGTGCATAAAAATGAACAAACCGAAAAATACCTGACCGGAGAATATGATTTGGATATCTTAACTATCCCACGAATAAAATTAGAGAACATAAAAATTGAGCAAAGCAAAACAACAAAAATACAAATTCCAAAACCGGGAATTGCCAATTTAACATTCCCCTCGCCCGGATTTGGAAGTTTATATAAAGAAACGTCTGATACACTGGAATGGGCTTATAACCTGAATGTGAATTTGTTACATCAAAATTTAATCTTACAACCAGGTAGTTATAGGATAATCTTTAGGCCTAAAAACTCAAAACAAATAATGAGTACAGTGATCAAGAAATTCAGTATAAAACCAGGCTTATCAAATTCAATTACAGTATATTAATTTATAAATTACAATGAAAAAATTCGAATACACCGAAAAAAAAGATACACGCTCAGGATTTGGAGCAGGACTATATGAGTTAGGGAAACAAAATAACAATGTTGTTGCTTTATGCGCTGATCTTACGGGCTCCTTAAAAATGAATCAATTTGCAGAAGAATTCCCCGAAAGATTTTTTCAGTGTGGTATTGCTGAGGCAAATATGATGGGGGTTGCTGCAGGACTGACCATTGGCGGGAAAATTCCTTTTGTCGGGACGTTTGCTAATTTTGCTACCGGAAGAGTTTACGACCAGGTTAGACAATCAATTGCCTACTCGGGGAAAAATGTAAAAATTTGTGCCTCACATGCCGGAATAACATTAGGCGAAGATGGAGCTACCCATCAAATAATGGAAGATATTGGTTTGATGAAAATGCTTCCGGGAATGACCGTTATTAATCCGTGCGACTTTAACCAAACGAAAGCAGCCACAAAGGCCATTGCAGAACTCGAAGATCCGGTATACCTTCGTTTTGGTCGCCCTAAAGTGCCCAATTTTACTCCCGAAGATCAAATCTTTGAAATCGGCAAAGCGCTTTTATTAAACGAAGGCACAGATGTTACCATTTTTGCAACCGGTCATTTGGTTTGGGAGTCTATTGAAGCAGCGCGGGAATTAGAGCAAAAAGGAATCTCTACTGAAATAATTAATATTCACACCATTAAACCTCTCGATGTGGAGGCAGTCTTAGAATCTGTTTCAAAAACTAAAGCTGTTGTTACAGCAGAAGAACATTTACTAAATGGAGGATTAGGAGATTCAATTGCACAATTACTGGGCAGAAAAATGCCTACACCCATAGAAATGGTTGCTGTTGACGATCAATTTGGGGAAAGCGGAAAGCCCGAAGAATTATTAAAAAAATACGGCATCGATTCTTTAAATATTATAAAAGCAGTTGAAACAGTTTTAAAAAGAAAATAATTTAGTTTAAAATTGCATTTTCTTAATCCGGTATATGTCTGATTATAGTGATAAAGAGTTATTAACTCTCTTTAAAAATAATGAAAAAAGGAATTATGCGTTTAACCTGATTGTTCGAAAATATCAGGAAAAGCTCTATTGGCATATCCGTAAAATTGTAATCAGCCACGATGATGCAGATGATATTTTACAAAATACATTTATCAAAATCTGGAAAGGACTCGATGGGTTTAGAGAAGATTCAAAATTATATACCTGGTTATATCGTATTGCAACAAATGAATCGTTAACTTTTTTAAAACAAAAGAAAACCAAATATTTATTACCTATTGTTGATTACGAAAACCAGCTAAAAGAAACCTTACAAAGCGACGAACATTTTAATGGAACAGAAATACAACTTAAATTGCAAAAAGCTATCTTAAAGTTACCGGAAAAACAACGGATAGTATTTAATATGAAATATTTTGAAGAGATGAAGTACGATGATATGGCTGAAATTCTAAAAACATCAGTGGGTGCATTAAAAGCTTCCTATCATCATGCCGTTAAGAAGATTGAAAATTATTTTAAAGAAGATTAAACTTTTGTATCTTATAAGTGTCAAAAAAACAAGGGAGTAAATTGGGGAGTATTAAAATGAAAAAAGAATCAAATATAAAATTGAAAGATTTAAAGATAGAAAATAAGAATCCATTTTCTGTCCCTGAAGGATATTTTGAGAATTTCCCTTCACGGGTACAGGAAAAAATTGTCTCAGAAACCAGGGAACCCAACAGAATCAAACAATTTTTTCATGTTGTAAAACCACAATTGGCATTAGGTTTTATGATTGCAGGATTTGCACTAATAGCCATAACTGCTATTGACACCATTATGTCAAACCGGGTCAAATCATCGGTTTCTAACGAAGTGTACACCCGTATTATTGAAGTGGATGCTTCCGAATATTCTGAGCAACAATTTATTGATATTCTACTCGAAGAAGAAAAAAAATCCTTTGAACAACAAAAGGAAGAAACTGACGAATATATCCACTACCTTATGGATGAAGGTATTGATTATGGAACATTAATTGATGAATTATAAAAAAACAGACAAAATGAAAATATTTATTCCTTTTATACTAGTTCTGTCATTTGTATTCTCCGGATTACATTCAAATGCACAGGAGGCAGATAAAGTAAGTAAAGAGCAGCAAATAAAATCACAAAAGATTGCTTTCTTTACCGATAAAATTGGGTTAACACCCGAAGAAGCTGAAAAATTCTGGCCTATTTACAATAGTTATTGGAAAAGAAAAAACTTGATCACTGCAGAACGTAAAGAAAAGATGACGTATTTTGCAGAAAATAGTGAAAAAATGTCTGAAAATGAGATGTTCCAATATGCCAATAAATATATCGATTACGAAATGCAATTAGCCGAATTGTTAAATGAGTATCATGAAAAGTTCAAAGAAATTTTACCTATAAAGAAAGTAATGAAGATTTATTTGGCCGATTATGAATTTAAGACTTATCTATTAAAGAAAATACGTGGAAGTGATAAAGATGAATAATTAAATTTTTTTTCTCATAATCATAGGGTATGCCCCGGTTGTTCTCAATCGGGGCATTTTTATAGATAATTATTTTTAAGGAAGTTCTAACTCAACTTCTTTAAGATAGTCTACTGAACGGGCAATATCATCATACATGGTTTTATCCTGGTCGATAAACTTTACTCTTTTACGATAGTCAGCAACAAACTTCTCGATAAAAGGCGATGATTTTGCCGGACGTTGAAACTCTAAAGCCTGTGCAGCACTAAACAATTCAATAGCCAATATACGCTCTAAATTTTGAGCAACCTTATATGCTTTGGTTGCAGCATTAGCTCCCATGCTAACATGATCTTCCTGTCCTTGTGAAGATTCAATGGTATCAACTGAGGCAGGGGTTGATAATTGTTTATTACTACTTACCATGGATGCCGCTGTATATTGAGGAATCATAAATCCACTGTTTAATCCCGGATTTGCTACCAAAAAAGAAGGAAGGCCACGTTTACCAGCCAATAACTGATAGGTTCTGCGTTCGGAAATGCTTCCTAACTCGGCCATTGCAATAGACAAATTATCAAGCGCCAAAGCTAAAGGCTGCCCATGAAAATTCCCGGCAGAAATGATCAAATCTTCATCCGGAAAAATGGTCGGATTATCCGTTACGGCATTCATCTCATGGCTAAAAACCCCAGCAACATAATCAATTGAATCTTTTGATGCTCCATGCACCTGAGGAATACATCGAAAAGAATATGGATCCTGTACATGAACCTTTGGACGTTTAATTAATTCACTTCCTTCCAACAAAAATCGTATGGCGCTTGCCGTTTTTATTTGGCCTGCATGATGTCTAACCTGATGAACAGAATCATGGAATGGTTCAATCCGACCATCGAAAGCATCCAGCGAAATAGCTCCAATTACATCAGCTAATTGCGAAAGTTTCCTGACTTTTAAAACCAGATAAACGCCAAAAGCACTCATAAACTGAGTCCCGTTTAGAAGGGCTAATCCTTCTTTCGATTTCAGATGAATGGGGCCCCAATTCATTTTTTTCAATAACTCCGAACCGGAAATTCTTTCTCCTTTATAGTTAACCTCACCCATTCCTAACATTGGCAAACACAAATGAGCTAAAGGAGCTAAATCTCCCGATGCTCCTAATGAACCATATTGATAAACAACCGGTAAAATATCATGATTAAAAAAATCTATTAATCGCTCAACCGTTTCTAACTGAACACCCGAATGGCCATAAGAAAGCGACTGGATTTTTAATAAAATCATTAACTTAACAATTCCAGAAGAAACCTCGTCGCCGGTGCCACAGGCATGAGACATAACCAAATTCTTTTGTAAATTTCCTAAATCTTTTTTGGATATTCGTTTGTTATATAAAGCCCCAAAACCTGTATTAATACCATAAATTGGCTCATTTTGCGTTTCCATTTTCTGATCCAGATAATTGCGGCACTTATGAATTTGACGCTTTGATTGATCGGACAAAGCCAGCTTATATCCTTCCTCAATTATTTGTTGTATTGTATTAAAAGTTAATGTATCGTTAGAAATATAATGTATTTTTTTCATGCTGAAATTTAAATTTGTGTGAATAAATAAATATATAAAAATAAGCTATGAAATATTACATTCATGGAAAACGAATATCTTTTCCCGACACGATAACAGGTCTTTTCCCTCCTGAAATACAAATATTTTGATTTATTATATGTATCATTTACGCTGTAATGATTGTAATGATTGTAATAACGTATCGAATGACATTTCGGTTTGTTCGCCGCTAATCATGTTTTTAACCGATAAGATATTTTTTTTCATTTCGTTTTCACCCACCAATATCACGTAAGGAACATTTTTATTATTGGCATAGGTCATTTGCTTTTTCATCTTAGCCGAATCGGGGAAAATTTCAGCATTTATTCCCTTATCGCGTAATTTCTGAAGTAATGGCAAGCAATATTGCTCTTCCTTTTCTCCAAAATTGACAAACATCACTTTTGTTGAAGATACAATTTCTTCAGGGAAGACTTGTAGCTGCTCCATTACATCGTAAATGCGGTCGGCACCGAATGACACTCCCACCCCGGATACATCTTTTAACCCAAAAACACCGGTTAAATCGTCGTAGCGACCACCACCACAAATACTACCCATCTTCACATCCTGTGCTTTAACTTCTATAATAGCTCCGGTATAATAATTTAATCCGCGGGCTAAAGTTAAATCCAATTCTATTTCCGTTTTTATGGTAAGTGCTTCAACGTAGCTTAGCACTTTTTTAATTTCTTCTGTTCCTTTTAATCCAATGGTTGATTCTTTTAACATTGATTGAAGAAAATCAATTTTTTGGCGGTTATCTTTATCAAATACATCAATAATTTCAAAAATTTTCGTTATTTGATTTTCTAAGAATCCAACTTGTTTTAATTCACTCTTTACACCCTCTTTACCAATTTTATCCAATTTATCGAGCGCAACGGTAAACGCTGTAAATTTATCTTCAGCGGCAATAATTTCTGCAATACCTAACAATATTTTACGGTTGTTAAGTTTTATGACCGAATTGATATTTAATGATTGAAAAACTTTATCAATAATTTGAATTAGCTCAGCCTCATTCAATAAGGAGTTACTTCCAATAACATCCACATCGCACTGGTAAAATTCACGGTAACGCCCTTTTTGCGGCCTGTCGGCACGCCAAACCGGTTGGATCTGATATCGTTTAAAAGGAAAAGTAATATCATTAAGGTGTTGTACAACAAAACGTGCAAAAGGCACCGTTAAATCGTAACGCAAACCTTTTTCACAAATTTCAAGGGCTAACTTATTTAAATCAGGATTGGATAAATCAGATTTAACTTTTTTAAGAAAATCACCTGAGTTTAAAATTTTAAACAATAACTTATCCCCTTCGTCTCCATATTTCCCCAGCAGACTCGATAAATTCTCCATAGCAGGAGTTTCAATGGGTAAATATCCAAATTGCTTAAATACATCTTTTATGGTATCGAAGATAAAATTACGTTTTACCATTTCAACAGGTGAAAAATCGCGAGTGCCTTTTGGTATTGAGGGTTTTTGTACAGCCATATGTTTATACTATTTTTTATAATTGCAAATATAGAATAAAAATAAAGGGTTATAAAATGAAACAATGGAAACAATTGATTAAAAATAACCCCTGCAGAAATTAATCTGCAGGGGTTTAACAGGAATAATTAAATTTTAATTTTTAATTAAAAAATAGAACTTCGTCCCTTTGCCAGTTTTTTAAAATCTTTTTCTAAAATACCATCAAAGTTTTTTGTTCTTTCAACCCAATGATAATCAAAATAGTAAAAGTTTGCATCTTTTGCACCAACGATAATTTTATAACAACGTGCGCGTAACCTTGTTCCTTGTGGACCTACTTTGTGTAAGTATACCACATTGGGGTCGCGTTTCTGGATTGCTTCTTCAATCTCTTCGCGGGTTACAAATTTAAATTTATAAGGATATACCTTTTTCAACTTAGCCTCGGTGTTTATTTTGGGTGATACCTCATCTCTGATAAGATATAGCGTTTTTTGCTTTATATCTTTCATATTATCATTGTAATGCTTAAAAATATTCTTCTTAATAATGCTTGGATCTTTTTTCATATTTACAATATGATTTTGAAGAAAACGAACCAGGGACTCTACTTTATATACCCAATACTCTTCATCAACTTCTTTGTAGGACATTGGAATAGAGGCTACATCCGGCAAGTCATTAAAATCATCAATACCTCTTTTACCGATAAAAAGATTGAGAAAATTATATCTAACCTTCGTTTTATCATTTTCAAATAACACCTGAGTCATCATTAAAAATGATTTATCAGGGTCATTATACATTTCTTCAAATTGCTTGAAAGAGATAAATTCATAATCGGTTAGGTTCCAGGTTTCTTTTACTGCTTGCTGAATTTTGAAATTATAGGCCGCAATAGGATTTGATTCCAACACAACATATAATTTTGAATTAAAAAACTGATTTAAATCTGCTTCTGTGGGCAGGTAATCCTGGGCAGTCAGATTTAACGAGAATGCTCCTAAAAATAGTGCAAATAATAATTTCTTCATGATTTTATTTTTTTAATTTTTTAAATGGGCTTACTTTAAATCAACAAAAATTAAACCGAAATTTACATAAGATTTAAAAATAATGCTATTATAAAGAATAATAAAATTTTAAAAATATAAAAATCAGCATTAATCTTTCATTGTATAAGGTTAATCAAAAAACCTATATTTTCATTTAAGTATAATAATTTATAGGTTTTATTTAGTAAATTTACAAAAGCAAATACAAATTTGTATATTGTATTATTTCTTAAATAGTCGTATTGTATGAAAATAATTGAGAAGCTAATAAGACTTTGGAGTATTAATTCTGAAAAATTAGAACAAAACAGCGACACTTTGCATAAGGCTACTGTATTTAATTTTTATAGTACCATAACGAATATCTTATTGTTTATTTTTAGCATTATTAATGTTATTCAAGGAAATTACTTAAACTTTTTTATTGTAAGCTCAGTGTTTATCATCCTAATAATCAATCATTTTCACTTTAAAACAAAATTTCAATTAAAAACTTCATTAACCATTTATATCCTGGCAATATCCATTTTTTTCCTTTGGCTTATATTTGCCGGAAACATTTATAATCAGGGGATTTTAGTTTTTGGATTTTATCCAATATTAACAATTATCCTGTTAGGTTTAAAAAAAGGAAATCAAGCTTCTCTTATATTTTTCCCACTAAGTATTATTGGGCTCATTCTACCTTATCTTATTGAAACAATTTTTGATTTTTCCCTTTCAAACATTATTCTTTATACGCTAATTTATGCCGGTTCATTAATTTTCATCAATATTTACTTAAAGCTTATTGAGCAAAAACAAAATAAACTAATCGGTGAAAAAAATGAAGCTCAAAAAGAAACCTTGTCCAAAGAAAGTTTCATTTCAAAAATTTCACATCAGATAAGAACCCCTTTAAATAATATTGTTGTCGTAACAAATATTGTTAACAACTCTAATCTTGATGAAAAACAAAGAGACTTAATTGATACTATCCAGGCGTCGACAAACAACCTGGTTAATGTGGTTAATAATATTGCCGAATTATCGAATGTTGATATTTTACAAAGTAAAGACTACAATCAGTTTTTTAATCTTGAAACTACCATTACAAATACAATTAAGCTATTTACCGATGTTGACAATAATGACATTTCATTACCGGTGAACTTTCAGGATAAGATTAACTATCAGCTTTATGGCGATCCGGTTAAAATAAAACAGATATTTCTTAATTTAATCGAAAATATTTTAAAGAACTCAAAAAGCGGCCAAAAAAAGATTCAATTAGATATTAACAGCCAAAATGAACAAAACAATACAATAGATATTGTATTTAAGATATCCACCCATGATTTTGTGCATATTCCTGAAATAACCAAAATACAAAATACCATAAAATCTCAAAAAGAACGAAATGCAGCTTTAATAAAATTACTCGATTTAAATATTGCCAGGCGAATTATTGAATCTATAGGAGGAACCTTTGATATAAATATTTCATCCGACTTATTTAAATTCGAATTTATTATTGAGTTTAAAAAAGGAGATTTGTTTTCTGAAGAAAAGGATTCACAAAATGAGTCTGCAATTCCGGAAATTAAGACAGATGCCAAAATTAAGCTTTCTGATGCCAATGTATTATTAGTAGAAGACAACCTTATTAATCAGAAAATTGTGCTTCTCAGCTTAAAAAAAGCGGTAAAAAATGTGGATATTGCCAATAATGGGAAAGAAGCTCTTGATAAATTTGGATCCGTTAAATACGATGTTATTTTAATGGATATTCAGATGCCCATAATGAATGGAATTGTAACAACCAAGAAGATAAGGAATATTGAAAAAAGCAGCAATACACATACCCCAATTATTGCCATTACCGCTAATGCACTTTTAGGGGACAAAGAAGAATGTCTGGCTGCAGGAATGGATGACTACATAAGTAAACCATTTCAGATTGAAACATTAATAAAAAAGATTGAAATGCATCTAGAATAATTAATTGGAGGCATCATTTTATTCCAACGCTGGTTTTACACCCACAATTAACACATCATCGACCTGTTCCTGATTGCCTCTCCAATCTTCAAAACTTTTATCGAGGTAAGCTAATTGTTGTTCGAGAGGTAATTTATGAATGGTAAGTAAAAGGTGTCTAAATCGTCGATACTTATATTTTTTACCTTCAGGCCCACCAAATTGATCGGCATAACCATCCGAAAAAAGATAAAAGATATCGTCCTTTTTCAGTTTAATAATCGTCTTATTGATATGATCGTCTGTTCCATCTTCAAGTAATCCAACAGAAAATCTATTTCCTCTTATTTCTTCAATTTTATTATCACGAATAAAATATAAGGGTCGAAAAGCTCCGGCAAACTCTAACAAAGCATTTTTCTTATCAATAACACAAAGGGCAATATCCATTCCATCTTTTAATCGTACATTTTCTGACTCTTTTCCAAAAGTAACTGAAACTCCTCTATTTAGCTCTTCCAATATTTTATCTGCTTCGTCAATCCCCTGGTCATCGGTTATTTTACGTAAAAGCTCAAAACCAATAATAGACATAAATGCACCAGGAACTCCATGTCCGGTACAATCAACAACAGCAATAAATATTTTATCATTTTTAATATTTACCCAGTAAAAATCCCCACTAACAATATCTTTAGGTTTATACAATATAAAGGTTGAAGGCAATAATGATTTAAAAAATTTTAATGAAGGCATTAATGCTTCCTGAATTCTTTTTGCATATACAATGCTATCGGTAATACTTTTATTTTTAATGGTCAATTCTTCTTTTTGCTTAGCCACCTGTTGGGCAATTAATTCTTTTTCTTTTAATTCCTGGTTTGACCGCCGTAATGCTTTCGTTCTATATTGAATGATCCAGAATATCATGAACAATATCAATAATATATAAAAAGCATAAGCCAGCTTTGTCCTCCAAAAGGGAGTTAATACCTCAATCTCCAATAGTGCTCCTTTTTCATTCCATACATAATCGCTATTTGCTCCTTTTACCCTAAAGGTATATTTTCCAGGAGGTAGATTTGAAAAGGTTGCATACCTCCTATTTCCAAGGTTTATCCACTCCTCTTCTATCCCTTTCATCTTATAGGCATAAGAATTTTTGGCTGGACTTGTAAAATCAAGTGCAGCAAATTCTATGGTAATTAAATTATTCCGGTAGGGAATTCGAATAAATTTGTTTTTCCCAACACGAACTCGTTTAAGCCTTTCATTAGCTAACAACTCAATAGAGGTAATTGCGATACTTGGAACCGTTTCATTTATCTGGATTGAATCGGGATAAAAAGAATTAAATCCGGCAATCCCTCCAAAAAATATTTCTCCTGAAGAACTTTTAAAATAAGCCCCAAGATTAAATTCAGAATCCTGAACACCATCGGCAACATTAAAATTACTAAAAGACTCTTCTTCAGGGTTAAACTTTGACAAACCGCGATTGGTACTCATCCATAGATTTCTGTCATCATCGGCTAAAATTGAATAGATAAGATTATTGGGGAGTCCGTCTTTTTCGGTATAAACTACAAATCGTTTGGTTTGTAAGTTCATCTTATTTAATCCGTTTACCGTGCCCAGCCATAAATCACGATTCACAGTATCTTCGTAAAGACATAGAATTTCATTTGAACTCAAACAGTCTTCGCAATAAGCGTTTGGTTTAAAGTACTTTTCTATGTTCCCGCTAATTAAATCAAGTTTATTTAGTCCATAATCGGTTGCAATCCAGAGATTATTCCTTGAATCGAGCAGAAGATCATAAACAAGGTTAGAACTTATCGAATGCTCATCATCGTCGCTAGCAATGTAGCTTTTAACGAGTGAGTCATTTTTTATGTTATGCAATCCATATTTTGTTCCTATCCAAAAGTTGCCCGAATCAATTTCTATAATATCATAAATCCTGTTTTTGTTTAAAATTTGGGAAATAGTATTGTTTTCGAACGTTGAAAAAACATTCTCTTCTTTATCAAAAAAACTAATTCCATCCTGGGTACCCAGCCAGTAATCACCATCATTACTTTTAAATATCTTGTGTACATAATCATTTTTTAAGGAGCTATTCCCTGTAAAAAAACGAGTAACTTTATTTGTGTTTCGGTTAAAAATATGCAATCCAGTACCCCAGGTCCCAACCCATAAAATACTATCATTTTCAGTATATATTGATGAAATGTAGTTATTTGAAAATAAGAATTCTCCTTTATTATTTTTGGCGTAAAGATTAAATTTTTTCCTTCTTTTCTCGATTTTAATTAATCCCTGTAATGTTCCAACCCATAAAATTCCGGTTTTATCCTCGATAATAGAGGTAACGGAAGTTGTCAGGACTATATTATTTTCAAATTTAAACTCATTATAAGTAATAAATTGCTCCGTTTTCCGGTCAAATTTATTTAATCCATCCTCTGTCGCTATCCATAAATTTTCATCAGAATCTTCGTATATATCATTAATATTATTATTTAGATTTTCTCCTTTTCTTGAATTAAAAAAGCGGGTAAAATTCTCATCTTTCCAGTTAAAACGATTAAGTCCATTCTTCGTTCCTATCCATAAGTTATCTCTACTATCTTCAAAAATAACCTTTACTCTGTTGTTACTTATTGATTTTATATTGTCAGGATCATGATTATAACGTTTAAATATCTCAAGCTCTCTATCAAAATAATTTAATCCATCCTTTGTTCCAACCCATAGTTGATTTTTATGATCCTCAGAAATTGAGAATTTTGCATTAACCGAAATAAAACTAAAAATATCATTAAAATGCTCATAATGTCTGAATTTTCCTGTATTAGGATTTAAACGACTTAAAAATCGTTCTGTTTTTATCCAGATAAAACCATTTCTATCCTGATATATAGAATATACCTCATCTTCAGGAATCGTATTTTGACTGGAATCATCATTTAAATATCTGAAAAATGTTTGTTTTTCAGCATCAAACTTATTTAACCCGTAATTGGTTCCTACCCAGATATTATCATCGCTATCTTCAAAAATACAATGAATATAATTATTGGATATGGTTGTTGTATCGGTTGGATCGTGTTTAAAACGGGTAAAAGAATAACCGTCATATTTATTTAAGCCATCCTGGGTTCCTATCCATAAGAATCCTTTACGATCCTGTATAAGACATTGTACACTTGTTTGCGACATGCCATCTTCGATCGTAAAATGCTTTACATTTAGAAGCTGTCCATAAATACTTCCTGAAAAATAGAGTGGGAAAATCCCAATAAATATGGACAGCAATATGTATTTAAAAAGCTTCATTTATATATTGCTAATTTAATATATATTCGTAATAAAGCAAAGGTTTATGTATAGTTTAAACATGCTTTTCGTTTACTCTCCTGCAATTGCACCTCCACGGTATAACATTTTTTGATACTTCAACGAAGGGGAGGATATAAATTTACCAATATTGTAATTATTCCATTTCTTATCAACCTTTTGAATGGTAGGTAGGTTTGAGCTAACAATATTTGGCCAGTCTCTCTTAAAGTTATCTTTTCCTTTCACTTTTCTTGTTGCATCAATAAAAATGCATGAATGCGTATAATCTTGTTTTAATAAAATATAGGAGTCTCTTTTAGGATCAATGTTTCCCGATGCAATCCAAATGACCAAATCCCAATCTGAAACATCCACTACGTCATCAACTAACACACACATTTTAATTTGATTAAATCCTTCGCTATGAAATAACTTCTTAACCAGGTTTTCTATATGTGTTTTGTTTTTCTTTTTTACCGATAAGATTAAAACACCATTATTTCTTACGGTAGTATATATATGGGCATCTGTAATTTCAATAAACTCATTTTTTAAGTCATCAATATTTAGTGACTCATTATTCTTGTTTTTTAATATTTCATCGGGAATTTCATCCTCAAATTTAGTGGTCGCATCAATTCCCATTTTGCTTCCAAATGCCATTTTTGAAGATGAATGATCTAAGACATCCAGAGGTCCCTGCATAAAATGAATATTGTGAGAAGAATTCATATTATCCAACACAACATCAACTAATTCATCATAATGATGAATATTAACCTTCTGATCTACAACAATCATTATTTTATTAAACATCATCTGTCCTGCTCCCCAAAGGGCATTCATTACCTTTAAGGCCTGTCCGGGATAGGTTTTGTTAATTTTTATAATAGCAATATTATGAGCAACACCTGCAAAAGGAAGATCGTAATCAATTATTTCCGGAAGAATAGCCATTTTAATAGGTGTTAAAAAAATTCGTTCCGTTGCTTTTCCAATCCATGCATCTTCCATTGGTGGTACGCCTACAACTGTAGCCGGATAAACAGCATCTTTGCGATGAGTAATGCATGTTACGTGAAATTTGGGGTACCAATCGGCTAACGAATAAAATCCTGTATGATCGCCAAAAGGTCCTTCCCAAATAAAATCTTCCTCAGGATCAATATATCCTTCAATAATAATATCTGCATCTTTAGGCACTTCAATATCTTGTGTCATACATTTTACCATTTCAACGCTCTTTTTTCTTAAAAATCCTGCTAATATATATTCATCAATATTATCAGGAACAGGAGCTGTAGCAGAGTATGTATAAACAGGGTCTCCTCCCAGTGCAACAGCAACAGGCATCTTTTTTCCTAATTTTTTATATTCGGAAAAATGTCTTGCACCTACTTTATGTTTATGCCAATGCATTCCTGTAAGGTTATTATTGAAAACTTGCATCCTGTACATTCCTACATTCCTAATCCGGGTATGAGGATCTTTGGTAATAACCATTGGCAGGGTAACAAAAGGACCTCCATCTTCGGGCCAACATTTTAGCACCGGTAAAATAGATAAATCAGGATTATGATGTACTACTTCCTGACTTTTACCTCTGCCCTTAACAACTTTGGGCATCCACGAAGAAATACCCGATAGTTTTGGTAGTAACTTAATCTTCTCAAGTATACTGTTTTTGGGTGATGATAAATCGGCAAATAAATTTTCTAATTCAGTACCAATATCATCCAGATTCTTCACTTCAAGGGCAAGCTTCATTCTTTTTTCAGAACCCATGGCATTGATTAATATCGGAAAATTGGTTCCGGTATTTTCGAACAATAAAGCTTTCCCCCCATCAGGTTGTTTTGAGATACGGTCGGTAATTTCTGTTATTTCCAATTCAGGATCTACCTTTTCTGTAATCCTTATTAGTTCTCCCTGATTCTCTAATCGCTTGATAAAATGGTTCAATGAGTCAAATGGCATGGTATTGGTTTTTAAACAAAAGATAAGAAATATACAAAAAAAGTATGATACTGTTGAATTGAGGAAAACAAAAAAAGGCTGGGTATCGGTTATATCCCTAAACCCAACCTTTATTATTTAAAAAGTTTTTTTTATTTAAAGAATTTAAAATCTTTTCCAAGATATCTGGCGGAGTTACCTAGCGCTTCTTCAATTCTTAATAATTGATTATATTTTGCAATACGATCAGAACGAGAGGCCGAACCGGTTTTTATTAATCCGGTATTTAATGCAACAGCCAAATCAGCAATTGTTGTATCTTCTGTTTCACCTGAGCGGTGACTTATAACTGAGGTATATGAATTTTCGGTAGCTAGACGAATTGCATTTATCGTTTCGGTTAATGTCCCTATTTGATTTACTTTTATAAGTATTGAATTAGCTACATCATTTTCAATTCCCTGTGAAAGTCTTTTCACATTCGTAACAAATAAATCATCGCCAACAATTTGTACCCGGTCACCAATGGCTTTAGTTAACTCGGCCCATCCTTCCCAGTCATCTTCATCCAGTCCGTCTTCGATGGAAAGAATTGGATATTTTTCAACCCAGGTTTTCCAATAGTTTACCATATCTGCTGAAGATAAATCTTCATTGGTCGATTCGAAGTGATATACTTTTCGTTCTTTGTCGTAAAACTCAGATGCAGCTGGGTCCAGGGCAATAAAGATATCATCGCCGGGTTTATACCCTGCTTTTTCAATCGCTTCTAAAACCACTTCAATCGCTTCTTCATTCGATGTAAGGTTTGGAGCAAATCCACCTTCATCGCCAACATTTGTTGATTGTCCCTTAGCTTTTAATACCGCTTTTAAATGATGAAATACTTCAACTCCCATTCTTAATGCTTCGCTAAAAGAGCTAGCCCCAACAGGCATAATCATAAACTCCTGGATATCAATTTTATTATCGGCATGCTGACCTCCATTGAGGATGTTCATCATAGGAATAGGTAGTGTATTTGCACTTACACCACCAATATATCGGTATAAAGGTAAGCCATATTCTGTTGCTGCGGCTCTTGCTACAGCAAGCGAAACGCCTAACATTGCATTAGCACCAAGGTTTCCTTTATTTTCAGTCCCGTCAAGTTTTATCAAAGCATTATCAATCGCCGTTTGATCATCGATATAAAAACCTTGTAATTCATCGTTAATAATTGTATTTACATTTTCTACCGCTTTTAAAACTCCTTTACCCAGAAATTTTGATTTATCTCCATCACGAAGTTCAACTGCCTCATGAACACCTGTTGATGCTCCGGAAGGAACTGCTGCTCGTCCAACAAACCCTTCGGTAGTTACTACTTCAACTTCAACTGTTGGATTTCCTCTGGAATCCAATATTTGTCGTGCATGTATTCCTGCTATCTGTCCCATAATATTATTTTTTAATGAGTATTTTTAATGAAATAAGAATTCAAATTTAGTGAATTATGAATTTATTTTAAAATCAGTTAATTAAATTTTTATAAACATTTACAATCAGGATATAAAAAAAGGGCGTTATGACGCCCTTTTAACTGAGATATTTAATAAATATTAGTCTTTTTTCTCGTCTGTCTTTTCTTCTTTCTTCTCTTTTTCTTCTTTCTTAGCTTCTGCTTTTTTATCAGAGGTTTCTTTTTTAACCTTTTTTTCCTTCGGCTCTTCTTTCTTCTTTTCTGTTTCTACAGCTTCTGCTTTGGCTTCCGTTTTTTCTTCGGTTTCATCTTTAGCTTCTTCTTTTATTTCTTTAGCTTCCTCAACCTCTTTCTTTTCTGCCTTGGCCTCTTCGCCTTCGGGGGCAGTTGGTTGTTCGGTTTGTTGAGTTGCTTCCTCTGCAGGTTTAGATTTTTTACCACCTCTACGGCTACGTCGTGCAGAAGATTTTTGTTGTTTCTCTTCTTTCGCCGCTAAAAGATTTTCGTTATAATCAACCAATTCGATGATGCACATATCGGCATTATCTCCTAAACGGGTACCTGTCTTTAATATTCTTGTATAGCCACCGGCTCTGCTCATTACTTTAGCACCAACTTCTCTGAATAATTCAGTTACAGCATCTTTGTTTTGCAAATAGCTGAATACCGTTCTCCTGGAATGAGTTGAATCATCTTTTGCTTTAGTAATTAAAGGTTCAACATACATTCTTAATGCTTTAGCTTTAGCTGTGGTAGTAGATATTCTTTTATGTAAAATTAACGATGCTGCCATGTTCGCTAACATTGCTTTTCTATGCGCAGGTTTTCTGCTTAAGTGGTTAAATGATTTTTTATGTCTCATCCTATTATCCTTTTACTCCTTGTCTAATTTATACTTAGAGATATCCATTCCAAATGTAAGATTCATTTGGCTAAGTAAATCTTCTAATTCAGTCAATGATTTTTTTCCAAAGTTTCTAAACTTCAATAAATCGTTCTTGTTATATCTTACTAAATCGCCAAGTGTATCAACTTCTGCAGCTTTCAAACAGTTTAAAGCTCTAACAGAAAGATCAAGATCTACCAATCTTGTTTTAAGCAACTGACGCATATGTAATACTTCTTCGTCGAACTCTTCGTTTGCATATTTTTCATCCGAATCGAGTGTGATTTTCTCATCAGAAAACAACATCAGATGATAAATAAGAATCTTGGCTGCCTCTTTTAATGCTTCTTTAGGATGTATTGATCCATCGGATTCAATTTCAAAAACTAACTTTTCGTAATCAGTTTTTTGTTCTACACGATAATTTTCGATAGAATATTTAACGTTTCGTATCGGTGTAAAGATTGAATCTATGGCAACAACTCCATATTCTGCATCAATCGATTTGTTCTCTTCAGCAGGAACATATCCTCTGCCTTTGCTAACGGTAAGTTCTATTTGAAGTTTCACATCCGTTTCCAACTCACAAATCACATGATCAGAATTTAGAACTTTAAAATTTGTAGAGTAATTATTGATATCACCGGCTTTAAATTCATTTTGCCCGGTAATTGTAACGGTTATCTTTTCATCTTCGGCTTCTTCTACAGTACGTTTAAAACGCACTTGTTTAAGATTCAGGATAATTTCTGATACATCTTGTACTACACCAGCTATTGTAGAAAATTCATGTTCTACACCTTCTATTTTAATAGATGTAATAGCATATCCTTCTAATGATGATAACAATATCCTTCGTAAAGAATTGCCGACAGTAATCCCATAACCTGGCTCTAAAGGACGAAACTCAAATTTACCATAAGTTTCGTTTGCTTCAACCATTATGACCTTATCGGGCTTTTGAAATGCTAAAATTGCCATAAATAATAAATAATTATTTTATTTGGAATATAATTCTACAATTAACTGTTCCTTAATATTTTCAGGAATTTCAGAACGCTCAGGGATATTTAAAAATTTACCCGCCATTTGTTCTGAATCCCATTCTAACCACGAATACTTATTGTATCGGGCAGACGTTAAGCTATTATTAATTGCTTCGAGCGATTTTGATTTTTCACGAACACCAATAATATCATTTGCTTTGAGGGTGAATGAAGGAATACTTACAATGGTTCCGTTTACAGTTATATGTTTATGAGAAACAAATTGACGTGCTGCAGCTCTTGTTGGAGCAATGCCCATACGATAAACTACATTATCAAGTCGTGATTCTAATAATTGTAAAAGGTTTTCTCCGGTAATCCCTTTCTTTCGTGATGCCTGAGCAAATAAATTATAGAATTGTTTTTCAAGAATACCATAGGTGTACTTTGCTTTCTGCTTTTCCATCAATTGTACACCATATTCAGAAAGCTTTTTCCTTCGCTTATTTGCTCCTTGTTCTCCGGGAGGATAATTTTTCTTTTCGAAAAATTTGTCGGGTCCATAAATGGGTTCTCCTAACTTCCTCGCTATTTTTGATTTTGGTCCTCTATATCTAGCCATGAATCTTAATATTAATCTTTTATTCTACCTCAATTAACTTTACATTAAACCCTTCTACGAGCAGGTGGTCGACATCCATTATGAGGTAATGGAGTAACATCAACAATCTCGGTAACTTCAATACCAGCATTATGAATGGTACGCATAGCCGATTCTCGTCCTGCTCCTGGTCCTTTAACAAATGCTTTTACTTTTCTTAGCCCAAGATCGTAAGCTACTTTAGCACATTCCTCAGCAGCAACTTGTGCTGCATAAGGGGTATTCTTTTTTGATCCTCTAAACCCCATTTTTCCTGATGAAGACCAGGAAATAACCTGACCATTACTATTGGTCAGTGATATAATGATATTGTTAAAAGAAGCATGAATGTGTGCTTGTCCTGTAGCTTCAACCTTTACAACCTTTTTTCTAGAAGTTCCAGTCTTTTTTGCCATTTCTTAACGATTATTTAGTTGCTTTCTTTTTATTAGCAATAGTTTTTCTTTTTCCTTTTCTCGTTCTCGCATTATTTTTTGTACTTTGACCACGTACGGGTAAACCAATACGATGTCTTATACCCCGGTAGCATCCAATATCCATTAATCGTTTAATGTTCATTTGAACTTCAGAACGTAATGCTCCTTCTACCTTGTATTTTTCGTTCACTATCTGTCGGACCTTTGCTATTTGGTCGTCGTTCCAGTCACTTACTTTAATGTTATGGTCGATTCCTGCTTCATTCAAAACACTTTCAGCATTACTACGACCAATTCCGTAGATATAGGTTAAACCTATTACACCTCTTTTATTTTTTGGTAAATCTACTCCTACAATTCTTGCCATAAATCTAATTTAATTAAAGTACAAAGTTAATAATTTATCCCTGCCGTTGTTTAAACTTGGGATTTTTTTTGTTAATAACGTATAGCCTGCCTTTTCGTCGAACGATTTTACATTCGCTACTGCGTTTTTTTACAGATGCTCTGACTTTCATTTTCTATTTTTTTTTATTTATATCTATAAGTTATTCGTCCTTTTGTAAGATCATAAGGAGACATTTCAACCTTAACTTTATCGCCAGGTAAAATTTTAATGTAATGCATTCGCATTTTACCTGAAATATGTGCTGTTATAACATGACCATTTTCTAACTCTACTCTAAACATTGCATTAGACAATGCTTCAATAATGGTTCCGTCTTGTTCAATTGAAGGTTGTTTTGCCATAAACTAAATTTCCGTTTTTAATATTTCTTCAATATATTCAAATGTTGTTAAAATATCTGTTTTTCCTTTATCAACAGCTACTGCCAGTTCATAATGAGCCGAGGGTTTACCATCTAAAGTACGGATAGTCCAACCGTCCGGATCTTGTTTTATAAATTTTGTGCCCAAATTTATCATAGGCTCAATGCATAAAACCAATCCTTTTTTAAGCTTAACACCTCTGCCTCTTCTTCCATAGTTAGGAACTTCTGGTGCTTCATGCATATTTTTACCTAATCCATGCCCTACCATTTCACGAACTACGGAGTAACCGGCCTTTTCGGCATGCATCTGTACAGCATATCCGATATCACCAACTCTGTTTCCTTCAATGGCTTGTTCAACGCCCAATAAAAGTGATTCTTTTGTTGTACGTAATAATTGCATGACATCATCACTAACATTTCCTACTGGAAAAGTATATGCAGAATCACCATAATAGCCATCCATAATAGTCCCACAATCAATGGAAACAATATCTCCATCTCTCAACTCATAATCAGAGGGTATTCCATGTACCACTTGATCATTAACCGATGTACATAAGGTGTTTGGAAAACCTCCGTACCCTAAAAAACCTGGTACTGCTCCATTATCCCTAATATACTCTTCAGCTACTTTATCCAGCTCAAGTGTTGTAACACCTGGCTTAATCCGTTTAGCTACTTCGGCCAATGTTTTCGAAACAAGTAAATTATTTCGTCTGATAATCTCAATTTCCTCTTGGCTTTTATAAACTAACATCAAAGAACGTTAATAATTTGATTAAATAGCAGAAGCTCCTCCGGCTCTACCTTTAATTCTTCCAGATTTTAATAACCCATCATAGTGTCGCATTAACAAATGACTTTCAATTTGTTGTAAAGTGTCTAACACAACCCCTACCAGGATTAATAATGATGTACCACCGTAAAATTGCGCCCATTGGCTATTTACACCTCCTATTTGAGCAAAAGCAGGTAATATAGCAATAAGTGCTAAAAATATTGATCCTGGCAACGTAATACGAGACATAATCGTGTCGAGAAATTCAACTGTTTTACGTCCCGGTTTAACACCAGGAATAAAGCCTCCATTCTTTTTCATATCTTCTGCCATTTGAGAGGGATTAATTGTAATGGCTGTATAAAAATATGTAAACAGAATAATCATTATTGCAAAGGTAAAGTTATACCAGAAACCGGTAATATTAGAAAACGCAGCCGCAAAACCGGTTAAAGTTTCTGAATCTGCAAAACCTGCAACTGTTAAAGGTATAAACATTAATGCCTGTGCAAAAATGATTGGCATAACACCTGCAGAATTCACTTTTAAAGGTATATATTGTCTAACTCCACCATATTGCTTGTTACCAACAATTCTTTTTGCGTACTGGACAGGAATTTTCCTGGTCCCTTGTACCAATAAAATTGTGGCGATAAAGACAAAGAATAATATAACCATCTCTAACAAGAAGGCTACCAGTCCTCCACCCTGTTCTTCTAGTCTGCTAACAAACTCGGCAAATAAAGCAAAAGGTAAATTAGCAATTATACCAATCATAATGATAAGAGAAATACCATTCCCTATGCCTTTATCGGTTATTCTTTCACCAAGCCACATAATAAACATGGTACCTGAGGTAAGAATAACTACCGATGAGAACCAGAAAAAGGTTCCTTTTAATACAAACGCTGATTCAGGAAGCTGTACTTGAAGATTTTTTAAGTAAGCAGGTGCCTGCATGATAAGAATAGCTACGGTTAAATATCTGGTGATTTGATTTATTTTTCTTCGTCCGCTTTCGCCTTCACGCTGTAATCGTTGGAAGTAAGGAATTGCTATCCCTAACAACTGAATCACAATAGATGCAGAAATATAAGGCATAATTCCTAATGCAAAAATGGATGCTCTGGAGAATGAACCTCCGGAAAACATATTTAATAATCCCATAACACCATCGGAAGTTTGTTGCTTTAAAGCACTTAATTGTCCGGGGTCAATCCCGGGTAATACAATATAACTTCCTAATCGATATATTAATAAAATAAAAATAGTATACCCAATACGGTATCTAAGATCTTCAATTTTAGCTATATTCTTTATGGTTTGTATTAAAGCTCTCATTAATTTATAATTTTACTACGGTTCCTTCAACTGATTCAATGGCTTTGATTGCAGATTTAGAAAAAGCATGTGCTTTTACTTCTATTTTTTTGGTTAATGTTCCATTTCCCAGAATTTTAACTAAACTGTTTTTCTTAACCAAACCTGCCTCTATCAATGTTTCGATATCAATTGTAGTTATTCCTTTTTTATCAGCTAATTTTTCTAAAGTTTCAATATTTATCCCTTTATATTCTTTACGAGATATATTATTAAAACCATATTTTGGTACACGGCGTTGTAAAGGCATTTGCCCTCCTTCAAAACCAATTTTTCTGGAATAACCAGATCTTGATTTCTGACCTTTGTGTCCTCTTGTAGCAGTTCCTCCTTTACCTGAACCTTGGCCTCTTCCAACTCTTTTGTTATTTTTTGTTGAATTTTCTGCCGGTTTTAAATTATGTAATTCCATAGTATTACAATATAATATTATTCGTTATTATTTTTTTTCAACCCTTAATAAATGGTTAACTTTATTTATCATTCCCAAAACTTGAGGAGTATCATTTACCTCAATAGGGTTGTTCATCTTTTTAATACCAAGTGCTTCCAAAGTATTTTTTTGGCGTTTAGTACTTCCAATCTGACTTTTAATTTGCGTAATTGTTATTTTTGCCATAAGACATCGAATTAAAGATCATTAACCATTAAAAACTTTATCAAGAGTAACTCCTCTTTGTTCAGCAACTGCTCTGGCATCGCGTAATTGAAGCAATGCATCGATGGTTGCTTTAACAAGATTATGGGGGTTACTTGAACCTTTTGATTTTGCAAGAACGTCAGTAACACCAACACTTTCGAGTACTGCACGCATTGCACCACCGGCTTTTACTCCGGTACCGTGTGATGCGGGTTTTAAAAATACCTGTGCACCTCCAAAATGGCTTAACTGCTCATGAGGAATGGTTCCTTTATAAATAGGTACTTTAACGAGATTTTTCTTTGCAGCTTCAACGCCCTTGGCAATAGCTGTAGTTACCTCTTTTGCTTTTCCTAAACCATAGCCTACAATACCATCTTCATTACCCACCACGACAATTGCAGTAAAACCAAAATTACGTCCACCTTTGGTTACTTTAGTTACTCTTTGTATGCTAACGAGTCTGTCTTTTAACTCTAAATCGCTGGTTTTTACTTTTCTTATACTTGTTGACATAATATCTTAATCTTAAAATTTAAGTCCACCTTCTCTGGCAGCTTCTGCTAATGATTTCACTCTACCATGATATAAATAGCCGTTTCTATCGAAAACAACCTGAGTAATACCGGCTTCTTTTGCTCTCTTCGCAGCTAAATTACCTACTAATTTTGCTTGCTCTGTTTTTGAAACCGTTCCCTTTTCAGCAACTTCTTTATTTCTTGAGCATACTGCTAATAATGTTTTGTTATCCAAATCATTAATAAACTGCACATATATTTGTTTATTACTTCTATAAACAGACATTCTTGGCATCTCAGCAGTACCTCTAATATGCTTTCGAATTCGCCATTTTATTCTATATCTTCTCTCTTGCTTTGTTAAAGCCATGACTATGTTAATTTAAATCGTTATACACTAGCAGATTTACCGGCTTTTCTGCGTAATTGTTCGCCGACAAATTTAATACCTTTTCCTTTATATGGTTCTGGTGGTCTAAATGACCTGATTTTAGCAGCAACTTCACCAATAAGCTGTTTATTACAACTGGTTAATGTTATAATTGGGTTATTTCTTCGTTCCTGCTTAGCTTCTACTTGTATTTCTTCAGGTATCTGAAAATGAATATCATGTGAATAACCAAGATTTAGTTCAAGAATTTGTCCTTTCGCTTCGGCACGATAACCTACACCTACTAATTCTTGTTTAATTGTATATCCTTCCGATACACCAATAACCATGTTGTTGATTAATGAACGATACAAACCATGCAATGATTTATGTCTTTTTTCTTCGCCTAATCGTTTTAGCTCAACTTGATCATCTTTTACTTCAACTTGAATATCTTGATCCACCTTTTGTGTTAATTCACCTTTTGGTCCTTTCACCAACACCTCATTTGAATCATTTACAGTTATTGTAACGCCTCCGGGTATTTTAACGGGTAATATTCCAATTCGTGACATTTAAATATCCTCCTTTTTAATGTACATAACATAAAACTTCACCACCTACATTCAATGTGCGTGCTTCTTTATCTGAGATAACACCTTTTGATGTAGATAAAATAGCCACACCTAATCCATTAAGTACCCTTGGAATTTCGTCGGCTCCAACATATTTTCTCAATCCGGGTTTACTTGCCCTGATAATTGATCGAATCGCAGGAGCTTTGGTTTCCGGGTGATATTTTAATGCTATTTTAATAATTCCTTGTTTATTGTCGTCTTCAAACTTATAGGATAAGATATATCCTTTATCAAATAATATTTTAGTAATATCCTTTTTTTGGTTTGAAGCAGGAATTTCTACTACTCTATGACCTGCCATCACGGCATTTCTAATTTGAGTAAGATAATCTGCTATAGGATCTGTGATCATATCTCTTCTTTATTTTAATTACAATCTACCAACTTGCCTTCTTTACTCCGGGTATCAAACCTTTTGATGCCATTTCTCTAAAGGTAATTCTGCTAATACCAAATTGTCGCATATACCCTTTTGGTCGTCCGGTAATTAAGCATCTGTTATGCAACCGGATAGGGTTAGAGTTCTTCGGTAATCTGCTTAATCCAACATAATCACCTTCAGCTTTAAGTTTTGCTCTTTTTTCAGCATACTTTTCAACCAATTTTTGTCGCCTTCTTTCTCGGGCTTTCATTGATTCTTTAGCCATACTATCTATTTCTTTTTAATATTTTTAAATGGTATTCCAAATTCTCGTAACAGGGCTAATCCTTCTTCGTCGGTTTTAGCCGTTGTAACAAATGTAATTTCCAGACCTAAAATTTTATTGATTTTATCAAGATCAATTTCGGGGAAAATAATCTGTTCCTGGATACCTAACGTATAGTTTCCGCGTCCGTCGAACTTAGAACTAACACCGTTGAAATCTCGAATCCGGGGCAGAGAAATGGCGATTAATCTTTCCATAAACTCATACATTTTATCTCTGCGCAGTGTTACTTTCACACCAATAGGCATTCCTCTACGTAACTTAAAGTTAGAGATATCTTTCTTAGAGTATGTTTTAACCGCTTTTTGTCCTGCGATAAGGGTTAATTCTTCCTGTGCAGTTTCGATCATTTTTTTATCAGCAACTGCCTGACCTACACCCTGGTTTAGCGTAATCTTAACCAGCCTGGGAACTTCCATAATGGTTTTATATTTAAATTCCTTGGTTAGAGCTGGTATAATCTCTTTTCTGTACTTTTCTCTTAATAAAGGCGTATATTCCATTACTTAATCTCCTCCCCTGATTTTTTTGAATATCGCACTAATTTATTTTCTTCATTTAATTTTCTACCAATTCTGGTTGGTTCTCCAGTTGATGGGTCAACAACCATAAGGTTAGAAATATGAATTGGTGCTTCTTTTTTTACGATTCCACCTTGTGGATTATTTGCATTAGGCTTTGTGTGCTTAGAAACCATGTTCACACCCTCAACAATAGCTTTTTCTTTGTCGTAAATTACTTCAAGTACTTTGCCTTGTTGTCCTTTATATTCACCTGCATTTACGTAAACCGTATCGCCTTTTTTTATGTGTAATTTCTTCCTTTGCATGCAGCAATGATTTTAAATTATAATACTTCTGGAGCTAATGAGATAATCTTCATATAATTTTCACGTAACTCTCTTGGTATTGGACCAAAGATACGTGTACCACGAATTTCATCTACATTATTTAACAATACAACAGCATTGTTATCAAAACGAATATAAGAACCATCGGGTCTTCTAACTTCTTTCCGGGTTCTAACGACAACAGCTTTTGATACTGTTCCTTTTTTTATTTCACCTGATGGTAAAGCACTTTTAACAGTTACTACAATCTGATCGCCAATAGAAGCATATCGTTTACCTGTTCCTCCTAAAACGCGAACACATAACACTTCTTTGGCTCCACTGTTGTCAGCAACTGTTAGTCTACTTTCTTGTTGTATCATGACTATTTAACTCTTTCAATAATTTCTACTAATCTCCAACATTTATTTTTGCTTAAAGGCCTTGTTTCCATAATTCTAACAGTATCGCCTATATTGCAAGTGTTTTCTTCATCATGTGCAGTAAATTTATTTCTGCTTTTAATGAATTTGCCGTACTTTGGATGTTTTACTTTTCGTTCTACTGCAATAACAATGGTTTTGTCCATTTTATTGCTAACAACAACACCAATACGTTCTTTTCTTAGTTTTCTTGTTGTTTCCATTGTTACAAATTAACTATTCGAACTTTCATTGATTTCTCTTTTACGCAACTCAGTCATTAATCTTGCAATATTCTTGCGTGTTTGCTTTATCTTCAAAGGATTGTCTAAAGGAGACACGGCATGATTAAGCTTTAGACGAGTAAGCATCGTATTTTCTGTATCGATTCTTTCCTCAATCTCCTTTGTTGTTAATTCTCTAATTTCAGAATTCTTCATTTCTCACTAATTTATGTTTTCAACATAATCACGTCTAACAACGAATTTCGTTGGGATTGGTAACTTTTGAGCCGCAAGACGTAATGCCTCCTGAGCTACTTTAAAAGATACACCTTCGGCTTCGATTAATATTCGTCCTGGTTTTACAGGTGCAACAAAGCCTTCTGGTGCTCCACGTCCTTTACCCATACGCACTTCAGCTGGTTTCTTAGTGATTGGTTTATCCGGAAAAATACGTATCCAGATTTGCCCTTCACGTTTCATATAACGAGTCACTGCTTGTCGAGCGGCCTCAATTTGTCGTCCTGTAATCCAGCACTCCTCCAGGGCTTTGATTCCAAAAGAACCAAAAGCCAATTGATTTCCTCGTTGGGCATTCCCTTTCATTTTGCCCTTCTGGACTCTTCTGTATTTCGTTTTCTTTGGCTGTAACATTCCAATAATAATTTAAATTATTGTTTATTTTCTTTTTTTCTTGAAGCCACCTTTTGATGGTTTTTGGTTTTTAGATGCACCAATATTCGGTGAAAGATCTCTTTTACCAAAAATCTCACCTCTGCAGATCCAAACTTTAATACCAATTAAACCAACCTTTGTAAGGGCTTCACTCAATGTATAATCAATATCGGCACGGAATGTATGCAATGGCGTACGTCCTTCTTTATAAACTTCTGTTCGCGCCATTTCTGCACCACCCAAACGTCCTGATATCTGAACTTTAATTCCCTCTGCGCCCATTCGCATGGTAGATGCAATTGCCATTTTAATAGCTCTACGGAACGAAACTTTACCTTCGATCTGTCTTGCAATTGCGTTGCCAACGATAGTAGCATCTAGTTCCGGTCTTTTAACTTCAAAGATGTTAATTTGAACCTCTTTTCGGGTAATCTTTTTTAACTCTTCTTTAAGTTTATCTACTTCCTGGCCACCTTTACCAATTATAATTCCCGGGCGAGCGGTATTAACAGTAACGGTTATTAATTTTAAAGTTCTTTCAATAACAATCTTAGATATACTTGCTTTAGCTAATCGAGCTTCAAGATATTTTCTAATCTTATTATCCTCAACCAGCTTGTCAGCATAGTTTTTTCCACCGTACCAATTAGAGTCCCATCCTTTAATGATTCCCAATCGATTTCCTATCGGATTAACTTTTTGTCCCATCTATTGTTCTGTTTGAGTATCGTTGTTATTTAAATTATCTAGCACTAATGTTACGTGATTAGATCTTTTTCTAATTCGATGTGCTCTTCCTTGAGGAGCGGGTTGTATTCTTTTTAAAGTTCTACCTCCATCAACAAAGATTTCTTTCACGATTAATTTGCTATCTTCAATTCGAACACCTTCGTTTTTTTCCTGCCAGTTAGCAATAGCTGACAAAAGTAATTTCTCCAAACGATTTGAGGCTTCTTTCGAACTATATTTCAATACATCAAGAGCTTTATTTACTTCCATTCCTCTAACCATATCGGCTACTAATCGCATTTTTCGTGGCGATGTAGGACAATTTCTAAGTTTAGCAAAATATTGATTCTTTTTGCTTTCTTTTATTTTATTCGCTCTTATTCTTTTTCTTGCACCCATTATTATCTAATATTTTAAAATAATACTATCGTAGGTTTATTTTCTATTCCCGGCATGACCTCTAAAAACTCTGGTTGGAGCAAATTCACCTAATTTATGTCCTACCATATTTTCTGTAATATATACCGGGATAAATTTATTTCCATTGTGAACTGCAATAGTATGCCCAACAAAATCTGGAGAAATCATCGACCTGCGTGACCAGGTTTTAACTACAGATTTTTTTCCTGATTCGTTTAATTCAAGAACTCTTTTCTCAAGTTTAAAATCAATAAATGGGCCTTTTTTCAATGATCGACTCATAGCAATCTTTTTTATTTCTTACGTTTTTCAACAATATACTTATTCGACGCCTTTTTGGGGGCTCTTGTTTTGTAACCTTTGGCTGGCAACCCTTTTCTTGATCTGGGATGACCACCTGAGGCTCTTCCTTCACCACCACCCATTGGATGATCTACCGGATTCATTACAACACCCCGTACTCTTGGTCTTCTGCCTAACCATCTTTTTCGTCCGGCTTTACCTGATATTTCAAGGCTGTGGTCGGCATTCGAAACGGTCCCAATAGTAGCACGACAGGTTGTTAATATCATCCTTGATTCTCCAGAGGGTAATTTAACAATAGCATACTTGCCATCACGAGAGGTTAATTGTGCATATGACCCGGCACTGCGAGCTAATGCTCCTCCTTTACCTGGATGTAATTCTATATTATGAATGATAGTACCCAATGGTATATTTGAAAGGAACAACGTATTTCCTACTTCCGGGGCAACTCCTTCTCCAGATTTTATTTTTTGTCCTACTTTCAAACCATTAGGAGCGATGATATATTTTTTATCACCATCTTCATATACAACTAAAGCAATTCTTGCGGTTCGGTTTGGATCGTATTCGATACTTTTAACCGTTGCTTCCATTCCATCTTTGTTACGAAGAAAATCAATGATACGATATCTTTGCTTATGTCCACCGCCAAGATATCTCATGGTCATTTTTCCATCATTATTTCTTCCACCTGATTTTTTCAGTGGTGCTAACAAAGATTTTTCCGGTGTACTTTTGGTTACGATATCAAAAGCACCGATAATTTTATGTCTTTGTCCTGGTGTTACAGGTTTTAATTTTCTTACTGCCATATTAATTAAATATTGCTATAAAAATCTATTTTTTCTCCTTCAACTAATGTAACAATCGCTTTCTTAAAAGATTTTGATCGTCCTTGAATGATTCCCGACTTTGTGTAACGGGATTTTTCCTTACCCAGATAACGCATAGTATTTACAGCCTCAACTGACACACCATACATATCCTCTACAGCATTTTTAATCTGTACCTTATTTGCTCTTTTATCCACAATAAAACCGTATCTGTTCAGGTCTTCACCCTGCTCAGTCATTTTCTCGGTTACTATTGGTTTTAACAAAATATCCATTGTTATAATTTTTTCTAAATTCTAAACATTTTATGCAATGGCTCAATTGAGTTCTCTACAAAGAGTACAACTGATGCATTTACTATATCGTAAGTATTTATATCTGAGACATTTACAACTTTGACATCCTGTAAATTTCTGGATGACAAATATATGTTTTTATTTTGTTCAGATAAAACTAAAAGTACTTTTTTATCAGCTACTCCTAAATTATTTCTAAGATTAACAAGTTCTTTGGTTTTAGGAACTTCAAAGTTAAAGTTTTCTAATACTTTAATATTGTCATTGTTTGCTTTATAACTTAAAGCTGATTTACGAGCTAACTGCTTAACTTTTTTATTAAGTTTAAAGGAATAATCTCGGGGTTTTGGACCAAAAGCTCTTCCTCCACCTCTGAATATGGGAGATTTAATATTCCCGGCTCGTGCAGTTCCAGTACCTTTTTGTCTCTTAATCTTTTTTGTACTACCGGCAATCTCATTTCTTTCCTTGGATTTATGAGTACCCTGACGTTTATTGGCCAAATATTGTTTAACATCTAAATAGATGGCATGATCGTTTGGTTCGATTTTAAAAATCGAATCATTAAGGGTAACTTTTTTACCGGTATCTTCGCCTGTTATATTAACTATAAATAATTCCATTACTTTTGAATAATTAAATATGATCCATTTGCACCAGGAACTGATCCCTTAACAACTAATAAATTATTCTCCTTGATAACCTTAACTACTTTAAGGTTTATCATTTTCACTTTTTTATTACCCGTTTGTCCGGCCATTCTCATTCCTTTAAAAACTCTTGAAGGATATGAAGAAGCACCTAATGACCCGGGAGCCCTGAGTCGGTTGTGCTGTCCGTGTGTTTGTCCTCCAACACCATGAAATCCATAACGTTTAACAACACCTTGAAAACCTTTTCCCTTTGAAAAACCAGTTACATCAACCCACATATCTTCATCAAATATGTCGATGGTAACATCTTCGCCAATTTTATAATCATTAGCAAAATTTTTAAACTCGTGCAAAACTCGCTTAGGAGTTTGCTTTGCTTTTTTAAAATGGCCCATTAAAGGTTTTGGGGTATTCTTTTCCTTTTTTTCATCAAAAGCCAATTGGTAAGCAAGATATCCGTCATTTTCAACGGTCTTAACCTGCGTTACCACACATGGCCCGGCCTCAATAACAGTGCATGGAATATTTTTTCCCTCGGCACTGAAGATGGAAGTCATTCCAATCTTTTTTCCAATTAATCCTGGCATCGCTTTCCTTTTTTACTTTATTATACTTTAATTTCAACTTCAACTCCACTGGGTAATTCAAGTTTCATCAACGCATCAATCGTTTTTGGTGTTGAACTGTAAATATCCAACAAACGCTTGTAAGATGATAACTGAAACTGTTCTCTCGATTTTTTATTTACAAACGGAGAACGTAATACTGTAAACACTCTTTTATGAGTAGGTAGTGGAATTGGACCACTAACAACAGCACCAGTTGATTTTACTGTTTTAACGATCTTTTCGGCAGATTTATCTACCAGATTATGATCGTATGATTTTAATTTAATTCTGATCTTTTGGCTCATTCTTATCCAAATTAAACAAATTCGCTTTTTCCTTTTGTTTTCTCTACAATCTCTTTAGCTATTTCAGTAGGAACTTTTTCGTAATGAGAAAATTCCATAGATGAAGTAGCTCGTCCAGAACTTATGGTTCTTAGAACTGTTACATAGCCAAACTTCTCGGCCAATGGAACTTTAGCTTTTATCACTCTTGCTCCACCTCTATTTTCCATTCCTTCTACTTTACCTCTTCGTCTGTTAAAGTCGCTAATGATATCTCCCATATATTCTTCCGGAGTAACCACTTCAGCAGCCATAATCGGTTCTAAAAGAACGGGTTTAGCTTTGGCACAAGCAGATTTAAAGGCCATTTTAGCTGCAATTTCAAAAGACAATGCATCAGAATCCACATCGTGATATGAACCATCAATTAATGTTACTTTCATACTATCAACGGGATAACCCGCTAATACGCCATTATACATTGCTTCTTTAAAACCTTTTTGAATTGCAGGTATATATTCTTTAGGAATATTTCCACCTTTTATTTTATCAATAAATTGAAGTTCTTTTGCATCTTCATCAGCAGGACCGATAATAACCTGTATATCTGCAAATTTTCCTCTACCACCGGATTGTTTTTTAAATACTTCGCGATGCTGAACTTCTTTGGTAATCGCTTCTTTATAATTAACCTGAGGTGCTCCCTGGTTACATTCAACTTTAAATTCGCGTACTAACCGATCAAGGAGTATTTCCAAATGCAATTCTCCCATGCCGCTAATTACCGTTTGCCCTGAATCGTCATCTACTTTAACCGTAAATGTAGGATCCTCTTCGGCTAACTTCTGAAGGGCCAGGTTTAATTTATCGAGATCTTTTTGTGTTTTTGGTTCAACCGCAATTCCAATAACGGGTTCAGGAAACTCCATCGATTCTAAAGTAATCTGATGTTTTTCATTGCAAAGGGTATCACCGGTTCGTAAATCTTTAAATCCAACCGCAGCACAAATATCTCCTGCTTCGATAAAATCTTTTGGATTTTGTTTATTGGCATGCATTTGATATAAACGTGAAATACGTTCACGTTTTCCTGTTCTTACATTTAACACATAAGAACCGGCGTCTATTTTTCCTGAATACACTCTTAGAAAAGCCAACCTTCCAACATAAGGGTCGGTAGCTATCTTAAATGCCAATGCAGCTAATGGTTCATCAGCATCAGGTTTACGTTCAACGACCTCATCATTTTTAGGATTAACTCCTTTAATATTTCCAACATCTACCGGGCTCGGTAAAAATGCGATAATTGAATCAATTAAACGTTGAACGCCTTTATTTTTAAATGCTGATCCACAAAGCACGGGTGTAATAGTCATTTCAATCGTTGCTTTGCGAATAACAGCTAACATTTCCTCTTTGGTAATAGAATCCGGATCTTCAAAATATCTTTCCAGTAAGGCATCATCGTGTTCAGCAACAGCTTCAATCAATTTACCTCTCCATTCTTCGGCTTCTTCTTTTAACTCATCCGGTATTTCAACCAATTCGTAGTTTGTTCCAAGTTTTTGATCCTCATGCCATACAACGGCTTTATTTTCAATAAGGTCAATGACCCCTCTGAAAGATTCTTCTGATCCAATCGGTATTTGAAGAGGAACCGGATTTGATCCTAACTTTTCTTTAATCTGATTGACAACAGAAAAGAAATCTGCACCTGAACGGTCCATTTTATTTACAAAGGCCATTCTAGGAACATGATATTTATCGGCTTGTCTCCAAACAGTTTCAGATTGAGGTTCAACTCCTCCAACAGCACAAAATACAGCAATTGCACCGTCGAGTACACGCAATGATCGTTCTACTTCCACAGTAAAATCTACGTGTCCGGGAGTGTCAATTATATTGATTTTATATTCCTGATCTTTATACTTCCAAAAAGCAGTAGTTGCTGCAGAAGTAATCGTAATTCCACGCTCTTGCTCCTGCACCATCCAGTCCATGGTAGCAGCTCCATCATGCACTTCGCCTATACGATGTGTAATACCAGTATAAAACAGAATACGTTCTGTTGTAGTGGTTTTACCGGCATCAATATGAGCCATGATCCCGATATTTCTGGTATTTTGCAAAGTTTTATTCATTTCTCCTTTTCTCTAACCCCTTTTACCCTGTTTAAAATCTAAAATGAGCGAATGCTTTATTGGCATCGGCCATTCTATGTGTTTCTTCTTTACGTTTAAATGCTCCACCTTCTTCATTATGGGCAGCAATAATTTCCTGTGCTAATTTTTCAGCCATATTTCTCCCGCTACGCTGACGAGCAAATTTTATCAGATTCCTGATACTAATAGCTGTCTTTCTTTTGGGAGAAACTTCCATAGGAACCTGAAAAGTAGCACCACCAATACGCCTACTTTTAACCTCTACCATAGGCGTAACATTTTCTAATGCTTTTTTCCAAATCTCCAAGGCAGACTTTTCTTTGTCCTTATTTTTTTCTGCAACGATATCCATTGCATCATAAAAAATATTCAACGCAATATTTTTCTTACCATCCATCATCAGGTCGTTAACAAACCTGGTTACTAACGTATCATTATATTTTGGATCCGGTAATATTATCCTCTGTTTTGGTTTTGACTTTCTCATTTCTTTCTAAACTGTTTGCGTTAGTTTATTTTTTTGGTCTTTTAGTTCCGTATTTTGAACGTCGTTGTGTTCTTCCTTCTACTCCGGAAGTATCAAGAGCACCGCGAATAAGGTGGTAACGAACACCTGGCAGGTCTTTCACCCTACCTCCTCTAATTAAGACAATAGAGTGTTCCTGTAAATTATGACCCTCTCCCGGGATATAAGCATTTACTTCTTTACCATTGGTTAACCTAACCCTGGCAACTTTTCGCATAGCAGAGTTTGGCTTCTTTGGTGTTGTTGTATAAACTCGGGTACAAACACCTCTTCTCTGTGGACATGCATCCAAAGCAGGAGCCTTCTTCTTCTCTACAATTTGCTTTCTTCCTTTTCTTACTAACTGCTGTATTGTAGGCATATAGTTAATTATTTAAATTAATTTTTTTACAAAATCGGTTCGCAAAGGTATTCTTTTTTTTTAAAAATCCACAAAATATTTAAATTTATTTCTTAATTTTTAGATACTTCAGAAGATTTATCCAAATCACTAGAAATAACCTGTAAAATCTAAAATCCTTTGATTTTTATTGATTTAACCACACAAATTTATTGTCGGAAAATGCCGCAAAATTAAAATCTTTTTTGATTAATCCCAAATGATTTGGAATTAAATTATTCAGACACTCTTATTTAGAAAGATATTAAAGAGTAAATAAAAATAATCAATCGCTTTATAATATTATACACCATCACTTGTGTGTTGATAAAATTTTACTATTTTTGAAGCCCGTTTATCTATCTTATAATAAATGTGTTGTTTTTAAAAAGTTTATAATAATTATTCATTAAATCTTAAAATACATATGAAAACTTATCAAACGGATAAAATAAGGAATATCGCTTTGATTGGAAATGCGGGTTCGGGGAAAACAACCCTGGCCGAAGCGATGCTCTATGAAGGAGGAATAATTGAAAGAAAAGGAAGTATTGATGGACAAAACACGGCTTCTGACTATAATGAAATTGAACATGAAAACCTAAATTCAGTATTTTCCACTGTTTTATATACCGAATTTAATGATCATAAAGTTAATATTATTGATACTCCCGGAGCTGACGATTTTATTGGAGGGGTTATATCTTCATTTTATGCAGCGGATCAAGCTGTTATGTTAGTTAATGCTCAGCACGGAGTTGAGGTAGGTACCGAAATATTAAGCAGACATTGTGAAAAATATAATAAACCATTAATGTTTGTTTTAAATAAATTAGATCATGAGGGTGCAAATCATGAGAAAGCAATAGAATCATTAAAAACAGCATTTGGAAATAAAATTGTAGTTATTCAGTATCCTCTTTCTACGGGTCCTGATTTTAATGCAATCATTGATGTTTTAACAATGAAAATGTACAAATTCAATGATAAGGGTGATAGAGAAGTTCTTGACATTCCTGCTGACCAAAAAGATACAGCCGAAGAATTACATAACGCCTTAGTTGAATCAGCCGCAGAAAATGATGAACAATTAATGGAACTGTTTTTTGAGAAAGGTTCGTTGGATGAGAATGAAATGAGAAAAGGCATCTTAGCAGGCTTAATTAGCAGAGGGATGTATCCTTTATTTTGTGCTTCTGCAGAAAAAAGTTATGGTATTAAAAGAATTCTGGAGTTTATTACGAATGTAGTGCCATCACCAAATATGATGCCTGTACCGGAAACTGCTGATGGAGAAAAAGTTGAATGCAAAGAAGATGGACCTACCGGTTTGTTTGTTTTTAAAACAGCCAATGAGTCGCATATTGGTGAAATTAATTATTTTAAAGTTTTTTCCGGAAGCATTGCCGAAGGGATGGACTTAACAAACAACAACACATCTACAAAAGAAAGATTTTCTCAACTGTATGCCGTTGCCGGTAAAAACAGAACTAAAGTAGCCAAGATAGTTGCGGGCGATATTGGTGCTGCAGTGAAACTTAAAAACACCAAAACAAATCATACATTATCCGATCCGAAGAAACCATTTAAGTTTCCTGAAATATCATTCCCTGAAGCAAAACACAGAACGGCAATTAAAACACTTAATGAGTCGGATGATGAAAAGTTAGGAGAAGCTTTAACCCGAATACATGAAATTGACCCAACCGTAAAAGTTGAATATTCGAAAGAATTAAAACAAATAATACTATACGGACAAGGTGAGTATCATTTAAATAATATGGTAAAATGGCATCTTGACAATATCTATAAAATTGAAACGGAATTTTATCCAACCAGAATACCCTATCGTGAAACAATTACCAAGGTTGCAGAATCGAGCTACCGACACAAAAAACAATCCGGAGGTTCTGGTCAGTTTGGTGAAGTACATATGGTTATAGAGCCTTACAAAGAAGGCATGCCGGATCCTACCGTTTATAAAGTAGGCGGAAAAGAGATAAAAGTATCTGTAAGAAATAAAGAAGAACACGCATTACCATGGGGCGGAAAATTAATTTATTATAACTGTATTGTTGGGGGAGCCATTGATGCACGTTTCTTACCTGCAATTTTAAAAGGTATTATGGAGAAAATGGAAGAAGGTCCGCTTACCGGTTCTTATGCTCGTGATATCAGAGTTGCTGTATATGATGGCAAAATGCACCCGGTTGATTCAAACGAGATTTCGTTTAAACTTGCCGGTCGGAATGCTTTTAAAGCAGCTTTTAAAAATGCGGGTCCTAAAATTATGGAACCTATTTATGATATTGAAGTTCTTGTTCCATCAGACAGAATGGGTGATGTTATGAGTGATTTACAAGGCAGAAGAGCTATGATTGAAGGGATGAATAGTGATAAAGGGTTTGAGAAAATTAATGCAAAAGTTCCTTTAGCCGAGCTCAATAAATATTCTACTGCATTAAGTTCATTAACCGGAGGTAGAGCAACCTATACCATGAAATTTGCAAAATATGAGCAAGTTCCAATGGATGTTCAGGAAAAATTAATGAAAGCTTTCGAAGAACAGGAAGAAGAAGAATAGTAATAATTCTTAGCATAAAAACAAAGAGCTGCCATTATTTTAGGCAGCTCTTTTTTGTTATCAATATATTTAATAACTCATTTTATCTAAACAATCGGATGATACCAAAAAAATTCCCTTCTGCACTTTCCCCGTCTTCACTCGCATCATTAACGCCGGTATAATTCAGGTTTTTGTTATTATAACTTTTTCTATCCCAACCAATAACCTCTACTACAAAAAAGTAATTCCCGTCGGGGGCTTCACGGTTGCTGTTTTTAACGGTACCATCCCAGCCTTCCCAATCACGGGCATCTCCTTCAAATTGATGAACAACCTGTCCTACCCTGTTAAATATCGTAATTTTAAAATCTCGAATCGATTTAAAATCGGTTAACTGATATACATCGTTAATATTATCATTATTTGGAGTAAAAACATTAGGAAATTCGATAGATGTAGGTTCAACAAATATTCCCACAAACATCGAGTCCCTGCATCCATAGCTGCTTTCACTCTTTAACCATGCGGTATATGTTTTCCCTGAATCCGGAGCAGTATAATAATAGGTATGTTCGGGCTGTAATGAAAGGTCTGTGGTAACAATTACATCTTCATCATTATCTATTAAAGTATCACCAAAAAAGTAAGTGTACTGATATCCATTTTCTGATAAATTTTCAAATCGCACTTTTAGTGGGGCTGCACCGGAAACAGATTCTTCACTGGTTTCCATAACCAACCCATCATCATCAATCGCCATAATTTTGAATTTGGCTTCGGTAGCAATGGCCGTATAATCAAGGTCATCATCAGCCTCACAACCAAATCGATCGATGGTTAGTACCGAAAATACAGTGTTTTCGGTTGGTAGATTAGCATTATTGTCATCAGCCATACTGGTGAAAGGCCCGTTATAATTTCTCAAACTTTCCAGTTCTGGACTCGCTGTCCAGGTGTATTGTTCAACTTGGTTATTTAAGGTATACCATTCTGCTGAGTCTACATGATAATATCTAAAAGGTGTTTCGAAAAACTGGTTGGTATGATAATACGGGTCAGTTGATAAAGCCAGGTAGTCACAATCACTATCCGGCTCTAAATTTAATTGAACGCTCCTATCATTGTTGTTATAAACCCAAGCTATGTATTTCTGCTCTTCAGCTCCTTTTGTTAAAACCACTTTATATCCTCCATCTTCCAAATCTGATATACCTGAACTAGAAGAATCATTATTAATAGTATACTCTGTTAAAGCTATTGTAAAATCCAACGAATTCTCATCAAATTTAAACCATGTAAAATCAAATCCTCCGGTCGATGTTGAATCATTAGCTATTAATTCTCCCGCATTTGTTAAATCTGTACAAAACACGAAAATTTTAATATTTTCATCAAAGGTTGTAGCTTCTGAAAATTCGGCATTTGAAGTAATTTGTGAAAATGCAGAAAAAGCTAAACCAACAAGTACCCATGTAAATAGAAATCGAAAAAATCTATACATATATATAATATACCTTATAAAAACTACAATATTAACAATTATCTGCTAATAAAATTGTATGATATAAAATGTTTTTTTCGATTGGATCATCTCCTGTAGGTTAAATTTATTATAAACATGCAGGCAGGGATTATTTTATACAAAAATACTTTATAGAAGTTTTGGTTAGCCGTGATTATGCCATTATTTTTACAGCTTGTAATTTTTCATCTCAAAAAAATATTTAATGGGTTATAATTACTTAGATGATTTAAATGATGCACAGAAAAGTGCGGTAACAAATTATAAAGGTCCGTCGTTGGTAATTGCCGGGGCAGGTTCCGGAAAAACACGCGTATTAACCTACCGGATAACGCATATCCTGGCACAAGGAATTCCTGCGTATCAAATTTTATCGTTAACATTTACCAATAAGGCTGCTGCAGAGATGAAAAACAGAATTGCCACAATGATTGGAAAAGATGTGGCCAGGAATCTTTGGATGGGAACTTTTCACTCCATTTTTGCAAGAATTCTTAGAGCCGAAGCAGAAAAGCTGGGGTATACACCTAATTATACTATATATGATACGATTGACTCGAAAAATCTGGTGAAAAAAATTATTAAAGAATTAGGATTAGACGATAAAACTTACAAACCGGCTCAAGTTTATGGGCGCATATCCAGCGCAAAAAACAATCTGATTACAGCAAAAGCATACAACAGTAACCAACAAATCCTTATCCAGGATCAAAAAAGCAAGCGTCCGCGAATGGGTGAAATTTTTATGATCTACAGCAACAGATGTAAGAAAGCTGACGCAATGGATTTTGATGATTTGTTGTTAAATACCAATATCCTTTTCAGGGATTTTCCTGATATCCTGGAGAAATACCAACATAAATTTAAATATATACTGGTAGATGAGTACCAGGACACCAATTTTGCACAATATTTAATCATTAAAAAACTGGCTGAAAAAACAAAAAATGTTTGTGTGGTTGGTGACGATGCCCAAAGTATATATTCTTTTCGAGGAGCAAAAATTGAAAATATTCTAAATTTTAAAAATGATTATCCCGGATATAATTTATATAAACTGGAACAAAATTACCGTTCAACCAAAATAATTGTTGATGCTGCAAACAGTCTGATTAAAAAAAATAAAGAACAGATTCCCAAAAAAGTTTATTCTAAAAATGATACCGGAGATAAGATAAAAGTAATTGAAGCCGATACCGATAAAGACGAAGCCTATAAAATTGCAAGAATTATTGAAGATACTATCGCAGAGCGAGATTATGAATATAAAGATTTTGCCATTCTTTATCGGACAAATGCCCAATCGAGGAGTTTTGAGGAAGCATTCCGGAAATTTAATATCCCTTACAAAGTATATGGAAGTATCTCGTTCTACCAGCGTAAAGAGATAAAAGACCTGTTGGCGTATTTTCGACTGGCGGTTAATAAAAAAGATGATGAAGCTTTATTACGCATTATCAATTACCCAACCCGTGGAATCGGACAAACCACAATCACTAAAATCGACCACTTTGCCAAACAAAATGAGTTGAATATTTGGGATGTATTGCTGAATATAGAAAAAGTACAATCAGGTCTTAATGCGGGGACAAAAAATAAGTTAATACAATTCAGGACCTTAATAAACAATTTCTCGGAAAACATAAAAAGTTACGATGCTTTCGATGCTGCCACAGAAATAGCCAATGAATCGGGCATCATGAAAGAGTTCAAAAATCCACAATCGCATGAGGAGCAAACCCGGCTGGAAAACCTCGAGGAACTGTTAAACGGTATAAAAGAGTATGTCGACAGTAACGACAATCCGGATGTTTTCCCTTCACTGGATAAATTTATGGAGAATGTAGCTTTATTAACCAACCAGGATAATGAAAAAGAAGAAGATTTTAATAAAGTTACGATAATGACGATTCACTCGGCGAAAGGACTTGAATTTAAACAGGTTTTTTTAGTCGGATTAGAAGAAGATCTGTTTCCTTCTCCGATGTCATCGGGCACACAGAAAGAGCTTGAAGAGGAGCGCAGATTATTTTATGTAGCATTAACCAGAGCTGAAGAATCGGCCATCATATCTTTTGCCCACGAAAGGTATAAATGGGGAACACCAACCTTTTGCCGGCCCAGCCGGTTTATCCGAGAGGTTGATGAACAATACCTGGAATTACCCGATTCGTTTTATGAAGAACCGCAAACCCCTTTTACCGGGGATGATGATATTTTTGAACACTCATCCAAACCACGATTTGAAAAAAGAAAACCCGGAATAAATGCTACAGTACCTCAAGCCAGTAAAAAATTACTAAAAATAAGCGAAGCCGGGAAAAAAGCTGCTGCCCAAACAGCAAATGATTTTACGCCTGATCATCCGGATTTAATAAAAGAGGGAATGATTGTACGCCACAGCAAGTTTGGGTTAGGCGAAATCCAAAAGATTGAAGGAAAAGAACCCAACAAAAAAGCAAAAGTACTGTTCGAGGTGGTTGGCGAAAAGCAACTCTTATTGAAATTTGCCAAATTAAAAATTATTGAGTCAGCCAATTAAACTAACTGCCAGGAATTTCTTTCTTGATATGAAATTCTTCTTATTGAAAAACAATTTTTATAGTAATAGATTTAATCTTATTAATTCATTAATGTTATGAATTAATTGGATAAAATCAGGCAATGTGTTTTATAACATACATCCGTTCGTCAAAAAATATGGTACGAAAAGTGTGAAATTTGATACGAAAAGTTCGAGATTTAGCACGGTTAGTTACAACTTATTCATTTTCAAGGCCTTTTGGTTTTTGTATATTTCAAAATACTGTTTTACTTTTAATTTTAGCTACAAATAAAGCTCTTAGGCGGAACCCGAAAAGCCTTGAAATGAGTAGGGATTAAAAATTAAAATAAAAGAAAAATGGAATCAATTAAATTAAAAACAGTTATTGGAGGATTATTTTTGTTCATGTTAATTATTTTAAGTTGTGAAAAAGAACATGATGAATTACAAGAATCAAATTTTAAAGAAAAAATTGTATTGAATAAAGAAAATCCTAAATTACATGACTTTGCCAAGTTAATTGCAAAATCTATGGAAGACGAAAAAGGAAGATTATTCATCAAAAATGAAGCATTAAAAGAATTTGACGGTGACTTTGATATCTTATTCTCAAAATTTAAAAATAAAAAATTAGATAATTCTTCTTTGAAAGCGACAAGTTTTAGAACTTATGAAAATTATTTAAAACGTTTTTATGAATTTAATAATGATATAAAATCTGAAGATGATTATGAATTATTTTTAAATTCATTAATAGAAAAATACCCTTTGCTTCAAATTTCTATTCCGGAAATTTACGAAGGGAGTACAGAAAAGTGGGAAACAACAAATTATATTCCATTAGTAGCGATATTGCCAGATAATTATAATGAAGAAACAACTAAAGTAATCTCAGCATACGATATAAATGGTAATGTAACTTATCTTAATATAAATAAAATTCCGGAAAAACCTGTTTTGGTAATTGGTCAAAATGAACGATTGGTTGCCATAAAAAAAGAGGATGTTAATCTAAAAAACAATAAAAAAATTATTCAAGACCCTTGTTTACAGTTTTATTATGAAACAAATAATTATGAATATTATATTCCTATTGATTGTGGAGGTGGTGGAAGTACAGGTGGTGGAGGCTCTGATGACCCTCCAACCTATGACAGAGACAACAATAACAATAAAGATCAATTATATAAAGCAAGATTTACAAGTAAAACTGCATTCAGACAAGTAGAACCCTGGCCTAAAGGAAGGCCGGAATTTAAAGTAATTATAACCTACATTGAAAAAATCGGTTCAAATTATGAAACAAAAACAATTACAAAAATTCTTTCAAAATCTGACTGGATCACAAGATATGTATTATGGACTGATCTTAAAACAAAACACATTAATCTTCCAATTATTACATGGGATAAAGAGAAAATTGGGAATAGCATGAAATATACCTGGATAGAACAAGATAATAGCAATTCAACAACAGAATTAAACATTGCTGCAAGTACTGACTTTGGGGAGGATGAGGATATTCCTGTCAATGGAAGTATCAAAGTTACAATTGGAACAGACGACACGGAAGCTGGTGAAGCTATTGTTGAATATAAAGATAATACAACAGGTGATGGGACAGAATATAATACGGGTATTATGAGATTCTGGGTTAATCAATTATAATATAAAACTTAAATAAGATGACACGAACAATTAGAATTATTGCACTATTGGGATTACTTTGCATAACAAGCATAAAAGGATACTCTCAAATAAGTATTTCTTATTATTCATCATCTCTTTCAAAGATTGGATTAGGATACAATTTTAGTGACAAATTTTGGAGTGAGTTTAGGCTATATAGCAACACGACTGTGGATGATATAACTCCTGAGTTAGTATTATGTTATAATATTGTTAATAAAGAAAATCATAATATCTATTTTGGATTAGGAGGAAATGCTAATTATTTCACAGGATTTGTATTGCCAGTTGGAGTTCAATTTACCCCGATTGAGAAATTTGACAGATTTTCATTGCATATAGAATTACAGCCAACACTTGACATTGAGGGTGATTTAATAATCCAAAGTTCTTGGGGATTAAGATATAAATTCGGAAAAAAAGATTAAAGACTACTTTGGATAATATAAAATTCAGGCCGGTAAAATAAAAGCCGGCTTTTTGTTTTATACATAAATCATCTTCTTGTATTTGTAACCACTGTTGTCCGATAAAAATATTGAATCCATTCTGAAATCTTGATTTTATTTACCATCTATCAATTTTCTATTTCAGAGACTTTCCCCCTGATCTGAAGCCTTGATTTTATTTATTTTTTTATCGGACAATAATGATTTGTAACATTATATTTTATGAATAATCAAATTAAATCTTTGAATACTAAATCAAAATAGATTATTTTTGCAAAAAATAAATTTAATTATGGAATATAATACAAGTAGAAAAAAGATGGTTTTACCCGAGTATGGAAGAAATATCCAAAAAATGATTGAGCTCACCATAGAAGAGCCCGACAAAGAGAAAAGAAACAAAATGGCGCAAGCAATTATAAATATCATGGGCAATATGAATCCTCATTTAAGAGATATTGCCGACTTTAAGCATAAATTATGGGACCATTTAGCCATTATTTCAGATTTCAATCTGGATATTGACTCGCCCTATGAAACCCCTAAGATTGAAACATTAACGGCAAAACCCGAAAGAGTTCCTTATAACAATAAAAATGCTAAATTTAAGCATTACGGCAAAACCATTGAGAAAATGATTGACTATGCAATAAACATGGAAGATGGTGAACTTAAAGATATCCTGACCCAGCTTATTGCTAATCATATGAAGAAAAGCTATTTAACCTGGAATAAAGAAGCCGTTACCGATGAGCACATTTTTTCTGATTTAAAAGAACTTTCTAACGGGAAATTAGATATTAACCCAAAAGACGCAACACTAACCGAAACAAAAGATATTTTATCAAAAAATAAACGCCGCCGAAGTCAGCGAAAAAAATAACCTATCTCCCAAATAAGCATCAACATATGAGTTCATTTGTTATTCAAGGAGGGAAAAAACTAAAGGGTAATATTACTCCTCAGGGAGCAAAAAACGAAGCTTTACAAATTATTAGTGCTGTATTGTTAACTCCCGAAAAAGTTACCATTCATAATATTCCCAATATTAGGGATGTAAATAAGCTCATCGATTTAATCGAGTCGATTGGTGTTACCGTTGAAAAGCTAAGCGACTCGTCTTATGCTTTTACGGCAAAAGAAGTTGATTTCAACTATCTGAAAACCGAAGAGTACAGAGAAAAATCGATTTCGCTCCGTGGTTCAATTATGATGATTGGCCCACTGCTTGCCCGCTTTGGCAAAGGGTATATCCCTAAACCCGGAGGAGATAAAATTGGTCGTCGAAGAGTGGATACTCACTTTATTGGTTTTGAAAAACTGGGTGCCAGATTTGAATTTAGCCATAAAGACAACTCCTATAAAGTAAAAGGGAATAATCTGCATGGCGCAAAAATGTTACTCGAAGAAGCTTCTGTTACCGGAACAGCCAATATTATAATGACCGCCGTAATGGCTAAAGGACAAACCGTAATTTACAATGCAGCTTGCGAGCCATATATTCAGCAATTATGCAAAATGCTGGTAAGTATGGGGGCGAAAATTTCAGGTATTGGTTCTAACCTGCTTACCATCGAGGGAGTTAAGGCGTTAAATGGATGTGAGCACACCATCTTACCTGACATGATTGAAATTGGCAGCTTTATTGGGTTAGCTGCAATGACCGGTTCAGAAATAACCATCAAAAATGTTTCATTCGAAAACCTGGGAATTATACCTACTGCATTTCGCAGGTTAGGAATCCAGCTTGAAAAATCAAATGATGATATTTATATTCCCGAACATCGCCATTATCAAATAGAAACATTTATTGATGGCTCCATAATGACCATCGCCGATGCACCCTGGCCGGGATTAACACCCGACCTGTTAAGTGTTCTGCTGGTTACAGCTACACAGGCAAAAGGCAGTGTTTTAATCCATCAAAAAATGTTCGAAAGCCGTTTATTTTTTGTCGACAAGTTAATTGATATGGGTGCCCAAATCATTCTTTGTGATCCTCACCGGGCTACAGTTATTGGCCTTGACAATAAGATCCAACTCAGAGCAACCGATATGACATCACCCGATATTCGCGCCGGTGTTGCCTTATTAATTGCTGCCATGTCAGCTGACGGAGTTAGCACAATCCATAATATCGAGCAAATTGATCGAGGGTACCAGGAGATCGATACCCGGTTAAATGCTTTAGGGGCTGATATTAAAAGAGTCGACTAAAATTTTTAATCGGTTGCTCGGTTATATACAAAAATCATTTGCCAATATTTCATCTGAAGCTTTTTTGCATGTGTCAAATTGGCGCAAAACACTTTTTTGGCAAAATGTTTGTTTACTAATGTTAAATCTGAAATAAAGTATAAAAAATATACAGCAATGGGAAAACAAAGAAAAAAAGAAAAAAAGGAGAACGAAAAAGATATGACGCAAGCTGAACAAAAAATAAATTCAGATCAAAAGGAAGAAACAAAATCTGAAAAAGAAGAAGTTAAAGATAACCTCGAACAGGAACAAGATAAAAAAGGTGATGCGGAAGAAAAAGAAGCATCAAAAAAAGAGAAATCAGATAAAGAAAAACTGGAAGAGCTGAATGATAAATATCTACGTTTGGCCGCTGAATATGATAATTACCGGCGAAGAACATTGAAAGAGAAGATGGAGTTAGCCAAATCAGCAGGTGAAGATATTTTAGTGAATATTCTTCCGGTAATGGATGATTTTGAACGAGGGTTGGAAACTATTGATAAAGCTAAAGAAGTAGATGCTATAAAAGAAGGAATACATTTAATATACAACAAATTTAAAGAGTTCCTGAAACAACGTGGAGTAAAAGCAATCGAAGCTAAAGAAAAAGAATTCGATACTGATCTTCACGAAGCAGTGACCAAAATACCCGCTCCAAAAGAAGAATTAAAAGGGAAAGTAGTTGATGTAATTGAAAAAGGGTATTTATTAAATGACAAAGTTATCCGGTACGCCAAAGTAGTGATCGGTGAATAGAAAATTTGAAAAAAAAGAATATGTCTACAAAACGAGATTATTACGAAATTTTAGAGATTTCGAAGAGCGCAAGTCAGGATGAGATAAAAAAAGCATACCGAAAACAAGCATTAAAATATCACCCCGATAAAAATCCCGGTGACAATGAAGCTGAAGGCAAATTTAAAGAAGCTGCAGAAGCATATGAAGTATTAAGAGATCCGGATAAACGTAGCCGTTATGATCGTTTTGGACATGCCGGTGTTGGTGGAGCTGCCGGAAATGGATTCGGTGGCGGCGGAATGACCATGGAAGATATTTTCGAAAATTTTGGTGATATTTTCGGAAGCGCTTTTGGCGGATCATTTGGCGGTTTTAGCGGATTCGGCGGGTTTGGCGGTTCGCGTCAACGATCACGAAGAGTAAATAAAGGGTCCAACTTAAGAGTAAAAGTTACCCTTACCCTGAAAGATATTGCCCATGGGGTTACCAAAAAGTTAAAAGTTAATAAATATATAGCTTGTGATACTTGTGACGGAACAGGGGCCAAAGATGCATCATCTTACAGTACCTGTTCTACCTGTAGAGGTACCGGACAGGTAACAAAAGTTACCAATACTTTTCTCGGTCAGATGCAAACCACATCAACGTGTCATGCTTGTGGTGGCGAAGGTAAAGTTATCACCAGTAAGTGTACTACATGTCATGGTGAAGGAATTATAAAAGGAAGCGAAGTGATTTCTATTGAAATACCGCCAGGTGTTGGCGAAGGAATGCAATTAAACGTAAGTGGAAAAGGAAATGCTGCAAGACGAGGAGGTATGAATGGTGATCTGATTGTACTTATTCAGGAAGAAAAACACCCCGAATTAGTTCGCGACGGACATGATTTAATCTACGGACTGTATTTAAACTTTGCACAGGCTTCGCTCGGAGAAACAGTTCAAGTTCCTACCGTTGACGGGAAAGTAAAAATAAAAATTGAACCAGGCACACAGCCCGGAAAAATCTTACGATTAAAAGGAAAAGGATTACCCGAAATAAATGGTTACGGAAAAGGTGACCTATTGGTAAATATCAATGTGTGGATACCAAAAGAACTATCGAAAGATGAACAAAAAATGGTTGAACAATTAGGGAAATCTGAGAATTTTGAACCCAACCCTAATGCCAACGACAAAACTTTTTTTGAAAAGATGAAAAATATTTTTGAATAAATAAAAAAAAACGGTTTTACTATAAAACAAAAGACCCTGTCATAACAAATTATGGCAGGGTTTTTTATTTACTTTTATTCTTCAATTTATGTTCATGATTTTTTAGTGAATTAATACATTAATTTGTTCTATAATTCTTCCTTCTAAATTTTTTATAGCTTGATTTTAATCATCCAATTTTGTATATTATACTGTCATTAAAACCGTTAAAATTATGAGAACAATAATTTTTTTCACCGTTTTTATAGTCGGTATTTTTTCCATTAACTCAATATCGGCCCAGGAAAATAAAAAAGATTCAACCGGCGTTGAAATAAATTCTGAAGACAGTACGGAATATGAATTATTGGTATTTGATTCAGGATTTGAAAATTACCTGGCTACGATTCCTCATCCAAAAGATTTCTATTCAAACGAGTATTATAGAAGTTGGAACATCCAGTATTGTAACGAATGGAACAGAAGACACCAGAATCCGTTCAGATACGGAGATTTCTATGAAACACATATCAACTATGATCCATCTGTTGATTATGGCATTGATCTGAATTATAAACTGTATTATTATTTTCAGTATATCGAAGATAAATATGGGATTGTGTTGATAAGGAGGAAAGGGAAATAAAGGGGTTTATTGTTTTTTGCCGCTATGGCGCAAAGACGCTAAGATTCATTTTGTAAAATGGGAAATTTGTTTAACATACCTACAGTTTTAAAACTTTGACTGGCAAGGTATTATAGTTGGATTTCATGAATCTTGCATCCTGTCGCTTGTTCCTTGTATCTTGTTACTGCCTGCTTCGACTGCCTCCTGCCGCTTTTGTATGTCCCTTTTAATTATCTATCACTAAGTCGCTAAGACGCAAACTCACATTATTAACCTCTGTGATAATCAGGCAAAATCTGCATATTCAACGGATTGAATCTGTGTCCCTTTTCCATGGCAAAAATTCTATTCAACAACCCACCGTATCAACTTCATCTTAAATTCAGAATAAGGCCTGTATTTTATAAATGGTTC
>JBNJFS010000003.1:0-32736 GCA_051747085.1 Bacteroidota bacterium
CTGTCCGCGGAAAGATTTTGTTCGCAACGATTTTCCTATACGTCCAATAATTATAGCAGATACCGGAAACAAAATAAGCGCAATGAAAGTAAGTTTCGCGCTCATCAGAAACAATACATATACATATACCACTAATAAAACAGGGTCTTTAAAGAACATCTCCAACGAACTAATGATCGACATTTCAATCTCTTTTACATCAAGAATCATTTTTGAAATAATATCACCACGCTTTTCATTGGAGAAATAACTTAAATCAAAATTCAGGATTTTCTCCATCAGCTCATTCCTTATATCCTTAATCACCCCGGTTCGGATATGAATGATCAGATATTTACCTATAAATAAAAATATATTTTTCAGCAACGTAAAAGCAAGCACTATACCTATAATAAACAATAAGGCATTGATCGTTCCATACTGATTAACAATTTGCCCGAGGATATAATTAAAATTATGTTGTACTGACTCAACCGACAGCTCAAAAGGAATAGGATTAGGATTAAAATTCTGGGTTGAAAATAAAATGCCCAGAAAAGGAATAACCATGGTAAAAGAAATCACTGAAAAAACCGCAGCCAGCAGATTACAGAAAACACTTAACAGGGATTTTTTCCAGTAGGGAATCAGATAGCGTAATATGGCAAAAAATTTCCTCATAAAAAGAGTTATCCATTGATATCCTATCAAAGGTAAAATAAATTGGGCTATTTTTCGAAAATAAAATTAAATACCGGTATAATTAAAAGGGGTAATATTTTTTAATTCTCTTTTAATGTCCTCATTCAGCTGAAGACTGTCGATAAACCGATGAATACTTTCTTTTGTAATTTTCTCGCCGGTACGGGTTAGTTCTTTTAATGCTTCGTAAGGTTTTGGGTATCCTTCTCGTCGCAAAATAGTCTGTATTGCTTCGGCGACTACTGCCCAGTTCTCTTCCAGGTCATTTTCAATAGCTGATTCGTTAACCAGAATTTTTCCCAATCCTTTTAACAATGATTGAAAAGCAATAATAGAATGAGCCACAGGCACTCCAATATTCCGCAATACGGTAGAATCGGTTAAATCGCGTTGCAACCTTGATATTGGCAATTTAAGCGCTAAATGTTCGCACATCGCATTAGAAATTCCCAGATTTCCTTCGGCATTTTCAAAATCGATAGGATTTACCTTGTGCGGCATAGCTGATGAACCCACTTCTCCTTTTTTAATCTTTTGCTTAAAATAGTTCATCGAAATGTACGTCCAGAAATCGCGGGAAAGGTCAATAAAAATGGTATTTATTCTTTTTAACGCATCAAAAAATGCAGCCATATTATCGTAATGTTCAATTTGGGTCGTCGGGAAAGATCGATTAAGCTGCAAAATGTGGTTAACAAAATGATTCCCGAAATTATTCCAGTCTACTTCAGGGTAAGCCACATGATGAGCATTAAAATTACCTGTTGCTCCGCCAAATTTTGCAGAGAAAGGAATGGATTTAAGTTGCCCCAACTGCTTTTCCAATCGTACTACAAAAACAGCGATTTCCTTTCCTAATCGTGTAGGTGAAGCGGGCTGTCCATGAGTTCGTGCAAGCATAGGAATTTTTTCCCAATCTTTACTCAATTGTTTGAGCTTATTTATTAAATCGTGAAAAACAGGATAAAATACATTTTCCATCGCATCCCGTAACGAATAGGGTGTGGCTGTATTGTTTACATCCTGCGATGTTAATCCAAAATGGATAAATTCCTTATATGGTCCGAGTTGTAACGCATCAAACTTTTCTTTTATAAAATACTCAACCGCTTTTACATCATGATTGGTAACTTTTTCAATATCTTTAATTTGTTGGGCATCTTCAACCTTGAAATCCTGATAAACTTTCCTTAATAACGCATATTTACTCTTATCAAATCCGGATAGCTGATTCAAAGGAATATCGCATAAGGCGATAAAATACTCAATCTCAACAAGTACGCGATATTTTATCAATCCATACTCTGAAAAATAGGTTGCAAGGTTTTCGGTTTTGTTTCGATAACGTCCGTCAATAGGCGATATAGCCAAAAGTGTATCAATATTCATGATTTATTTTTTTTACCCTTTAAGAAATCACATGCAAATTAAACAAAAACAATTTATTTTCTATTATAATATTCGGAGCAATTGTATCTTTGTTAGGATAAAATATAGTCTAATGAGTAAAATTAAAATATCAGCAGTATCTTATACCAACACTTTCCCGTTTATTTACGGGATTGAAAATAATGCAATTATTCAAAAAATAACATTAAGGAAAGATGTCCCTTCGGCTTGTGCACAAAAATTACTTAACAACCAGGTTGACATCGGGCTTGTTCCCGTAGCAATAATTCCGGATTTACCGTATTCTGAAATTGTTGCCGATTATTGCATTGGTGCATCTGGAATCGTACGGTCTGTTATTTTAGGCTCCAATCAACCCCTGGAAAAAATAAAAAAAATATACCTTGATTTTCATTCACGCTCATCGGTTATGCTTAGCCGGGTTTTAGCCAAAAATTTCTGGAAAATTAAGGTTGAATGGGCGAGCACTTCCGAGGGATTTATTGAAAAAATTAAAGATAATGAAGCAGCAGTAATTATTGGCGACAAGGCCCTTGAAGCAGAAACAAAATTCCCATACGTTTATGATTTAGCCGAAGAATGGATGAAATTTACCAACCTTCCCTTTGTTTTTGCTGCATGGGTAGCCAACAAACCGATTAACGATTCATTCAAAAAAGAATTTAATACAGCCTTACAATACGGGTTACAGCATATTGATGATATGCTTAAGGTATATGATGTTTCGTATCTTCCAAAACATATTAAGGCTAAAGATTACCTGGAAAATAATATTGATTTTCATTTGGATGATAAAAAACGAAAAGGAATGCAACTATTTTTACAATATGCCAAAGAATCTCAATAATATTTCGGAAATTAGCCTTGACTAAATTTAATCAATAATGAAAAGACCAGTATTAATCCTCCTTATTTTGGTATTTGCCTTTTATAATGTGCGGGCAAATTCAGATACAACAAGTATTACAGACACATCTAAAAATATCGTTTATGTTTTCAGCATCAACCAGGATATTGGCCCCCCGGCATGGCGACTAACACAAAAAAGCTTTGAAGAAGCTTATGCCATAAAAGCGAATTACATTATCATTAAACTGAATACCTATGGGGGGATGGTTAACATGGGTGATTCCATCCGAACCAAAATGCTGGAAAGCCAGGTTCCTGTTTATGCTTTTATAACCAACAATGCAGCATCAGCCGGTGCATTAATAGCTATAGCAGCCGACAGTATCTACATGAAAAAAGGAGCCAAAATTGGTTCTGCTTCGGTGGTTGACCAAACCGGAAAAATTATGCCCGAAAAATATCAGTCGTACATGCGCTCAACCATGCGCGCTACTGCCGAGGCACACGGAAAAGACACTATAATCAAAGGCAATGATACCATCGTAAAGTGGCATCGCGACCCGGTTATTGCAGAAGCTATGGTTGACCCTTCAATCTATATCGAAAATGTTTCTGATACCGGAAAGATTGTTGCCTTTACTGCAAGCGAAGCCATGGAATACGGATACTGCGAAGCTTCTTTAGAAAGTATTCAGGAAGTAGTAGCACATGCAGGAATAGAAAATTACGAAATTTATGAGTATAAACCAACCAGCATGGAGAAATTTATTGGCTTTCTGATAAGCCCTGCCATTCAAGGTATCTTAATTATGCTCATTGTAGGTGGAATTTACTTTGAATTACAATCGCCCGGAATTGGGTTCCCGCTGGCTGCTGCATTATTAGGAGCTATCTTGTATTTTGCACCGCTATACCTGGAAGGATTAGCAGAAAACTGGGAAATGGTCATCTTTTTGGTTGGGCTTATTCTGATTATATTGGAGATATTTGTTATCCCCGGATTTGGAATAGCCGGAATAAGTGGTGTTATACTTGCATTTGCAGGGTTAGTACTTAGCATGATCGATAATATCATCTTCGAATTTGAGTTTCATGCCGTGGAAGCCATAGGAATCGTTTTAAAATCTTTTATGATAGTAGCTATTTCTATCTTTCTATCTTTTATCTTATCCCTTTATCTGAGTCAAAAAGTGCTCACCTCAAATACTTTTTCATGGATAGTGCTCAATTCAACCCAAAAGAAAGATGAGGGTTATGTTGGCGTTGACAGCAAGCAAAAAGATGTGATAGGACAAACAGGGATAGCGCTTACCAATTTAAGACCCAGCGGCAAAGTAGAAATTGAGGATGAAATGTACGATGCCAAATCTGAAATTGGTTTTATAGAAAAGGGCCAAAAAGTAAAAGTAATTAATTATAGCTCAGGACAAATTTATGTTGTTAAAGTTGAAGCGTAAATGATGAACCAACAATTTATTTTAAGAGATTACCAAAAAAATGATTATCAAAAAATTAATGAATTATGGCAAGCTACCGGTTTAGGCGGGAGTCATCGCGGTGATAATGCTACAATTATTGCTCACAGCCTGGAAATCGGTGGAAGATTACTTGTGATTGAAAATACCGAAACCGGTGAAATCATCGGTTCATCGTGGATGACTTTCGACGGACGGAGAATCCACCTGCACCATATTGGCGTGAAACCCGAATTTCAAGATCAAGGTTTTGGGAAGTTCCTTACCAAAGAATCGTTAAAGCATGCCCAAAAAAAGGGATACCAGATAAAACTGGAGGTACATCAAACGAATAAAAAAGCCATAGAGATTTACAAAAAACTTGGATTTACATATTTAGGTGATTATGATATTTATATTGTTAGAGACCTGAATTCTCTTTCCTTTTAATGTTAAAATTTCTTAAAATTAAACTTAAATTTTTTTCTCCGGGATTAATTAAGTAATTTTATAGTCTGTGTCTAACTAAAAAATAATCACGTTATGACAATAACATTCAATGAGTTACGAAAGATTAAAGACCGTTTGCCCCATGGTGCAATTCGAAAGATTGCCAGCAATTTAAACCTGAATGAGGAGACGGTAAGGAATTACTTCGGTGGCACAAATTATCGCGAAGGCGAAAGTGCAGGAATCCATTTTTCACAGGGACCCGATGGCGGAGTCGTAAAAATTGATGACACGACAATACTAGATATGGCTATTAAAATGACCGAAGAAACACAATCTAGAAACTAAGTTTTTAAAAATTCCTTCAGAAAAGCAGAAAAAATTACTTTTCTGCTTTTTTGTTTTTAAAGGGTAGTATTTTTGTTTAAAAAGGAAATCAGTGGATGAACGACCTAAATTACATGATAGAAAAAACTGAGCAGAAATGGCTCCATCAGCTTTATAACTATTGCCAGTCGCTCTTTTCCAATTCGACAATTCCATCACATGACCATAATCACCATTACCGTGTATGGAACTATTGCAAGGAAATACTTACTACCCTTCACCCGGGCATCCGTATTAATTATGACTTAATGGAAGGATGTATGATAGCCTCCTTTTTTCATGATACGGGTTTAAGCAATACTATCGATGAATTTCACGGACAGGAAAGCAAAAAAATATGCCAGGCTTATTTCAAAGATCAAAACCTTGAAACACCAAAAAATTTTAGTGATATTTTGTGGGCTATAGAAAAACATGATGACAAGAATTACCAACCGGAAAAACAGAACCCGGATTCGCTTTTGTCCATTATTTGTAATGCAGATGATTTGGATGCTTTTGGTAATATTGGCGTAATCCGGTACACCGAAATCTACCTGCTAAGAGGAGTAGAGATGGATCAGCTTCCAGCGTTGGTTATCCAAAACATGGACAATAGATTCCGGCATTTCAAACTTACGTATAAGGATTACCCTGAATTATATAAGAAACACCAAACCCGATATTTAATAACCAGAAAATTCTTTAAAGAATTACAGGAAGAATTTATTTAATTACAAAATCCAACATTTTCTCATCTTCAATATAGGCTGTAAGACTGTCACCAATTTTTACAGGTCCAACACCGGCAGGAGTACCCGTAAATAATAAGTCACCGATTTTGATGGTTGTAAACTTCGAAACATAAGCTATCAGCTGGTCTACCGGGAAAATCATATCTTTAGTATTAGCTTGTTGTACGATATTTCCATTTAACTCAAGCCGAAAATTAATCCCATTAATACTGCCTGTTTTTTCCAGCGGTAAAAAATTACTTATTGGAGCAGCTCCGTCGAATGATTTGGCAATTTCCCAGGGCAACCCTTTTTCCTTGCACTTTTTTTGCAGGTCGCGAGCAGTGAAATCTATCCCCAAACCTATTTCGCTATAGTATCTATGCGCAAATTCGGGTGCAATATTTTTTCCCAACCGGTTAAGTTTTATCACAACCTCTACCTCATAATGAATATCGGTTGAAAAATCGGGATAAAAAAAAGGTTGGTTATTCCGCAACAAAGCGGTTTCTGGCATCATAAAAAATACCGGTTCTTTAGGAACAGGGTTATTAAATTCCTTCGCATGGTCTATATAATTTCTACCAATAGCAATTATTTTCATGATATCTTAATTAAAAAATTCAACCGAACTCATTTATTATCGCGGAAAACAATTTTGTACGGTCTTACTTCGCTTTTTGAAATACCATTTTTTATCGCCGGATCATTATTTACAATATCCATTAACTCTTCTTCACTTTCAACATCAATAACAAACATTCCACCACGTTTTTCATCCAGGAAAGGACCTGTAATGATAAGTTTTCCTTTGTCAAACAGGTCCTTAAGATATTCAATATGAGGCTGCATCATTTCTTCCGTTACATCTTTTCGTAACATATGGTGTATTACTACATAATTCATAGGAATTAATTTAAAATTTCTATTCTACAAATGATTTTGGCTTAATGTACCGGTTTACATTAATTGTTAAAGTTTCTCAACTTAATTGCTGTTAAAACTTTTTTAGTATACAAAGGAAAATCACTATTTATTATCCACCCAAAATATCCGGGATCTTTTTCAAGCACCGACTCAACGGTTTTTCCTTTATATTTTCCAAAATTAAATATTTCCTGACCTTTATCATTATATACGATACGCCCTGCAAAATCAGCATTGGTGTTATGGGTTGAAAATTTAGACAATTTCTCAACATCATTCTCAAGTTCAGTATAACGTTCAAGCTGAGCTTTTAAAATTTCAAATGTCGCTTTGGTATCGGCTTCGGCGCTATGGGCATCTTCCAAAAGCTTATTACAATAAAATTTATAGGCTGCGCTTAGGGTTCGTTGTTCCATCTTATGAAAAATCACCTGTACATCTATTGACCGCAATTTTTTTAAGTCAAAATCAATTTCGGCACGAATAAATTCTTCGGCAAGTAAAGGAATATCGAACTTACCTGAATTGTAACCGGCGATATCACATCCCTCAATAAATTGAGCGATACTTCTTCCTACTTCGTTAAAGGTAGGTTTATCTTTTACATCCTCGTCGCTAATACCGTGAATTTCGGTTGATTGAGGTGGAATAGGAATTCCCGGATTAATCAACATCGTTTTCATTTCTTCCGAACCATCAGGGAATACTTTTAGCAATGAAATCTCTACAATTCGGTCGCTAGCAATATTAACTCCGGTGGTTTCCAAGTCAAAAAATACAATTGGTTTTTTTAAATCTAAATCCATTATTTTGATTTTTGCCCTTTACAAAAAAAGAGTTTCAATCCGAAACTCTTTTACAAGGGATTTGTACTATATTTTTTTATCCTTTAATCATCATGGGCATTAACAACATCAGCACATCCTCGTCTTCGTTTTCTTTTTCTGCGGGAAAAAAGATTCCTGCTCTCGAAGGATCTGAGAACTCAGCTAAAACATCGGTTGATGTTAAATTAGATAATATTTCGATAAGGAAAGATGATTTAAAACCAATTTCCATCTCATCTCCTTCATACTGAGAATTTAATCGTTCATTTGCCGAGATTGAAAAATCAATATCCTGAGCAGAAACATTCATCTGATTATTTTTCAACTCTAATTTGACCAAATTACTTGCCTGGTTAGAGAATAGAGCAACCCGTTTTAGTGCATTGTATAGTTCCAACCGATCAATCGTAAGTTTATTTGGATTATTGGTTGGGATAACTGAGTTATAGCTTGGATAATTACCTTCAACTAATCGGGAAACTAATTTATAATTAGACAATGTAAAGAATGCATTTTTATCATCAAACTCAATCACCACATCATTTTCTTCTTTGGGCAAAATAGCTTTTAAAAGCGATGCGGGTTTTTTAGGTAAAATAAATGATGATTCCTGATCAGCCTTAGCATCCATTCTTCGATAACGTACTAATTTATGGGCATCAGAAGCAACAAATGTCATACTATCAGTAAACAACTCAATATAAATACCATTCATTACCGGTCGTAACTCATCATCTGCTGTAGCAAAAAGAGTCTTCGTAATTCCATTTAATAACAATTCAGAAGGTAACTGAACAGATGTCTTTTGCTCGTCTTTAATAATAGGCAACTGGGGAAAATCTTCACCATTTTGTCCAACGACATTGTATTTCCCGTTTTCAGTTGTAATAACCACCCCAAATGATTCCGTATTGATATCGAAAGTTAATGGTTGATCGGGGAATTCTTTAAGGGTATCCGTTAAAATTCTGGCAGGAATAGCGATACTGCCTTCATCTGTTACATTTTCTAATGAAATGGTTGTAATCAGGGTTGTTTCCAAATCTGAGGCCGTAATTTTTAGCTCATTATCTTGTAACTGAAATAAAAAATTATCAAGAATCGGCAATGTATTTTTCGCACTAATTACCCTGCTAATAGCCTGCAAATGACTCAATAACTCTGTACTGGATATAACAAATTTCATTGGTATTTATTTTAAATTTAATTGTTTTTTTATGGTTGATTTAAAAATCAATAATACGAAAAAAAAATCAAGTAGCCAATATGGTTAAAGGATTTTTATGTTAGCGAAAATAATCAATTTCTTTTAATAAAGGATCAAAAATATAATATTGAATAATGATTAACTCATTATTTTGATTAAAAATTGCATATGCCCTGTTATAATCAAACGGTACTTTATTCCCAAACTCATCAAATTCCTGTTCAGCAGGTTTTCTGAAAATAGTTATGCTGTTTGTATAATTGTCGACATCGGTAACACTGATTTTACAATAAGGTTCCGACTTTAAAAGGGAATCTTTTTTATGTTCCGATAATTCCTTCTCAATATGCTCAAACGCTATCTTTTGAAAATAGGTAAAATACCGAACCACTTTCTTTACATTAAAATCTTCCACAAAAATATTCTCCCCTTCATTTTTTAAGGCAAAGGTACCATCACTCATATGAATCACCTCGAATGAATTAGAGGGTTCTTTTGGATATTCAACATGAATAGCTTTAATATTTTGTGGTTGATAATCAAAAATCGTTTTATCGCGCCATAAACTTTCATCCGTTATAAACAACTCAGCTACCAATCCTTTAAAAGAAGGAATACGCACAACAATCGGCTCTCCCCTTTTAGCCATCATCATATACGTTTTTTTTGTATTTATTTCGGGTGTACTTACATAATATTTTCTTATTGTACGGTTATTACTTAAAATCTCAACCAGTTTACCTTCCTCTTCCAATATTTCGGCAGCTTGTTTCTTTTCATTCGCTGACAAAGGTTTAGAAACTTGAATTCGGTTTAATGCCATAAGAAAATTATCAACCAAACGTTGCCTGGCGATATATTTATCATTAATTTTCCACTGGGCGTTTTCTTTAACAAGTGTAAATGTTTTGTTCGCAGAGGAGATTTGAATTTTATCAATTTTCTCTGTTGATTCTACTGCAAAATTAAATCTCCGCTGATTAATTGTTCCTTTGTTTTCGGTAAAGAAATAAATAACAGCGATTATGAATAAAACAAGTGCAATAAAAAGGATTTTATAGGTATTATCCAGGTTTTTCAGTTGTCGTTTCATCTAAACGGTATATTTTCTTTTTCTGATATAAATTAAGATTCCTCCAAAAATAAAAATAAAGATAACCGGAATAATCGTATTAATAAGTTGCCACCTCAATCTTTGGTCAATTATTTTAGCTTTATCCAGAATACGAAGCTTAAATTCACGTGAACGTAACTCGAGTAATCCTTTTTGATCAACCAGATAATGTAAGGCATTCATAACAAATTCTTTGTTTCCATAAGTTTGTTTGGTGTATCTGTCGTAACCCAATGGAGAGATAAAAATTCCATCGGCACGCTCTCTCACCTCGTTTCGAATAATATCCGCGTCAGCAACGACAATCATTTCTGTAGGTTCACTCGTTTCTTTAAAAGAAACGTCATTATCACCAACAATATTCTCAAGAAACCGGTTCTTAAATACCGATTCAAACGAACCTTCCAGTAAGACAGCAATGGGTAAATTAGATTGATTAAATGCTCCGGGATTAATTTGCTCCTGTACCTGGGCCAGGTTAACCAATAAGGGAGCATCTAAAACCCGTGCATGGGCCGAAGATGATAATAATACTTTTTTTGATATATTACTTCCAACACCTACAGTATCAATAACTCCGGGGAATTCAGTTTTAATTAAATTCAAACTTTTGGTTACAGGGTGATTATCCGGCGGGATAAGTAAAGGGTAATATAACCAGGGAGCAGGAACAAATTTGGGTTGTGCACCACCAGCTGCTGTGTTAACAGGAATTAAAGCACATTGTACATCCTGAATAACATTAGGATTAATACGTACCCCATATTTAAAAAGCTGATCATTAAGATTAACATCGTTAATTAATGCAAAAGTAGAACTCCCGGTTGATAAGGTATCCATATTTACAGATACGGCATCAATAAACCAAAGCACTTTTCCTCCATTCATAATATACTGGTCAAGAATAAACTTGCTTTTTTCTGTATACTTTTCTTTAGGTCCGGCTATTATAACTGCATCATACGGATCGAGGATGCCAAAATATTCTTTAATGGTTAACCTGTCGATGGAGTAGTACTCAGCCAGTTCACGTGTAATGTCACCTGTTTCATATTCATCCAATTCGCTTTGGCCTTCGATAAAAGCTATCTTTTTGTGCTTTTTGGATGTAATTTTCCGAATAGCATCAACAAAAGCATATTCCAAATCCTGAATTGAATTATTAAGATTAACTTCTGTAGAAAATGCAGGATTGTTTTTTAAAAAATTTACAGGAGTCTCTTTATCCCCATAAGTAATTATTGCTCCGGGAAATAACACTTTTTCTGCCATCCCTCCTTCTTCATCTCTTTCCTTTACATTTGAAGGCTCTAAACCTCTTTCATATAAATCCTGATATAAAGCGTTTCGTTTAGATTGATTGGTAGATTTTGAGGGGTTAATAAAGGAATAATAGATATTTTCACCGGCAATAACCTGAAACTCATCAAGCATCTCTTTAATTGATTTTTGCATCCGTTGAAAACCAATGGGCATATCACCCTCTAAGTATATTTCAATATAAACTATATCATCAAGCGAATCGAGCAATTCATGGGTTACCTCTGATAAAGTGTATCGTTTGTCTGAGGTTAAATCCAAACGAAAGAAAGTTTGGGATGAGATATAATTGATTAGTAATATAACAATCAAAGCCAGAATTAATTGAATAATATTTTGTTTCTTATGATTTTTCATTATCGATATTATTTAAAAGATTACCACTTCCTACTTTGTAAGATGGTTTTGGTAATTAAAAGGAAAAAAGCAATAACACTAACAAAATAAATTACATCTCTACTGTCGATTACCCCTCTGCTCATAGATTTATAATGTTCATTTATACCCAGGTTAATGATAAAAACCTTTATAGATTCAAAGATTTGAAGTTCACTCATAAAATCAAATCCAATGTAAGCAATAAAACTGAATAACATTCCAATGATAAAAGCCACAATCTGATTATCAGTAAATGATGATGATAATACACCAATCGACACATAAATAGCAGCCAAAAAAAACAGTCCGATATAAGAACCCCATGTTCCTCCTATATCAATATTGCCAACAGGATTACCTAACTGATAAACAGAATAAAAATAAATTAATGTTGGTAATAATGAAAAAAGGACCAGTAGTAAAGCGGCCAGATATTTAGCAAAAATAATCTGAAAGTCAGATAAAGGACGGGTAAAAAGCAATTCAATAGTCCCTGAATGTTTTTCGTCGGCAAACATACGCATGGTAACTGCAGGCACCAGGAATAAAAATATCCAGGGCGCAATGGTAAATAATGAATCGAGGGTAGCATAACCTCCATCAAGCACATTATTTTGACCGGGAAAAACCCAAATAAACAAACTATTAACTACCAAAAAAACAGTAATAACGATGTATCCTGTTAATGAACTGAAAAAACTATTAATTTCTTTTTTTAAGAGTGTAAACATTTCCTTCCAATTTATTTGAACACAAATTTACTTTTTAAATGTTTTATTCAAAATCATATCAATTAAATTTATCTATTGCTATTTTTGTAATACATTTCATTAAACGGGTTAAATGCTTTTTAAACGATTTATTCTTTTAATCATTATATTTTTTTATGCTTTTTCGTGTTTTGGGCAAATAGGAGGTTCTAAAACAAACGGGTTAGGTATTGAAATTGACTATGGTTATGGATTTATGATGCCACACCATAAAATGATTGAATATTTTGTTGAAGATCATATTCAAACGGTGGATATAAAATTTAATCAAGCCACATATGGAGAAAAATACTGGAATCAACTTTATCGTTATCCCCATTACGGACTGGGATTTTATCGTTCTAACTTAGGTAACGATGCGGTTTATGGGATGGCCAATGCTCTGTATGCATACATAAAAGTACCTTTTTGGGGAAACCTGGAATCTTCAAATCTTAGCTGGCAAATAGGTTTTGGTGGTTCATATCTGACCAAACATTTTGATATCAATGAAAATCCTCAAAATTTAGCCATTGGGACGAATTTAAATATTTATATAGATCTTAGCATTCAATCGCAAATCCCATTATCCAAAAGAATAAATTTAACCAACAACGTTAGATTTTCCCATTTCTCCAACGGAAAAGTGAAATCACCCAACAAAGGTTTAAATATAATATCCGGTTCGATTGGACTATTGTATCATTTAAACGAACCTCCCGGGAAATATCATCTGGAATTACCCAAAATAGAAAATAAAAACGAATATACTATAATTTATGCCGGGGGAATAAAAGCAAAATCGAGATATGAGCCGGGATATTTTTATGCCTCATCATTCATGCTGAACTACCATCATAACTATTCATTGAAAAGACGCTGGAGTTTAGGAGCCGACCTGTTTTATGATGAAACGAAAAGACAATATCCGGATAAGACTCAAAATGCAAATATGGTCAATCCCAATTTATACCAGGCAGGCTTACATGTTGGTCATGAAATGGTTCTGGGAGATTTAGCAATGATTATCAACCTGGGCGGATATATTTATGTTCCGGTTAAAGAAGACGCACCAATATACAGTCGTATAGGATTGCGTTATCGGTTTGCCGAAAAGTATATTGCAAACATAACCCTAAAATCACATTGGGCTATTGCAAGTTATATTGAATGGGGTATTGGTTATACTTTTAAATAACACACATTTAAAGTACTGATTTTAAATATAAAAGATATGAAAAAACTTGTTTATTTAATTCCGGTTTTATTTCTTTTTTGTTGTAATGAATCCTTATTTAATCAAGGAGAAATTATCACCCGGGAGATAAAAACCCAGTCGTTTCATAACATTGAAATCAATGATATTTTTGAGGTCTTTCTTTACCAGGATACTATTCAAAAAATAATTGTTAAAGGAGGAAGTAACCTTATACCTAATCTGGCTTTTGAGGTTAATCAGGAAAAAACACTAACCATTAATAATTTGAATAACGCAAGATGGTCAAGAGATTATGACAGAATTGAACTTCACATTACAGTTGACAATCTTCGTTTTATTACACTTAATACCCCTTCTAACATTAAATGTATGGATACGTTAAAGATCAAAGAGCTGCAAATCTTTTCTATTGCTGATTATTCAGAAATATCTATCTTAGTAAAGTGTGACTATCTTTATTTGGTTAACTCAGAAACATCCGGGGGGCAAATTACCCTAAAAGGGGAAGCTTACAGCTTTGGAGCATGGACCAGGGCATCTTTACAACTTTTTGCCGATGAATTTACAGCCCATAAAATCACCATTAAAAACGAAAGCATCGGTGATGCTTATATCCATTCAACCGAATACCTTTCTGCAGAAATTTTAAAAACAGGTTTAATCTATTACCGGGGAAATCCTGAAACCATTAAATATGTAAACGAAGAAGCTAAAAATAAACTTATCAAGATCGATTAACATCCTTTTGCAAATAATGATAAAGCAATTTGGCAACTCTTTCTGAAGCCCCTGTTCCACCTAACTTTTTGCGTAACTTTTCATAATTATCCAGCATTTCCTGTCGATAAACGTTATCGTAAAGGAGCTTATTTAACTCCGTTTCTAACTTATGTGCATTCATGTCAAACTGAATTAACTCTTTAACTACCTCGGCATTCATTACTAAATTTACCAATGAAATATATTTTGTTTTTACAAACTGTTTAGCAATAAAGAAAGAAACATTTCCGGCTCGATAGCAAACCACTTGCGGAACACTAAACAAAGCCGTTTCGAGGGTTGCTGTTCCAGAAGTTACGAGGGCTGCATCAGCATATTTTAACACATCATACGTTTGATTAAAAACCACGTTTACTTTATTGTTCTGAACAAATTTCTGGTAATAGGAAGGTTCAATAGAGGGAGCAGCAGCAATAACAAATTGATAATTTTTATAATGATTAATAATCTCGAGCATCACACCCAGGTTTTTATCAATCTCTTGTTTACGACTTCCGGCTAATATGGCAATAATTGGTTTATTCTCCAGTTTGTTTTGATTAATAAATTCATCGAAACTACCCTCTTCATTTATTTTTTCCTGCACAGCGTCAAGCAAGGGATTACCTGCATAGTCAACCGGATAGTTATGTTTTTTAAAGTACTCTACCTCAAATGGAAAAATCACAAACATGCGGTCAACAAAAGCTTTTATTTTTTTTATTCGGGATTCTTTCCAGGCCCATATTTTGGGTGATATGTAGTAGTATACCTTTATTCCTTTTGATTGGGCAAATTCGGCGATACGCAAATTAAATCCCGGATAATCTATTAAAATCAACACATCTGGATTATACTGCAGAATATCTTTTTTGCAAATTTTAAGAAAATTATTGATTTTACGAAGATTTAAAACGACCTCCAAAAACCCCATGATAGCCGTTTCTTTATAATGCTTAACCAAAGAGCCGCCTTGATGTTGCATTAAATCACCTCCCCAAAAACGAAATTCAGCCTCTGAATCGACTTTTTTCAATCCTTTCATTAAATTAGAACCGTGTAAATCGCCGGAAGCTTCGCCTGCTACTAAATAATATTTCATTCTTTTTCGATAAACTTATAAAGCAAACTTTGTAACAAATACAAAAATAGCAAATACTATTGTTGCCATTAACACACCCCTTGCCGAATATAAATAGTTTAACCAGATAAAAACAAAAAAGAGAATCAGGTTTGGAATAACACACAAACTCACAATTTTGGTAAAAACCTGTGTATCGATTAAATAATCTATTAGCTCTGTAAAAAAATATTGAGTAAACTTAGAATAATAGACAATCAACATCGTAACAATGGGAGCTAAAAAACCAAGAATCAGCCCTAAGGTAAAATTATTTAGTTTAGTTCTATATTTCATATTTCCATTGCTTAAAGAAGTCCATTTTATCGTAGGCTGTAAAATCAATTTCTATAGGCACTATTGAGACAAAATTATTCCCTAATGCCCATTCATCAGTATCCGTAGAACCATTCTCGGCGTTTTCAAAATATCCGGTGAGCCAGAAATATTCACTATTGCGCGGGTCAACTCGTTTTTCAAACTCCTCTTTCCAAACCCCTTTAGCCTGCCGGCAAATTTTAACTCCTTTAATTTCTTCTTTGGTTGCCGGTGGAAAATTAACATTAAGACAGGTACTTTCGGGCAATCCGTTGATTAACGTATTTTCAACAATTTTACGCCCATATTGTATTGCAGCGGTAAAATCGGCATTGCTTGAATAATCAAGGTGAGAAAATCCAATGGATGGAATTCCATAGATACAACCTTCGATCACAGCACCCATCGTTCCCGAATAAACAATGCTCACTGAGGCATTGGAACCGTGATTAATACCAGAAACCAACAAATCAGGTGTCCGGTGAACAATTTCACTCATGGCCAGTTTAACGGAGTCAACGGGTGTTCCGTTACAACCATAAATCGTTACGTTTTCTTCTTCTTTTAACTTTTTATACCGAATAGGAACTTTCACTGTTATGGCATGTGCCATTCCAGAGTTTCCATGTAAAGGAGCAACAACAATAACTTCCCCATAAGGTTTTACCATTTCAATGAGGGCATGAATCCCTTTTGCATGCACTCCATCATCGTTTGTAACTAAAATTAAAGGCTTATTCTTTTCCAATGTTCAACACTTTTTTAATTTATATTTACCATTGCAAAGATATTCAATTCACCCGAGTTTCCATACAATCATTTTTTAAATTATAGTTAAATTAGCTATAATCATTTACATACGATGTGTTAATAACAAAACCTTCATTATTTTTTCAACAGGAATTAATCCGGTTCAGGGATTAATACTTACTCATTTTTTTATATTTTTGCTCTTTATTTATATTAGTAAATTAATTTATTCTTATGAAGATATCATACAACTGGCTCAAAAATTATATCGATACAGATTTATCGCCCAACGAGGCAGCAAAAATTTTAACCAACACGGGATTAGAAGTTGAAGGGATTGAGCATTTTGAGTCGGTAAAAGGAGGACTAAAAGGTTTAGTCATTGGCAAAGTTACATCCTGCAAAAAACATCCAAATGCCGACAAACTGAGTATAACTACTGTTGATATTGGCGAAGGAAAAGAGCTACCCATTGTTTGTGGGGCTCCCAATGTAGCGGAAGGACAAAAGGTAGTTGTGGCTAAAGTAGGTACAACTTTATATTTTGGTGAAGATGAGTTAAAGATAAAAAAAGCAAAAATACGTGGAGAAGTTTCGGAAGGAATGATTTGTGCCGAAGACGAAATTGGATTGGGCACCTCACACGAAGGAATCATGGTTTTGGATAACTCGGTAAAAGTAGGCACTCCTGCCAATCAATATTTCGAGATAGAAACCGATACCATTTTCGAAATCGGGCTTACCCCCAACAGAATAGACGGCGCTTCGCACATAGGTACGGCCAGAGATTTGGCTGCTTACTTAAATCTTATAGAAAAAACCGATATCAAAAAACCATCGGTAGAACATTTTCAAATAGACAACAATAACCTACCCATTGATATTGAGATAGAAAACACTGAAGCCTGCCCACGATATACCGGAATTACCATTTCCAACATTAACGTAGGACAATCGCCCTTATGGTTACAAAATAAGTTAAAAGCCATTGGACTAAAACCTATCAATAACCTGGTAGATATTTCCAACTTTGTATTACACGAAACCGGTCAACCTTTACACTTTTTCGATGCCGATAAGATTGAAGGAAAAAAAGTAATAATAAAAACGTTAAAAGAAGGTTCTGTTTTCACTACCCTTGATGAAAAAGAAAGAAAATTATCGACTGATGATTTAATGATTTGTAACCAAAAAGAAGGAATGTGTATTGCCGGGGTTTTTGGAGGAATAAAATCCGGAGTAACCGAAAACACCAAAAATATTTTTATCGAAAGTGCTTTCTTTAATCCGGTATATATTAGAAAAACAGCTAAGAGGCATGGTTTACATACCGATGCATCGTTCCGTTTTGAGCGTGGTGCAGACCCAAATAACACAATTTACCCCCTAAAAAGGGCAGCTCTTTTGATTAAAGAAATGGCTGGTGGAGAGATATCTTCCAATATTATTGACATATACCCCAATCCGGTTAAAAGCTGCACAATTGAATTAACTTTTAAAAATTTACAACGATTAACCGGGAAAGAGATTGACAAGGATATCGTTAAAAAAATTCTTGAATCGTTGGATATTAAAATTATCCATGAAAAGGATGACCTTTTAACCCTTGAGATTCCAACTTACAGGGTAGATGTTACCAGAGAAGCTGATGTGATTGAGGAAATACTACGAATTTACGGATACAATAACATTGAGATTACTGACCATGTAAATTCAAGCATCTCCTACTCACAAAAACCCGATAAAGAAAAAATTCAAAATCTGATTTCGGAAACATTAACAGCCAACGGTTTTCATGAAATCATGTGCAACTCGTTAACCAAAGCTGAATATTATACTCATTTAACATCCTATCCGGCCGATCATTTAGTACCGATTTTCAATCCACTTAGCAACGATCTAAATGTAATGCGCCAAACCTTATTATTTGGCGGACTTGAGTCCATTGCGCACAATATTAATCGGCGTAATCCGGATTTAAAATTATATGAATTTGGAAACTGCTACTATAAGAAAAAAACAACAAGCGAAAATCCGCTGAAAAAATTTAACGAAAACCGGCAAACGGCACTCTTTATTACCGGAAACAAAACACCCGAAAGCTGGGTTAATAAACAAGAGCCCACCACCTTCTTTTATTTAAAGTCATTTGTTGAGAATATAGTGGAAAAACTGGGCATAGATTTAAACCAGATTCAACAAAACGGGGTAAAGAAAGATCTTTTTACCGACGGGTTAAATTATTCATTAAATAACCAGGTTTTGGTTGATTTTGGGTTTGTGAATAAAAAGATTTTAAAAACATTTGATATTGATGTACCGGTATATTATGCAGAATTCAACTGGGACAATCTGTTAAAAGCTACGGCTAAACACAACATCAGGTTTACCGAAATACCCAAATACCCTGAAGTAAGACGAGACCTTGCCCTATTGATTGATAAAGAAGTGCAGTTTAATCAAATAAAAGAACTGGCCTACAAAACGGAGAAGAAACTCTTGAAACAGGTTTCGTTATTTGATGTTTTTGAAGGAGAAAAGCTGGGTAAACATAAGAAATCGTATGCAGTAAGTTTTATCTTACAAGACGAAAACAAAACACTTACCGACAAGCAGATTGATAAGATAATGAATAATTTTATCAGGGTTTTTGAAAAAGAAACTGGAGCTCAAATTCGATAACTTATATTTTGATAAAATGAAAAATGCACAAAAAAGTTCATCAACCGAACACCTAAACGTTTAAAGCCATGTCAAAAATTGAAATTATTCAGGACGACATCACCAAATTAGAAGTTGATGCCATAGTAAATGCGGCCAACAAATCTCTGCTTGGCGGAGGGGGTGTAGATGGCGCTATCCACAGGGCTGCCGGAAAAGAGCTGCTTGAAGAGTGTAAAACGTTAAATGGTTGCGAAACCGGGGAGGCCAAAATAACCAAAGGTTATCACCTTCCTGCCAAATTTGTTATCCATACTGTTGGACCGGTTTGGCACGGTGCCCAAAATAAGGAGTCCGAATTACTTGCTAATTGCTACAAAAACAGTTTAAACCTTGCTTTAAAAAACAACATTAAAACCATTGCTTTTCCAAACATAAGCACAGGAGTATATGGTTTCCCGAAAGATAAAGCGGCTGAAACAGCCATAAAAACCGTTACCGATTTTTTAGGACATACTAATCAAATAGAAAAGGTATATTTCGTTTGTTTTGACAATGAAAATTACAGCCTTTATCAAGAACTACTCAAATAATTTAAAATGTTATAAGTAAGCTGTATTGCTAAATGGATATAACCCAATTTTATGATTAAAGAAACACAAACTAAAGTTAAAGATTTCCTGTCCCTCGTAAAATTCAGCCACACTATTTTCGCCATGCCTTTTGCATTTATCGGCTATTTTTTGGCCTTATATCAAACCCCCGCCCAATTTGAATGGAAACTGTTTGGACTTGTTGTGTTGTGTATGATTTTTGCCCGAAATGCGGCCATGGCATTTAATCGTTTGGTTGACCGGGAGATTGATAACAAAAATCCCCGTACTGCATTTCGCGAAATCCCTTCTGGTATTATTAAGGCAAAATCAGCATTAATTTTTGTAATTATTAATGCTTTACTATTTATTTTAACCACCTACTTTATTAATAAAATTACGTTTATCCTTTCGCCTGTAGCCCTTTTAATTATATTAGGATATAGCATTACCAAAAAATTTACGGCTATCTGCCATTTAATCCTTGGCTTAGGTTTGTCGCTTGCACCAATTGGTGCATACTTAGCAGTTACAGGGACATTTGACTTATTACCTGTTCTTTACTCATTTGTCGTATTATTTTGGGTTAGCGGATTTGATATTATTTATGCTTTACAGGATTTAGATTTTGATAAGGAAGAACAATTAAAATCATTCCCTGTATTTTTTGGACGAAAAGGTGCATTAAGCGCTTCTATCCTATTGCACTTTTTATCGGCAGCAATTGTAATCATTGCAGGGCTAATTGCCGGTTTTGGATTAATGTACTGGATGGGCAGTATCCTCTTTATCATCCTGTTAATTTACCAACACCTGTTAGTTAAACCCAACGATTTAAGTCGGGTTAACCTGGCCTTTTTTACAACCAATGGAATTGCCAGCATAATCTTTGCAGTATTTACCATTACCGAACTGGTATTGGATATCTGGCTATTATAAATGTACCTAAAACGACATTTTGACATAACCAACTTTCCTGCAATACGTTGGCACAAAATTTGAATTCTATCTTTTACAAACTTCTTATGGCTTTAAATGAGCAAAAAAAGTAATCAATAATTTAAAAATAATGGTTATGGCTGAAGAGTTGTTTTTTAAACCTTCACATTCAATTCTTGGCGGTTATTACATTCCGGTGAGGAATGACTGGAATTATCATATCAAAAGAAGACATCTGACCGCAAAAGAGAAAGAACTTTTTGAAAAAGAAATTGGTGAAAGGATAATTACAGACAATCAATACTTTAAATGGTGGAAAGAAATTCATTCTATTCATTAAAAAAAGAAAGGAGGTAATTATGAAAAAAAAGAAAACATTATTGATAATCGTTACATTTTTAATGCTGGGAACAATTATCGGTTTCTCAGTCAATGTAAATACAACCGAATCGGATAAGAAAGATACACCCCAGGAAGATACTTTAAAAACAAATCCAAAGATTGATATTAAAGTTAAAAAAGCTTACGATGATGAAGGGAACATCATCAGATACGACTCCACTTATTCATATATTTACACCTACCCTGACGGAAAACAGAGAAATATAAACATGGACAGTCTGTTTCAGAGTTTTCAACCTTACTTTTTTGACCGTAGTCCTGATATAATGCAGGATCCATTTAAACGATTTTTCGAGAAAGATTCCTTTTATGAAAAACATTTTCTTGAGCATGATTACTTTATGCAACAATTTCAAAAAGAAAGATTCCAATTTAAAGAAATGATTAAACAAATGGATTCATTAAGAAACCAGTTTTTAAAAGATCGCTATCCTGAAATCCAGCAAAACAAAACCAAACCAACGAATAAAAAGTCTAACAACACCTATGAAATTTAAACCAAACAGGGCATTTAATTTTAATGGCCCTGTTATGTTTTTTATAAAACTTCATGGTTAATTCATAAATGAAAGTATATTTGTAAAGTTTTTTACTTATTAAATAATTGATTTAAAGCAAAATTATCAACCTTTAATCATAAAAATCCGAACAAAAGAAATTTTTTAAAAAAGAAGTTTTAAATTTGATTAAACATTCAAAACTCATTAATATCTGCTTTGATTAAAAGCAAAAAAAATAAAATAAAATGAAAAAACTGTTTTTGATTACATTTTGTTTGTTACTATTCAAAGTATCTTATTCTTTTGAGCCTACCCTATTAGGAGATAATACAGCAAACCTACATTCTTCATTACAATATGAAAATAATCAAATTGCATATAATGCAAATTATCAGCAATTTAAAACACAATTTCTTAATCTTGAAATAAATGAATCACAGGATTATGCCAGGTTGCGAAGAAGAGGAAAAGACGATTATTTAATGTTATATGTTGCCGGAGGTATTGCTATTGCAACAACTGCGCTAATCCTTACCAACAACCCGGATAACTTTATTTCAAACTCGCCAGGCGATGTAAATACAGGAATAGCAATAGGAGGAGGTATTGCCTGTGGCTTAATAATAACTAAATTTATCATCGATCGGAATAGATAATTCTTAATTACGGAAGCAATTCTTTTATGGTTTTTTATAAATTTATAATCAAAGGGTTAATCTTTTTGCTAATAATTTTCCAGGGGAATTGTTTTTCTCAAAAGGATAAACATATACTAACTGAACTTAAAAATCATTCAGACGAAGTACATTCAGTCTGTTTCTCTCCTGATGGAAAATCTTTTTTAACAGGTTCGACAGATAGAAGTTTCATCATTTGGGATTTTAATACTTTAAACCCGATAACCACGATTGAAAAACATCACGGACCGATTTATGCTTTAGCATATACCCATGACGGAAAAAATATTTTAAGTGGGGGTGATAATACCATTAAAATATGGGAAAAAGATGGGACCTATACAAAATCTTTAAACGGTCATGCAACAGCCGTTTGGTCTATTGGAGTCTCAAAGGATAATAAATATGTTGTTTCCGGTTCATTCGATAATTACTTCAGAGTTTGGGATATTTTTGAAGGAGAGACAATCCATGTCTTCGATATTGATAAAAAAAGCATTCTGGCTACAGCAATAAATCCTGTTAATAATTTCATTGCGTGTGGCAGCAGGGATGGAACTATTGCATTATTTACATTTGACAACTTTGAAATAATCCATACATTCAGTGCTCATGGGGGAAATGTATATGCACTTGACTTTAGTCCGGATGGAAAATTATTAGCTAGTGCAGGACGTGACGGAAATATTAAAATCTGGGATATAAGCAAGAGGGAAATTGTACATCTATTAGATAAACACGAAAGAAGTGTGATGGATGTAAAATTCAGTTCAGATGGACGATATCTGGTTTCTGCTTCGTATGATGCAACGATACGATTATGGGATGTAAAAAGTGGCGAACAAATACATTTGTTTATCGGACACAAAATGCCTGTAAATGCAGTAGACATAAGTACTGACAATAATCATATTATTAGCGGTTCGAGTGATAAAACAATAATCATTTGGGAGCTTCATCCTGAAATTTTAATAGATTATTATTTTGAAGATGAATTTGCCAAAGAATTGGAAGAGTCGGCATTATTTGCACCCAAAAGAAGAGGCGAGTCCAGATCTGAGTATAAAGAAAGACAAGCAGAGGCAGAAAAATTTAAAAACGAATTATACAAAAAATACATTAAACGGTTAGAAAAGAAACAATAATCTTCCTATTTAAAAATTCCTGAAAACAATAATGCAGTTTTTTATTTATATTATTTTCTCAATTTCAATTTATATTATTGCAATTATTCCTTTTTGGTTTCTATATCAATTTTCGAATATATTAGCTTTTTTATTTTATTATGTTTTTCAATACCGAAAAAAAGTAACCCTGACCAATCTTCGGCGTTCATTTCCTGAAAAGTCTGACAAAGAAATAAGACGAATAGCCAAAAGGGCTTATGTTAATCTTACAGATATTCTGATAGAAAGCATCAAAGGATTTACTATTTCTGAGAAACAAATTAAAAAGCGTTTTAAGATTAATAACCCCGAATTATTAAACCGATATTATTACCAGGGAAAAAGTATTATTGGTGTTGCCGCACATTATGGCAATTGGGAATGGGGTGCTATCGCCGGCAGTCTACAAATAAAACATAAAGCAATAGCGTTTTATAAGCCATTAACGAATAAATACATAGACCGGTTCTTAAAAAAGATTAGAGCAGAAAACGGTACGTTGTTAAAATCCATCTATAAAACATCAGCAACTTTTAAAAAATATAATAATCAAGCATGTATTTATATTCTTGTAGCCGATCAAAGTCCTTCGTCGGTAAAAAAAGCGTACTGGGTAGATTTCTTAAATCAAGATACAGCATGTTTACATGGTCCTGAAAAACATGCTAGAGATAATAATTATCCTCTACTCTTTTTAAAAATTCAAAGAGTAAAAAGAGGGTATTACGAACTAACCGCTGAAGAATTAATTGAGAAACCAACCGAAACCAATGAAGGGGAAATTACTCAAATTTACATGCATAAGCTGGAAGAGATTATTAAAGAAAATCCGGAAAACTGGCTCTGGTCGCATAAAAGGTGGAAAAGAAAGCGGGATAATCAAAATAAATAATCACTTACTACGCTGTCATATTTTTTAAAAATTATAAGAAAAACCAACTCCAATTACCTCTCTGAACTGAACCCCTTTGGTTACGCCAACTTGTTCTCCTCCTTCAAATACAGGAATATCAATATCATCATCATAAATGATTTGTGTATTTAATGACAAGTTGATATAACGGGTAAGCTTCATCTTTAGGTTTAATTCCCAGTCAATATCAACATTTTGTGGATTATTAGTATAGTTGGTAAAAAAGTTAATCTTATTTTCCATGAAAATATCTTTGGTAATGTTGTATTTCCAGATAGCCTTAACATAAGCACCAATCTCTTTTCTTATTTTCTCATCTGCCCCAACACCAAAACGGGTTTGATCGTAACTTGCCGTATCCGATACAATCGTAAATTTCGATGTAATTGGCGAAATTAAAACCGTTAAATTATTATTGGGTTTATAATCCAAACCAAATGAAAATACAAGATGCCCCGGGGACATAAATTTAGAAACAGGAACCGAATCATTAGGATAATCATATCCTTTTAAAAGTTGGGTTTTAAAATTAAATAATAAACTATAATACCAGTTATTAAATGCTGTTCGCCCGTATTTAGAATTAAACTCAAAACGATCATCATTTTTTTGTAATGGATTGTCTCCGGCTTTTAGATATCCTAATTTATACTCAATATCGGTATTCCAGGTGCGCTGTTTCCCATAGGAGTAATCAAGATTAAACCTGAGAATAGAAAGAGCAGATAAATTATTTTCACCTCCTTCTACCCAATTTGACTGGTACCCCTGGTTAAATGTAATATCGGCAGTGCTGCCAAAATCCCATATTGGAACAATAATATCTACCTTACGAGCCTTTCTTAAACGACTCCTGATTTCATCAGTATCGACCTCCCGCGCTATGATTTTTTGCTGTTTAGCTTTTTCAATATACGTACCATCTTCCAAAATTAAATCATATGACTGCTCATCCGTTTTTTTAATCCATAAAAGGCCATACTCTCCCCTATTATCATAAATTTTAAAATGCACAGAATCAATCTGTTCTTTGGCTGTTTTAAAATGTATTGAATCATCAACCGAATTTTTAAAAATAAGTTGAATTGAATCTTCCGGAATACTATTTAAAATATACCTGATGGCATTTCTTATAGAATCATTGAATAAATAAGCGGTGGTATCTTCCGATAAAAAATAAAACTTTTGCTGCTCATACGCTGATTGAAGAAAACTTTTGACCGAATCAATATTTTTATAGCTGTGCTTATACTGAAATAGTTTATTTATTGCTTGTCTTACAGTGTCATTTCCTTCGTATAAATCGTTTATTAATAATTTTTGAATATTTCTGATAACATAATATGAACTGTCAGGTTTATCAAAAACTAATGAATCCTCAAGTTGATTCATATATTCTTCATAGGTCAGTTCTTTTGTTATTACTGAATCTTTTACAAAAACTGTATCTGTATGACTTATGGTATCTTTTAAAAGAATGGTATCTCTTATGAAAACAGTATCCCTGAACAATATAGTATCTCTCACAGAGATAGTATCGTTCTGATATATAGTGTCATTCCCTGTAATAGCTAATGAATCTTTCGCTTGAATAGGTTTTATTTCTAATTCAGAAGGTTGTGCTGATTGAATCGTATCTTGAGTAGAATGAATAGTGTCATTCTTCGGTATAGTATCTAATGTAGGATTTTTATCATCAGAGTTACTAATTCCTAAAATTTGCATTAAAGTGTCTTTAATGCGCTCTTCATTATTTAGTTTTTCCAAAGAATCTGTAGTCGTTGTATCTTTACTAAATTGATTGATATATGCTGAATTATTATCCTTGGAATAACCAGAACCAATTCCCTGATGACTGAATATAAACAAACCAATAGCTAATATTAAAAAATACCTCATAAATACCGAATGCCCTTTTTGAATATATACTCTTTTTATCTGATCAATATATTGTTATCAGGTTTAAAATCTGATAAAAAAACACAAAAATAATATATCTTTTTCACTTGAAGTGCTTTAAACACCATTTTATTTTCTCTTATGTTGTACAAACATATTTATTTTTAGCTTATTTCTTTTGAAACTTTTATATTTGTAACTGAAAAAATCACAAAAGGGTTACATGAAAAACTTGCTCAACATATTAAGAGTAACCAATAAATTCATTTACCTCAATATTAAGGAAAGAGATTCTTTCTTTTTTTAAAAAAACTCCCAAAAAATTTATTTTCATTTTTATAATCAATTTGTTTAATCATAAATCTTATATACTATGGAATTACCATTTGCAGAATCGTATAAAATAAAGATGGTAGAAACCATCAAAAAAAGTACCCGTGAACAACGCGAACAATGGATAAAAGAAGCAAAATATAATTTATTTAATTTAAAAAGCGAACAAGTTTTTATTGACCTTTTAACCGACTCAGGTACAGGTGCTATGAGCGACAAACAATGGTCGGCATTGATGCAGGGTGATGAAAGCTATGCTGGAGCAACATCTTATTATAACTTAAAAAATACCATAAAAGAACTGCTTGGATTCGAATACTTTTTACCAACTCATCAGGGACGTGCTGCAGAAAATGTGCTTTTTTCTGTACTCATTAAAGAAGGAGATATTATCCCCGGAAATTCACATTTTGATACGACGAAAGGGCATATTGAGTTCAGAAAAGCTAAAGCTGTAGATTGCACTATTGATGAAGCCTTTGATACAGAGCTAGAACATCCTTTTAAAGGAAATATTGATTTAAATAAACTCGAAGAAACCATTAAAAAATATCCTAAAGAAAAAGTTCCTTTTATTGTAGTTACCGTTACTTGTAACTCATCAGGCGGGCAACCGGTTTCTATGGAAAATATGAAAGCGGTAAGAAAACTTGCCGACCAGCACGGAATACCCATTATTTATGACTCAGCTCGCTTTGCCGAAAATGCATATTTTATTAAAAAGCGTGAAAAAGGATACGAAAACAAAACCATCAAAGAAATTGTAAAAGAGATGTTTTCGTATGCCGACGGAATGACGATGAGTAGTAAAAAGGATGCTATTGTGAATATGGGTGGTTTTATTGCTTTAAACAGCGAAGATATCTTTAAACAAGCAACCGTTTTTAATATCATGTTCGAAGGATTTGTAACCTATGGCGGAATGTCGGGTAGAGATATGAATGCTTTGGCTCAGGGACTTGATGAAGGAACTGAGTTTGATTATTTAGATACACGCATCAAACAGGTTGAATACCTGGGTAAAAAACTAACTGATTTTGGCATCACGGTACAAAGACCTTATGGGGGACATGCCATTTTTGTTGATGCAAAAAAATTCTTACCCAACGTACCTAAAGAGCAGTATCAGGCACAAACTCTGGCTGTGGAATTATATCTTGAGGCCGGCATTCGCGGGGTAGAGATTGGAACATTATTGGCAGACCGAGACCCGGAAACAAGAGAAAATCGTTATCCTGCTCTTGAGTTATTGCGCTTAGCCATTCCCCGAAGAGTTTATACCAATAATCACATGGATGTGATAGCCGTAGCACTTAAAAATGTTTTGGACCGCAAAGACCAAATAACAAAAGGATTAAAAATTGTCGACGAGGCGCCCATTATGAGGCACTTCACTGTTGAATTAGAAAGAGCCTAAACAATTAAAAAAAGCCTCGTAAAACTTACGGGGCTTTTTTACTAAACAATTGTACATTTTTCCTGTTAGTCATCAAAATTCATTTTGATAATCTATTTTATTTCATCACTTTTGCCGCGATAAAAATCAAAAATGAAAGATTTAACACAGGGAAAAGAGGGACCGCTAATATTAAAATTTGCGCTTCCCATGTTGCTTGGGAATGTGTTTCAACAACTCTATAATATTGTCGATAGCATTATTGTAGGTAATTTTATCGGTAAAGAAGCTTTGGCTGCTGTGGGGGCCTCGTTTCCCATAATATTTGCTTTCTTATCACTTATAATAGGTATTGCTTCAGGAAGTATGATTGTCATTTCCCAATATTTTGGAGCTAAAAATATTGAAAAAGTAAAACGTACCATCGACACCCTTTTTATTTTCTTGTTTTTTGCTTCTATCACGATTAGTATTATCGCGATAATTTTTAGTGAAGATATTTTTACATTTTTAAAATTACCCGAAGAAATTATTCCTACGGCCAAAATCTATTTTAACATTTTTATGGGAGGAGCAATTGTATCTTTCGGGTTTAATGGTACAAGCGCAATATTAAGAGGTTTGGGCGATTCAAAAACACCCATGTATTTTTTAATTATCTCAACATTTATAAATATCGGTTTAGATTTGTTATTTGTGGTTGTATTCCACTGGGGCATAGCAGGTGTTGCTATTGCATCAGTCATTGCACAGGGAGGAGCCTTCTTAACCGCTATCATCTATTTAAATAAAAACCATAAAATCATTCATTTTACTTTTAGAAACCTGGTTTTTGATAGAAGTATTTTCAAAAAAAGTATTCGTATCGGTTTGCCTACAGGTTTACAACAAACATTTGTTGCATTGGGTATGATGGCTTTAATCGGTATTGTAAATACGTTTGGCACCAATGTTATCGCAGCATACTCAGTAGCAACAAGGATTAACTCACTGGCCTCCTTGCCAGCCATGAATTTTGCCGCAGCCCTATCAACATTTGTAGGGCAAAACCTGGGTGCAAAAAAAATCGAAAGGGTAAAATCAGGCTTCATTGCGACCTTTAAGATGTCTTCTGTTATTTCTCTTACCGTTACTGCTGCTGTTCTTCTGTTTGGGAATTTTATTATGGGTTTATTTACCAATGATAGTGAAGTAATACGTATTGGACAAGAATACCTGATGATTGTTGGATCCTTCTATATCGTTCTTACGGCAATGTTTTCAATTTCAGGCGTAATGAGAGGTGCCGGTGATACAATTATTCCCATGTTTACCACATTAATTTCACTCTGGGTTGTTCGTATTCCCGGGGCCCTGATATTATCCAAACACTTTGGCGAAAAAGGTATTTGGTGGGCTATACCCATAGGATGGATGATTGGTTTATTATTAGCTTATATTTATTACCTTACCGGTAACTGGAAAAAGAAAGTAGTTATTTAATTTTTGATTATCTCTATTAACTTTAAACAAACAAACTTAATACCTGTTAACTATTTTTCTTACCTTTGCCCTATAAATTCGAACCTTTGAAAAAAAATCATGATAAAATCAATGACCGGCTATGGAAAAGCCGAATGTGAATTAAAAGACAAAAAAGTAACGGTAGAAATTAAAACCTTAAACAGTAAAAACCTCGATATATTTACAAAAATACCCGGCATATATCGCGAAAAAGAACTGGAAATCCGCTCGGAAATTTCAAAAACTTTAGAGCGAGGAAAAGTTGAATTTGTACTTTATTATGAAAGCTCTAACGACAGTAAATCTACTACTATAAATACTGCAGTGGTTAAAAATTACTACAAACAATTAAAAAACGTTGCCGATGAATTAAACATCAACGCTCAGGAACAAATGTTACAAACCATCATGCGATTACCTGACACTCTGGATGTTGAACATGAAGAAATTAATGATGAAGAGTGGGAAATAATTTTAAAGACCATTCAAAAAGCGATTAAGCAGGTTAATGAATTTCGTTTACAGGAAGGTTTGCATCTGCAAAAAGATATGGAGCAAAGAATAAGAACGATTGAACAGTTAAAAGAACATTTATCAACCTTTGAAAATGCCCGTATTGAAAAAGTTAAACAACGGCTAAAAGATAATATCAAAGCACTTTTAGAGGATAATGAAATTGACAGGAACCGCTTTGAACAGGAAGTGATATATTATCTCGAAAAACTGGATATAACCGAAGAGAAAGTACGATTAACAAATCACTGTCAATATTTTATAGAAATGTTACATCAAGGCAACGCTATTGGTAAAAAGTTAGGATTTATCGCCCAGGAAATTGGACGGGAAATAAACACGGTTGGTTCTAAAGCAAACGACTCGGATATCCAAAAAGATGTTGTTTTGATGAAAGATGAGCTGGAAAAAATAAAAGAACAGGTTCTAAATATTTTGTAATGGAAGGGAAACTATTTATCTTTTCGGCACCATCGGGATCTGGTAAAACAACCATTGTAAAAAAACTACTGGCTGAAAATATCGGATTGGAGTTTTCTGTTTCGGCAACAAACCGCCCCAAAAGAGAAAATGAAATTCATGGGAAAGATTACTATTTTTTAAGCACCGATGATTTCAAACAAAGAATAGAAAAAGATGAATTTGTAGAGTGGGAAGAAGTTTATTACAATCGCTTTTATGGTACGCTAAAAAGCGAATTACAAAGAATTTGGAATAAAGGAAAACACGTAGTGTTTGATGTAGATGTTGTTGGAGGATTAAATATAAAAAAAAAATATCCACAAAAAGCGCTCTCAATATTTGTAATGCCACCTAATATAAAAGTGTTAGAACAAAGATTAAGAAACAGGTCAACCGATAGTAATGAAGATATTAAAATTAGAGTTGCCAAAGCAAAAATGGAATTAGAATTTGCCCATCAATTCGACCTGACTATTTTAAACAAAGACCTTGGGCAAGCTGTAAATGAAGCTAAACAGGCTGTAATCAATTTTATAAATCAATAATAACCCATGAACATCGGATTATTTTTTGGTTCTTTCAACCCCATTCATATCGGGCATTTGGCCATTGCCAATTATATGGTTGAATTTGGAGGCCTGGATGAAGTTTGGTTAATCGTTAGTCCGCACAACCCGCTAAAAAATGAAGAAACCCTGTTGGACGAAACCCAACGGTTAAAAATGGTTCAACTGGCTTTGTCCGAAAATTCAAAAATAAAACCATCAGCGGTTGAGTTCAATTTACCCAAACCATCGTACACCATCGATACATTAAACTATTTATCGGACAATTATCCCGATAAGCAATTTAAAATCATTTTAGGTACCGATAATTTTAAATCATTTCATCAATGGAAAAGTTACAGGAAGATATTAGCAAATTATGATATATTGGTATATCCAAGGGCAGGATATGATATCGGTGAATACAAAAAATATCCGAATATATCCTTGATTGATGCACCCTTACTGGAGATATCGTCTAGTTTTATCCGTAAATCATTACAAAACGGTAAAAACGTACAATATTTTTTACCTTGCGGAATATACGATTATATCAAAACAAATCATCTTTACGAAAAATAAAAAAAGACAATGGGATTATTGCTTACTTATTTATTTGTAGCCTTATTTTTTTCATTTTTATGCTCTATACTTGAAGCAGTATTATTGAGTATCACCCCAAGTTACATTGCTTCAAAGGCAAAAGAGAATAAAAAATATGCTTTAATACTGCAAAAATACAAAGAAAAGATAGACCTCCCTTTAGCTGCAATTTTAACCATTAACACATTTGCCCATACCATTGGAGCTGCCGGTGTTGGTGGACAGGTTCAGATATTGTGGGGTAATGAATTTGTTAGTATAGCTTCAGCTATTTTAACCCTTATAATTTTAATTTTTTCGGAGATAATACCTAAAACAATTGGGGCAAATTACTGGAAACAGCTGGCTCCATTTGCGGCAACCACATTAACCATTATGATCTACTCTCCTCTTTATCCTATCATATGGTTAAGTAAATTAATCACCGTTTTATTAAAAAAGAAAAAAAACGAAAGCGTACTTAGCCGCTCAGAATTTCATGCTATGGCAGAAATTGGAGTGAGAGAAGGAATTTTCAAAGAAGAAGAATCAAAAATTTTAATGAATCTCATGGTTTTTAAACATGTCGTGGTAAAGAGTATCATGACACCCCGAACAGTAGTTTTTGCATCTCCAGACAATATTAGCATTAAAGAATTTTATGAACAAACCGAAATCATCCGATTTTCCAGAATTCCTGTATTTAAAGAAGATATCGACAACTTTACAGGATATGTTCTAAAAGACGATATAATGCATGCAATCATCGATAAAAAAGACCAGGTACTTTTAAAGGATATCCGGCGGGAGATAAAAGTGGTTAATGAAAAGATGCCTATTATACGATTGTTTTATAAACTTATTGATGAAAAAGAACATATCGCTATGGTAGTAGGCGAATATGGTGAAATGGTAGGTATCGTAACCATGGAAGATATTATTGAAACGCTGCTTGGAACAGAAATCATGGATGAGCTTGATAATATTGAAGATATGCAGGAACAAGCAAAAATAATCTGG
>JBNJFS010000004.1:0-32021 GCA_051747085.1 Bacteroidota bacterium
CGATTTAAAAGGAAGTTATGCTGATAAAATTGAAGCCACAAAGACAAAAACAGGCATCAATGAGGCTGTTATTACGGGAGTTGGTAAGATGAACGGAATCGAAGTTGTCATGGCGATAATGGATTTTAGATTTTTAGGAGGAAGCTTAGGCAGTGCCACAGGAGAAAAGATTCTGCAAGCTTCAAACTACGCTTATGAAAATCATATTCCTTATATCATTATCTCTGCATCGGGGGGTGCCCGCATGCAGGAAGGAACATTATCGCTCATGCAAATGGCCAAAACATGTGCCGGAATATCACGGTTAAATCAACAAAACATTCCGTTTATTTCGGTATTAACAAACCCCACTACAGGTGGTGTTACAGCAAGTTATGCCATGATGGGTGATGTTAATATCGCCGAACCGGGAGCAATGATTGGCTTTGCCGGAAGAAGAGTAATTGAACAGACCATTGGACAAAAATTACCTGATGATTTTCAAACCGCCGAATATTTACTTAAACACGGTTTTATTGATTCAATTGTAAACAGAAAAGATTTAAAAGCGTTTTTAAGTAATTTGCTTAACTACTATAATCAACAATAGAACCCTGATTAACAAAACTTTATATTTATCATTTAAGAAAGAATCACATGGTACCAAATAATAATCATCCAACAAATAAGCAGCATCCATCCAAAGGAAAGGTATTAACTCCCTGGGAGATTGTGCAAATCAGCCGGCATCCAAAACGCCCTGTTTTGCAGGATTACCTTTCGCTTATGTTTACAAATTTTATTGAACTCCATGGCGATCGCTATTTTGCTGATGATAAAGCGATCGTCGGAGGTTTCGCTCAAATTGCCGATCAAAAAGTAATGGTCATCGGACACAACAAAGGAAAAACCACAACCGACAATATTGAGCGTAATTTTGGGATGGCAAACCCTGATGGTTACCGAAAAGCTTTACGGCTGATGAAACTGGCACAAAAATTTAATATTCCGATAGTAACATTTATTGATACTCCGGGAGCATTCCCAGGCCTCGAAGCCGAAGAGCGTGGCCAGGCAGAAGCTATTGCCAAAAATTTAACCGAAATGGCCGCCATTGAAGTGCCCGTTATATGTGTTGTAGTTGGCGAAGGAGGTAGCGGTGGGGCACTGGGTATTGGTGTTGGCGATCGTATTTTAATGCTCTCCAATGCTATTTACTCTGTTATATCGCCCGAAGGGTGTGCTTCAATTCTTTGGCGTGATGCAAAATTTGCTCCCGATGCTGCCGAAGCACTTAATCTTACAGCTAATGCACTCCTTAAACATGGCGTGATTGATGAAATTATTAATGAACCCGGAGATGGAGCTCATACAAATCATAAAAAAACAGCCGGCTCCATCCAAAAAGAGATACTTAAAAACCTACAATCATTACAAAAGTTATCCACCGAAGAATTAGTACAAAAAAGATTTGAGAAATTCTCGGCGATGGGAAATTTTTCTGTTGACAAATAAATTAAAAAAGGAAACTGTTATGGCAAAAGAAATATTAAGAATTACAGATACAACTTTAAGAGACGGACATCAATCATTGTGGGCAACACGCATGCGTACCGATGATATTTTAGGTATTATTGATACGATTGATGCAGTAGGCTATTATTCACTGGAAGTATGGGGTGGCGCTACTTTTGATGTTTGCCTGCGTTACTTACGCGAAGATCCGTGGGAACGTTTACGGCTTATTAAATCAAGGGCTAAAAACACCCCTTTACAGATGCTGCTGCGCGGGCAAAATATTGTGGGTTATAAAAATTATCCCGACGACCTGGTGGAACGATTTGTAGAAAAAGCCCATCAAAATGGAATTGATATTTTTAGAATTTTTGATGCATTAAATGACTCAAGAAACTTACAGGCTGCCATAAAAGCGGTAAAGAAAACCGGGGCTCATGCCCAGGGAACCCTCTCCTATACTACAAGCCCTGTACATACCGTTGAGAAATATGTAAATGATGCCCGAAAGCAGATTGAACTGGGTATTGACTCCTTATGTATTAAGGATATGGCCGGATTGTTATCACCCACCAAATCGAAAGAGCTTGTGTCTGCACTAAAAGAAAATTTCGATATTCCGGTACAAATTCATTGTCATTCTACCAGTGGAATGGCCGAATCAGCCTACCTTGAAGGAGTAAAAGCCGGAGCCGGTGCTGTTGACGGGGCAATTTCATCTATGGCAGGATTTTCGTCTCAACCGCCGGTTGAAACGATTCATGCCATTTTTGAGGAAACGGAATTTGATGCACCATTAGATATGGATGCACTAAGGAAAGTAAACAAATATTTTGCATCATTAGCTCCCAAACGAATAAAAGGCAGAGGTCATGAGCCCATTATCGATGCAGAAATTCTGGTACATCAAATTCCCGGTGGAATGATTTCAAATTTCCGTTCGCAATTAGAACAACAGGGCGCGATCGAAAAACTTCCCGAAGCACTCGAAGAAGTTACCAGGGTTAGAAAAGATTTAGGTTACCCGCCGCTGGTTACTCCAACAAGTCAGATTGTAGGCACCCAGGCTGTAATGAATGTAATAACCGGAGAACGTTACAAAGTGGTTCCAAAAGAGGTACAAAATTATGTTAAAGGAATGTATGGAAGATCTCCTGCTCCTATTAATTCTGATTTTATTAAAAAAATCCTGGGAAAGGAAAAACCTATCGATCATCGACCTGCTGATGATTTGAAAGCAATATTACCAACGGCAACAAAAAATATTTCAAATCCCGAATGGATTAAAAGCGAAGAGGATATTTTATCCTATTGTTTATTCCCTGAAGTTTCGGTAGAATTTTTTAAATGGAGGGCTCTTCCTCCGGAGAAAAGACCAAAAACACCGGCTGAAATGGAAATTGAAGAGCTGGAATATGTAAACAAAAAACCAAAAGAATATCAAACGAAATCAACCACACAAACGGATGAAAGCCCTATGTTGCATCCTGAGGATTTTGACAGGATGAATGATTTATTGGAGAAAGTCTCCGATATGCAATTGAATGAATTGAGTATCCGAAAAGGGGATTTTCATTTTACGTTGCGTTCAGGAAACGGAAGTGCTCAAGGTCATACATTTACCGAGCCTGTTGCAGAACAAAAGAAGCCTGAACAACCAACGCAGGAAACCAAAAAGCAAGAAACAAAAACAGCTGTTAAAGAAAAAACGGGCGAATACAAAGATACCATCAATGCGGTAATGACCGGCACCTTTTACAGTTCACCCGGATCAGACAAGCCTCCGTTTGTTAAAGAAGGGTCAAAAGTAAAAGAAGGAGAAACGATTTGCATACTCGAAGCCATGAAGCTTTTTAACGAGATTGAAGCTCCCTTTGATTGTAAAATTGTTAAAATCCTTGTTGAAGATGGTTCTTTAATGAAAAAAGATCAGCCCATTATGGCTGTAGAGAAGTTATAACTCTAACATTAGTTTTATACCAAAAAAATAGCCGCTCCAATTTTGAAGCGGCTTTTTATATTTATTGATTTAAAGATTTACCTTAAAGCAGCTTGTGCCGCAGCTAATCGAGCAATAGGTACACGGTAGGGAGAACAAGAAACATAGTTCATTCCAACGCGGTGACAAAACTCTACAGAAGTAGGTTCACCTCCATGCTCGCCACAAATACCCACTTTCAATTCCGGGCAGGTAGCTCTTCCTCTTTCGGTTCCCATCTCTACCAGTTGACCAATACCTTCCTGATCTAATACCTGGAATGGGTCATGCTTAAGGATTCCTTTCTTTAAATAGATAGGTAAAAATTTACCGGCATCGTCACGAGAATAGCCAAATCCCATTTGTGTTAAGTCGTTTGTACCAAACGAGAAGAATTCAGCTCTTTCCGCAATTTTGTCTGCCGTTAAAGCAGCTCTTGGAATTTCTATCATTGTACCTACCAGGTATTCAACTTTAGTTCCTTTTTCTTCAAACACCTTTTCGGCTGTTGAGCGTATGATATCTTCCTGTAACTCGAACTCTTGTTGAGTACCAATTAACGGAACCATGATTTCCGGTTTGGCATCAATCCCTTTTTGTTTTAGGTTAACAGCAGCTTCGATAATTGCACGCGCCTGCATTTCTGTTATTTCAGTGTATGTATTTCCCAACCGACAACCACGGTGTCCTAACATAGGATTAAACTCGTGTAATGCATCCACTTTTCTTTTAACTTCCTCAGCAGAAACGCCTAATTCCTTAGCCATTTCTTCCTGGTTCTTTTCATCATGAGGAACAAACTCGTGTAGTGGTGGATCAAGTAATCGAATGGTAACACCATAACCGGCCATAGCTTCTAAGATACCTTCGAAGTCTTCGCGTTGGTAAGGCAATAATTTATCTAATGCTTTTCTTCTGTCTGTTTCATTTTCAGCGAGAATCATTTCGCGCATGGCTTTAATTCTGGAACCTTCGAAGAACATGTGTTCAGTTCGGCATAATCCGATACCATGAGCTCCAAAATTATAGGCTGTTTTTGCATCATTAGGAGTATCTGCATTGGTTCGAACATCCATTGTTCTGAACTTGTCAGCCATATCCATAATTTCACCAAAGTCCCCACTTAAATCAGGATTTTTGGTTTTAATTTTACCGTCATATACTTCACCGGTAGAGCCATTTAATGAGATCCAGTCACCTTCTTTATATTCTTTACCATCAATGGTCATTACTCTTGTTTTGTAATTGATAGAGATGGTTCCGGCACCTGAAACACAACATTTACCCATACCACGGGCAACAACTGCTGCGTGAGATGTCATACCACCACGGGCGGTTAAAATACCCCGGGCAATATTCATACCTTCAAGATCCTCGGGAGATGTTTCTATACGAACCAGGATTGATTGCTCGTATGTTGCAGCTTCGTCGGCAAAGAAAACAATTTGTCCGGTAGCTGCACCGGGTGATGCAGGTAGTCCTTTAGCAATCGTTTCTGCACCTTTCAATCCTTCTTCTGAGAAAACAGGGTGTAACAATTCATCTAATTTATTAGGTTCCATTCTTAGAATGGCTGTTTTTTCATCGATAACCCCTTGTTTTACCAGATCCATAGCAATTTTCACCATGGCAGCAGCGGTACGTTTACCATTTCGGGTTTGCAGTAACCAAAGTTTACCTTCCTGAATGGTAAACTCAAGGTCTTGCATATCTTTATAATGATCTTCCAGCTTTTGTTGAATATCGTCCAGTTCTTTATAAATATCAGGCATTACCTCTTCTAACGACGGGAATTTAGCTTTTCGGTCTTCTTCCGAAACACCGGCTAATTTAGCCCAGCGTTTTGACCCTTCAAAAGTAATTTCCTGGGGTGTACGTACACCGGCAACTACATCTTCACCCTGTGCATTCACCAAATACTCACCGTTAAAAATGTCTTCACCGGTACCGGCATTACGTGTAAATGCAACTCCTGTTGCAGAGGATTCGCCCATATTACCAAATACCATAGCCTGAACATTAACAGCAGTCCCCCACTCTTCGGGTATCTGATTTAATGCACGGTAGTAATTTGCTCTTGGGTTATTCCAGCTATCGAAAACAGCCATTACAGAACCCCAAAGCTGATCCCATGGATTAGACGGAAAATCGTGTCCGGTTTGTTTTTTAACGGCTTGTTTAAATTTCTTTACCAACTCTTTTAGATCTTCAACATCAAGCTGTGTATCCAGCTCAACACCTTTTTTCTCTTTTACTTCTTCAAGAATCGCTTCAAAAGGATCAATATCTTCTTTCGACTCGGGTTTCAATCCCAATACCACATCACCATACATTTGTACAAATCGTCGGTATGAATCCCAGGCAAAACGAGGATTATTTGTCTTTTTCGTTAACCCTTCAACGGCATCATCATTCATTCCAAGATTCAATACCGTATCCATCATTCCCGGCATAGAAACACGGGCACCAGAACGTACAGAAAGCAATAACGGATCTTCGTTACTTCCAAATTTAGTACCCATAATTTTTTCTACGTTCTTTATGGCAGCTTCAACTTCGTCTTTTAATAGTTCAACGACTTTATCTTTTCCTAATTTGTTGTATTCTGTACATACATCGGTGGTGATTGTAAATCCCGGAGGTACCGGAACACCAATAAGGTTCATCTCGGCAAGGTTAGCACCTTTTCCTCCCAGAAGGTTTTTCATCTTCGAGTTCCCTTCTGCTTTTTTATCTCCAAAAGTATAGACTCTCTTTTCGTTTGACATTTTTATCTAATTTTTAATTTATAATTAATTGATAATGATATTTTTAACAAAAATTCTTTGCAGGATACAAATATATCTAAAAATTACCAAATCAACGACTTTTGCGCAAGATTTTTAATAGAATCAAAAGATTATAGAGCTTTAAAACTATTTACATTTTTATTGTTTAAACAGCTTTTAAATTGTTTTAGTTTCCACATTTACATAAAAACAAAGATGATTTTTGCAAAGGTTTGCGAGAATTAATTTTATACAAACAAAATATTAAATTCATGTGTGTGGTACGAATAAAAAAAGCAGATAACACGACATGCTATCTGCCCATATAATATGAGAAATATTTCTAGTTTTTCTTCAAATACTGATAATCCAGATAGTATAATATTTTTAAAGAAATGCTATTGATTTGCGATGCAGCAAATGTATTTTCCAGATTATCCACAAAACTATTAATAATTTCATTTCCATTGGTATAGATAGCATTTTTCCATACCAGAGATAATTCACTTCCCGGAGCAAACCTCCATAAATATTGCATATCAATCGTAAACGTATTATAATTTAAGTCGGCTGAATTTGCATAGGTATCGTATCCAATAGACGGAGTGAGTTTTCCATTCGGCAATAATTGATGAAAATCGGTATACTCAACTCTACTCCAATAATGTCGCATTTTCAAACTTAATGAAGCTTTATTGTTAAAAATATAACTGGAGTTTATCGTATTAACCAGGGTTGATCGATCCCGATTACCAATGATAATAACATCATTTTCATAACTATCCTCATAACTTTCAACATAACCAAATGTATTAAAACTGTTATTTAAATGGAAATTATAGTTTAATAACCATTTATCGTTTACCCTAAAGCGGGGGCCAAAACCATATTCATATCCATATTGATCATCATCAAAAGACTGCCATGCTTCGAGACTAAAAGAAAAGGCCAGTTTTTTTCTATAGTCTGTTGAAGCCCAACCTCTGAAAAAATAATTTCTTGGTAATTCTAATTTCCAGCCATCAACGCGAGGTTCAAAAAAATCGTAGCGTTTAAACGGTTTTATCTGAGCAAAAATCCCAACCGATAAGTAATTTCTAAAAGTGGTATGTGTTCTGGCGTTGATATCAAAGCTTGAGTATTCTCGCGGATTATATAGGCTGGTATGGCGGAATGAAATTTGATTACTCCAGTTTAATACTCTCCAAAAAGGATCTTTTATGTCATATTGCAATTCGAGGTCCCAGCTTGATTCATTATTATTTCGGATATACCCCATATCATTTGGGTCATAAGTATCTGATTCAATGGTATGTTGTATCTCAAACATAAACCGACCGCTTGTTTTAGCAATTTCAATATCATACTTATGCCCTAATGCTGTACTATCGGTATAATGTTGACTCACAGCTCCACTACCGGCAATCTGGTAGGAGTTTTCTTTATTCATTATCCGAAACTCGGTAGCTGTTACATTGGCATTATAGTTCTCTTCGGCATGCAAAACATTGGTATTCGCAAGACTGATAAATGAATTGTTTTTAAGCGTTTGGTCTAAAACAATCATATTATAGTTCGTAAACCCTTGCGTACGATAACGTCGGTTTTCTTCTGACAGGGTATCTTTTATTTCTGCATCAACAGCCCCGGTCATTGCATTAAAAAACCCAATGCCTAATCCACTTTTGGTACGACCCGATACTTTAGTAGCATTAATTAAATTTGTTTCCAAAGGATTGCGGGTAACTACCTGATTTGAATCTAAATGATCATAAACATCATAAGCGTCCTTTGGCCTGCCTCCTATACGGCGTGAATAAAAGATATTTCCTTTACTAAAAAGCTCAGTACCTTCTGTAAAAAACTGACGCTTTTCGGAATATCTAACTTCATAGGGCGAAAGATTAAGTACTTCATCATCCGATTGTACCTGCCCAAAATCGGGGATTAGAATCATATCGAGCGTAAAGCTTTGGTTTATTCCCCATTTTAAGTCCATCCCTGCATTAAAATTACTGCCCCATTCATTGGTTTCGTCATTATTTTCAAGATAACCTGAAACATAAGGGGTAACGGACAGGCGCAAAGGCGGCTCAATATCTTCAATACCAGACATCTCCCCCATCTGATTAATTTTTCCTTTCACCTGGTTATCGATAAAGTTCCATGTGCTCCACTCTCTGTAACGCCTGATATGGCGCATAAAATGAACACCCCATACCTGTTTGTCTTTCTTTGAAAACCGGAGTGCTGAATAAGGAATCTTCATTTCTACGATCCAACCATCTTCGGTAATCCTCACTTCACTTTGCCATACAGCATCCCAGTTTCTGTCTCCGTGATTTCCGTTATGTTTCACATCAGATTGTATACCTGACGCAGAAACCATAAATTCAGAGGCATTAACTCCATCATTAAACGTATTGATATATACCGTAAATAAATCGGAATTTAAACCCGTATATTCATCCCGGACACCTAAATCTTTAATAATACTATCCGGATGGTTATCATACATTATTGCTCCAAAATAGATGGCATGGTCATCATACACTATTTTAACCTCTGTTGGTAATGATGGTGTTCGTCCGTTATACGGTTCGTACTCAATAAAATCATTTGCTACTGGAGCATTCAACCAAATATCTTCATCAAGAATTCCATCAATTTTTGGCCCTTGTGTAACTTTCTTAATCTCTATGGTTTGCTTATTGTTGTTTAACGAATATGCTACCGTGCTTATCCCCAACAACATAGATATCCCTAAAATAATCTTCTTTCTCACTCTTTTTTTCTTTTTTAAGATTCCCGTGATTAAAAGACTTAGGAGTCTTAAAAAGGTTTAAAAGAAAAAATTAAAATTCTGAAGTAAAATGAAAATTTATTTTATCGAACTTTTCCTGAGCCATTTGCAATGCATAGCGCGATTCGGCCATAAATACTTCTCTTCCATATTTATCAATAGCTAATGCATTGTATTTTCTTCTTCGAAAGTCTTCGAGTTGTTCTTTATCATTACTTTCAATCCAACAGGCCTTATGCATTTGTATCGGTTCATATTTGCATTTGGCTCCATATTCATGTTCAAGTCTGAACTGAATAACATCAAACTGCAGCTGTCCTACGGTTCCAATAATTTTACGGCCATTAAATTTATTGGTAAAGAGCTGGGCAACTCCCTCATCCATTAACTGGTCGATACCTTTAGCCAACTGTTTATATTTCAGGGGCTCGGCATTTTCCACGTAACGAAACATCTCCGGAGAAAAGCTTGGCAGTCCTTTAAAATGTATTTTTTCTCCTTCCGTCAGGGTATCCCCTATTTTAAAATTTCCGGTATCATGTATCCCTACAATATCTCCGGGATAGGCTTCGTCGATGATTGATTTTTTCTCGGCCATAAAAGCGGTTGGAGAAGGGAATTTCACTTTTTTGCCTGCTTTTACATGCAAATAATTAGTGTTCCGCCGGAAAATCCCCGAACATATCTTAACAAATGCCAAACGGTCGCGATGATTGGGATCCATATTGGCATGAATTTTAAAAACAAACCCCGAGAACTTGCTTTCAAAAGGATCTACTTCACGCTCCTCGGCCTTTACAGGTAATGGATAGGGTGCGATATCAACAAAGCAGTCCAACAGTTCTTTTACGCCAAAATTATTTAATGCACTCCCAAAAAATACCGGAGCCAAATCGGCAGATAAATAATCCTTAACCTCAAAGGCAGGATAAACGCCCGAAATTAATTCTAACTCGTCGCGTAAGGTTTTTGCATAGTCATTACCAATATAATTTTCAAGATCAGGATGATGGATATCTTTAAATTCAATCGCTTCTTCTACCGTTTGTTTCGATTCGCCACTAAATAAATTAAGTTTTTCACCATATATATTATATACCCCTTTAAAAGTTGGACCGTCACTAATGGGCCAGCTTAAAGGGCGAACATGTATTTTTAGTTCATTTTCAATTTCATCGAGCAATCCAAAAGGATCTTTCCCGCTGCGGTCTAGCTTATTGATAAAAACCATAACGGGAGTTTTTCGCATACGGCACACTTCCATTAACTTGCGGGTTTGCGGTTCCACTCCTTTGGCCGAGTCGATAACAATAATAACACTATCGACAGCGGTTAACGTACGAAAAGTATCTTCGGCAAAATCCTGGTGACCGGGTGTATCCAGAATATTTATTTTTTTGCCCCGGTATTCGAATCCCATAACCGAAGTGGCCACAGAAATTCCCCGTTGCCGCTCAATCTCCATAAAATCGGAGGTGGCCGTTTTTTTAATTTTATTATTTTTAACAGCTCCAGCCACATGTATGGCTCCCCCAAAAAGCAATAATTTTTCTGTTAACGTTGTCTTTCCTGCATCAGGGTGACTTACAATACCAAAAGTTCGCCTTCTCCTTATTTCTTCCTTAAATCCCATAACTATTTACTTAAAATCGAAACAATAAAACTTTGAAGCTGCAAAAGTATAAAAAGGAATGGATATTTTGACTCCAAAAAAGCGATAAAATAATTTGTCGTGTATAACATATCATATGCAAGATATAGCATTTTTTATCTCTGAATTCTATTTTATTATAACATTTTTTAACATATTATTCCCAGTAAAAATTTGATCAAAAAAATTATTCTCCCTATGTTTGCTACATATTTAACTTATTAAATGTTAATGCATTAATTAAATATTATAATTTTTAAACAATAATTTTACCATTATACGTTGTTTATTTACAGAATGATAGAAAATACTAACAGTGTATATATTTTTAAATTTTTTTATAAATCAAAACCAAATTATTATGTTCAAAATTAAAAAATTAACCAGTTTATTTTTAACCCTTTTAGTAAGCAGCACATTTGTGTTTGCTCAAGCACCTCAAACACCTCAGGATACAGAAGTTTCAGATAAAGAATTAAAAACATTTGCATCCGTTTTTCAACAGGTACAGGCTCTTGATCAAAAAGCACAACAGGATATGGTAAAAGCTGTACAAGATGAGGGTTTAAGCGTAGAACGATTTAATGAAATCCTTCAGAGTGAAGAGGACCCAAGTCAAGATGCAAAACCTACGGAAGAAGAAAAACAACAATACGAAAATGCAAATAAACAGATTGCAGGAATACAACAAAAAGCACAAGAATCGATGCAGAAAAAAATTCAAGACGAGGGTTTAAGCATCCAAAGATATCAGGAAATTGCATTCGCTGTTCAAAACAGCCCTGAATTACAGGAAAAATTACAACAACATATGCAAATGCAATAAAAGAAATATTTTTGTTAATTAAGATGGCTGCTAATTCAGCTGCGGATTGCAAATCCGATGGTGATGGTTAGCAGCCATTTTTTTGTGTATTTTTTAAATCAGAATAAAATATATGTATATATTTATATCCAATTTTAAAATATTTATAGACTATGAATAAAATCATCATTTTAGCATCTGCGGTTTTACTAACCGCTACTTCTTGTAATTATAAAGAAAAGAAAGCTCAGCAGGAGCAAGAAAAAGATGTAAAAAAATCCACATTAATTGAAACAGGACAAATGGTCCCTGAATTTGAGTATGTCACTTTACAAAAGGATACGGTAAATATTAAAGAACATCAGGGGAAGGTAGTTTTTATGAATTTTTTTACTACCTGGTGCCCTATATGTATCAAAGAACTTCCGTATATTGAAAGTGAAATTCAGGAGAAATACAAAAACAACGAAAACTTTGAATTGCTTGTGTTTGGCAGAGAACATAATGCCGATGAAATGGTTGCCTTCAAAGAGAAAAATGAATACACCTTACATTTCATTCCTGATCCGGAAAGAAAAATTTATGCCTTATTTGCAGAAAAATACATCCCCCGAAATGTAGTACTAAACAGAGAAGGTGAAATTATATACGAATCCACCGGATTTAATGAAGAAGAATTTGCACAATTAAAACAAGTAATTAAACAGGAACTTACTAATTAAAAAAATACCCATTTATTTTTTTGTGAAAAAAGCCATAGATTTGTTCTGTGGCTTTTTAATTTTTATGAATAATTATGGAAATAAATTTTCATTCGACCGTAATTTTTGTTCAGGATATCGAAATTTCAAAAAAATTTTATTGCGATATTTTAAAACAAACAATCATCGAAGATTTTGGAGCCGTTATAACGCTTAAGAACGGATTATCGTTATGGCAAATTCCAAAGAAGCACCCATTGAAAAATGAATTTTATGCGGCTCATAAAGGGAATCGCTCCATGGAAATTTGCTTTGAAACAGAGAAGATAGATGAGATAGTTGAGCAAATTAAGTTGAAAAAAATACCCAAACTCCACGATTTGACTGAAGAACCCTGGGGACAACGAACCATAAGATTTTTTGATCCGGATAAAAATCTGGTTGAAATTGGAGAAACATTGCCGGTTTTTATCAACAGGATGAAAAACAATGGTCTGTCTGCTGATGAGATAAATCAAAAGACAGGCGTTCCGGTAAAAAAAATAGATGACTTGATTAAAAAACAATCACATGTTTGAAGCCTTTTACAAATCACCTGTTGGTTATTTACGCATTGTCTCCAACGAAAGAGATATCATCAGGATTGAATTTAGTGATGTCTATTACAAAATGAAAATGATTCCGGTACAAATCCGGCAATGCATAAACCAACTGGACGAATATTTTAAAGGAGAGCGACAAACATTTACCATCGGGATTAATCCTTCGGGAACAGAATTTCAAGCCAAAACCTGGAACTTATTATTAAAAATCCCATACGGAAAAACAATTTCTTACTTAGACCTTGCCCGTGAATTTGGGGATGAAAAAACCATTCGGGCCATAGCCTCGGCTAACGGAAGAAATCCAATACCTATCCTAATCCCATGCCACCGGGTTATTGGCAATGATGGCAGCCTGACCGGTTATGCCGGCGGATTATTAAAAAAGCAATGGCTGCTGGAACATGAGGGGGCTATCCAACAAAAAAGTTTATTTTGGTGATTTTCCTTAAAAAAACATCCTTCATTTGGCTATAATTAATATTTATTTACTCCCCGGCTATGTAAGTTATATATTCTAAAATTACTATATTTGGGTTAAAATTATAACCTCTAAATTTTTTAACCTATGTCATCATCTGCAATAAAACCTGTTGCGACTAAAGAAAGAATTCAAATTCTCGATATTTTAAGAGGCTTTGCCATTTTAGGTATTTTAATGGTAAACATGCCTATGTTTAACTCGCCATTTATGGCACGAATAGGCAACTTTTCTCTCTGGCAGTCGGACCCCAATCAAATCGCGAATCTGTTTATCCGCTTTTTTTTCGAAGGGAAATTTTACTCGCTCTTCTCTATCCTTTTTGGAATTGGTTTTTATCTTTTTCTGCAAAAGCAAAACGAGGCAGGCAAAAGTATTATTCCAACGTTCAGAAGAAGATTAGCTTATCTGTTCCTGTTTGGGATACTTCATATTACCTTATTATGGGCAGGAGATATTTTATTCTTCTATGCTTTATTCGGTTTCACCTTACTATTGTTTAAAAAGAAATCGACCAGAGGACTAAAAAAGTGGATAATAGGGATGATTTTAATTCCAATAATTATTACCGGATTTGCTGTTTTAATGATATCTTTAGGGAAAATGCACCCTGAGGGAGCCAGACAAATCGAAGCTTCGTTTGCCCAACAGGAGCAAAGCTTAAAAAATATAACAGACCAGGCACTGAAGATTTATGCCAACGGCTCATTTTCAGAGATTTTCACCATGCGATTAACCGAATGGAGATTCTCGTTAAATGGAATATTTTTCTTTTACCCCAACGTATTTGCCATGTTTTTACTGGGATTTTATATCGCCAAAAAAGGATGGTTGTTCAACATCAAAGAAAACAAACCGGTTTTTCGAAAAATGTTTTGGTATGGATTACTCCTTGGAATAATTGGTAATACAGTTTATACCTGGGGAATGGAACATTCGAGTCAGATGGATATGAACCCTACTACCCTAATTGCCTTTACAGGGTTTGGTTTTGGTGTTCCGGCCATGACACTGTTCTATATTGCTGCATTTGCGCTGGCACTGGAGAAAGGATTTTTTAAATGGTGTACAAAAATGCTTGCTCCGGTAGGACGCATGGCACTTACAAACTATCTGTTGCAATCCATTATTTGTACCACCCTGTTTTATAGCTATGGGGCCGGTTTATATGGCCAAATGAATATCTGGCAGGGAGTTATTCTAACCTTCGCAATTTTCATTTTACAAATTTTCCTAAGTCGGTTTTGGCTAAACAGATTTTATTACGGACCCTTAGAATGGGTATGGAGAAGCCTCACTTACAAAAAAATACAAAAATTTAAAATACATAATTCGATTTCTGTTTAGTACATTATCGAAAGGTTTTTTGTAATTTGTTCTTTTTATTTTTATTTTCAACAATTAAATTATTCATTTTATTCTTATTCTTATGATGAATACAGCTATAATCATATCCTTTTCGATTTATATTGTTGGGATGCTTGCCATTGGTTTTTATTTTTATTACCGGACCCAAAATATTTCCGACTACGTGTTGGGTGGCAGAGGGTTAAACCCTGTGGTTGCTGCGCTTTCAGCCGGAGCATCGGATATGAGCGGCTGGTTGTTACTGGGACTTCCGGGCTTAATGTACACTACAGGTATTAGCGGCAGCTGGATTGCCATTGGATTAACCATTGGTGCGTTTTTAAACTGGCATTATATTGCCCGCCCATTGCGTAACTTCACAGAAAAGCTTGACGACTCCATTACCATCCCCGGGTTTATCGCCAACCGTTTTAACAGCAGGAATTTACGGATTGGATCTTCGATTGTCATCCTTGTTTTTTATACCCTATATGCATCGTCAGGTCTTGTTGGCGGCGCCAAGCTTTTTGAAGCTACCTTTAATCTGGACTATCAAACGGCTTTAATTGTAGGCACGATAATCATTGTTTCTTATACCTTTCTGGGAGGTTATAATGCCGTTTCGTGGACCGACTTTTTCCAGGGAACTCTAATGATGCTGGCATTAATTGTTGTTCCTGTCATTGCCATTAAAGATATCGGGGGCCTTTCCGAAACATTAAGAGTTATAAGAGAAATTAATCCCGATTACATGAATATCTGGACCGGAACAACCTTCATCGGCATAGTATCCTTACTAGCATGGGGATTAGGATATTTCGGGCAACCGCATATCCTGGTCCGGTTTATGTCGATTAACAGGGTGGAAAATGTTAAAAACGCCAAATATGTAGGCATGAGCTGGATGATTATTTCCATTGTTGGTTCATTAATGGTTGGATTTTTTGGTATTGCCTATGTTGCCGCTCATGATGTTAGCTTAATGGACAGCGAAAAAATATTTATCCTCCTTTCTGAACTCCTGCTAAATCCATGGATTGCCGGTTTTGTATTAGCAGCTATACTGGCAGCGATTATGAGTACCATCGATTCGCAATTACTGGTATCTTCATCGTGTTTAACACGCGATATATACGAAAAAGTGATCAAGCAAAATGCCAGCGATAAAGAACTGGTATGGATAGGCAGGGCCACAGTAATTGCTATTGCATTAATTGCATTTTATATTTCAATGGATCAGGATTCAACGGTATTATCGTTGGTTGCATATGCCTGGGCAGGCTTTGGAGCAGCTTTCGGGCCGATCATTATTCTGTCGTTATACAATAAAAATATTTCAGGTGGTGGCGCTTTAGCCGGAATGATTACCGGAGCAGCAACCGTATTAATCTGGAAACAATTAGAAGGCGGACTTTTTGATATCTATGAAATACTTCCGGGTTTTGTTTTTGCTTTAATCGCCATTGGAATTTTCAGCAAACTATTTCCTGCTAAGCAGGAACAAAAAGATGAATATTTAAACATCCGCGCAAATAAATAATTTAAGGCAATATTAAGCTCTCGGGTGGAATCGTATAATGGCATCACGCAAATACTCGCGGTCGAGGTGTGTATAAATTTCGGTAGTGATGATCGATTCGTGTCCTAACATTTCCTGCACGGCCCGCAAGTCTGCTCCTCCATCAATTAAGTGGGTTGCAAATGAATGGCGGAATGTATGCGGGCTGATATTTTTCTTTATTCCGGCCGTTTTGGCCAGGTTTTTTACAATGGTAAATATCATTACACGCGACAAGGGCTTTCCTCTCCGATTCAAAAAAACAATATTTTCACCCGATTTATCGATGTTTGAAAGCAGGTTTCTGTCCTGAAAATAGTACTGAATCTCTTTTATTGCTTTTTGTCCTACAGGCACTAAACGTTCTTTATTACCTTTCCCGGTTACTTTTAAAAATCCATCTTTAAAATAAAGGTTGGTAATACGCAGGTTAATTAACTCCGAAACCCGGAGTCCACAACTATATAATGTCTCAATAATGGCTTTATTCCTTTGCCCTTCGGGCTTACTCAAATCAATAACACCCAAAATACGGTCTATTTCATCAATCGATAATACTTCGGGCAATTTACGCCCGATGTTGGGTGATTGTAATAATGCCGTAGGATCTTTATCTATGATATCTTCAATCAGTAAATAGTTATAAAAAGCTTTCAACCCGGAAATGATTCGTGCCTGCGAACGGGCATGGAGACCTGTTTCATTGATCCAGCTGATAAAATCTTTCAAATGCTTCAATGTTATCTCACGGGGAGGAACAGTCAATTGTTGAATATCTAAAAATTGAACCAGTTTGTGAATATCCCTTTCATAAGAGGTAATGGTATTTTGAGAAAGTCCTTTTTCAAGGGTAAGAAAATTCCTGAATTGTATGATGGTCGACTCCCAGTTCATTAGGCTATTCAAATATTTATTAATCTTTAAATATAACGATTAATGGTCTATTTATTTAACTTTTATGGCCGAATGTATTAAAAACGAATTGATTTAACATTTTAATTAAATGAAAGTTGTTTCAAAGTTAATGTTATTCATTAAATTTGCATAAGAAGTTAACCAAGCAACTATGAAAATCCAGATTATCAACGGCCCGAATTTAAATTTACTGGGTAAAAGAGAAAAAGAAATTTACGGAGATGTTACTTTTGAAAAGTATTTTAAATTATTAAAAGATCATTTTCAAGATTACACCATTGAATATTTCCAGTCGAACATTGAAGGAGAAATCATTGAAAAAATTCATGAGACAGGATTTAGTTTTGATGGAATTATTTTAAATGCCGGAGGTTACACCCACACTTCAGTGGCTATTGCCGATGCCATAGCATCCGTAAATACACCGGTTATCGAAGTGCATATCTCCAACATTTTTGCACGCGAAGAGTATCGGAAAAACACCCTTCTTGCATCAAAGAGCATGGGTACCATTTCGGGTTTTGGACTGGATAGTTACCGGCTGGCAATTGAAAGTTTGAGAGTGTTTAAAAAATAAGCAACCGGAGAACGTTGCATGGAGCAGTATACCATTTTTTAATGAATATATAAATTTGCTAACCTATTTACTTAGATTAAAAGTCTAAGGCAGAAGTGTTCGCATAGTCAGATTAACAAAGAATACCAGCATATGATAAAAAAGACCAAAATAGTAGCTACCATTTCGGATAAAACATGCACCCCTGATTTTATCAAGAAACTTTATAACAATGGAATGGATGTTGTTCGGATGAACACTGCCCATCAGAGGCCTGAAGATGCATTAAAAGTTATTCAGGATGTACGTTCGGTATCGGATAAAATAGCCTTACTTATCGATACCAAAGGGCCGGAAGTAAGAACGGCAAGAACTGACCGGGTTATAGAGCTTGTAACAGGACAGGAAATTCTCATGAAGGGAGATCCGAATAAAGAATCTACCGATGATTGTATTTATGTATCCTATGATGGTTTTGTAAATGAGGTGCCCGATAATACCAAAATCTTAATTGATGATGGGTATGTTGAGCTGGAAGTTATAAAAAAACAGGGTGATTCGCTGTTATGTAAAGCACTTAACGATGGAGTAGTGAAAGGACGCAAAAGTGTAAATGTGCCGAATGTAAATTTCAACCTGCCCTGTTTAAGCCAGCGGGATAAAGAATTTATTTTGTTAGCCATTGATCAGGACATCGATTTTATTGCGCACTCATTTGTTCGTAGCAAAGAAGATATATTAGAAATTCAGAAAATTTTAGACCAACACGACAGCCAAATTAAAATTATTTCCAAAATAGAAAACCAACAGGGGGTTGACAATATCGATGAGATTTTGGATCATACTTACGGTATAATGGTTGCCCGCGGTGACCTGGCGGTAGAAATACCCTATGAAAAAATTCCAGGTATTCAACGCGAATTAATCAATAAATGTATTGATCGACGTAAGCCGGTAATTATCGCAACACAAATGCTACACTCAATGATTCAGAGTCCGCGACCTACCCGCGCCGAAGTAAATGATGTAGCCAGTGCTGTTTACAACAATGCCGATGCCATAATGCTTAGTGGAGAAACAGCCAGTGGCAATTATCCCGTTGAATCGGTATGTACGATGGCTCGTATCGCTACAGAAGTTGAGAAATCAAAAGATTTAATCAATGATATTCCGATTGTGGTAATTAACAATCAGGTGGCTGCATTTTTAATTAAAACGGCGGTTCAGGCTTCGGTTAACCTGGATGCTAAAGCGATTATTGCCGATTCCATGTCGGGACGTACCTTACGAAGTCTGGCGGCTTACCGCGGTGCAAAGCCTATCTTCGCCCAGTGCTATTCGAAACGTACCATGCGCGAAATGGCACTAAACTATGGAGTGATTGCCAATTATATGAGTCCGAAAGATACCTCCCATGAATTTTTGCTCGAAGCATTAACCAATCTTTTAAATGAAAATATGTTAAACAATGATGATCTTATTGTGGTTGTTGCCGGTAACTTTGGGCGTAGTGTTGGTGCTTCATACACCGAAATTGGCACCATTGAAAATCTTATGGGAAATTTATCGCAATTAATGCAATAACCTGAAAACAAAAAGCCGGTATTGTTCGAATACCGGCTTTTCTTTAGTTTAAAACAAACCTATAACTATCTTAACCTAACATTACCATATTTCGTTTGGATATTTACTTCGGATGCCGGATTCTCTTTTTCTCCTACGCTCCCTTTAACAGTTAGCGAGTTACCTTCTTTGATATGGGTTACTCTCCGGGTTCCGGGATAATCAATATCGGCATATTTTGCATATCCTTTAATCTGGTATGAAGCATTTGCGTCTATTCCTAATTTTATTCCTCCATATTCATTATCAATATCAATTTTTTCAAAACCCTGGGGAATAAAATCTACGGTTATTCCTCCATACCTGTTATCTACTTCCAGCAACTTAGAAACTTCTTTAAATTTCATTTCGGTATATGCTGTTGTTCCTACAAAATTGGATATGGTTCCGATATTATAAGTATCATATTTTGACTCACAAACAATGGAACTAACCTTGTTAACAAACAGTTTGGAATATTTAGTAACGGCAATTAACGCTTTACTTCTTTCAATCTCTAATCTTGAATACTGTAAGGTAACATTTAGCCATTCGCATTCGTCAATATTACCATTGGAATAACCAAGCGATATTTCACTAAAGGGTTTTTTATTGCCGCGGATAATTTTATTGATCTTCAGGTTTCCGTATTTTACATCAACTATAGCATGTCCAGATATCTCATTGATAAATACATTTCCATACTTATTTTCTAAGTCAAGTTTGATATTTTTTGGAATTTTAATATCGTAATCAATGCTAAACTCTTTTTTATTATCACTAAAGGTAAAATTCCATTTACTAAATTTATTGTCAATCGTTGTAATGGCTTTTATCGTATTCCCGTCTTGAGAGATATCAACCTGAATATATTCGAGAAGCTCTTTGGCTTTATCTTCGTTCCGGTGATCAACAGTAATTGTTACATCAATAACTACCTGATTTTTATCCCAGTTATTGATATCCACATCGCCAAATTTATTTTCGATAAGGAGTAGTGTATTTTGATCGGCATTAAATTCTTTATGCAGATTCTTGGAGAATTCATCAGCTGCCGAAAAAGCCGCTGAAACAACTAATATTTGTATAAAAAATATTAATAATAAGATGGATTTAAATTTTGGTGCTTTCATAGTTTTCTTGTTTTTCTTGTTCGATATTTTTTACTTGTTGTAATTGTCCTAATATTTGATTCATTACTTCAACTTTTAGTTGGTAATGTTGTATCATGGCATTGATAACTCTATCGTCGTTTGGGTTTAGGGTCAGGTCTTTTTTCAGGTTTTCATACATAGAATCCATTTGGTTTAGCTCGTGCATTAACATTTCTTTTTGAGCCGTATCGATAAATGAAAATTCATCGATTTCATTATATTTCTGATTAACCAGCCGGGTATAATACATTTCCACTTCGTTATATTCAGGAGAAATCTCCCGTAAGGCAATACCGTCTTTTATGGCAGGGGGTGAAAATGTTTTATCATAAACCCAAAGTCCGGAGAGTACTACCAGCAATGCAACAACGGCAGCTTTAAGCATATAGCCAAACGTAAACGTTTTGCTCCTGCCTTTATGCAGCTGGTTCAGTTTTTGTTCGAATCGTTCAAAATGCCCTTCATCGGGTTCTGACGAATCGAAAACCGAACGGTTTTCATGGATTATTTTTTCCAGATCTTTCATATTTAGTTGGTTTTTGCTTTTTCCTGTAAATTCTTCAATAACTTTTGTTTAGCCCTGGCACATTGTGATCGTGATGTTGAGCTGCTAATATTTAATATCTCACTAATTTCATCATGATCATACCCTTCGATTAAATACAGCGACAAAACGATTCGGTATCCCTCAGGCAAATGATTAATCTCATATCGAATCTCTTCTGCTTTAATGGTTGTCTGCTCCTCATTAATCACTTTATCTTCTTCTTTAAGCTCATAAAGCGAATCCTCCAGGGATTCCATATCAAGCTTCTTTTTTCTCAGCTCGTCGAGCGAATGATTAATCACAATCCTTTTAAGCCAGGCGCCAAAACTTACCTCTCCTTTGTAGGAATGAATTTTATCAAATGCTTTTAAGAACGCTTCCTGCATAATATCTTCAGCTTCAAAACTATCGTTCACAATGCGTAAGCAGGTATTATACATTGCTTTGTAATATAACTTATACAGTTGAAACTGAGCTTTCTGCTCTCCCGATTTACACCGGTCAACAATATCCTGATGGATATTCTTGTATATATTTTCCTGTTTATTCATATTCCGATTAAAAGACGTTAAAAATTATTTTGCGCTGCATAATCACCACAATTTATTAATTTTTTTGTAAAGAACATTTTTAACTTCTTTATTTCAACGGACGTATTTAAAAAGAATGTGATGCATTGTGGGCTCATTAAAAAATATCAGGCAATATATCAATGTTTAAATCATAATGGGATACAATTTATTTATTTTTGTGCCTTTAATCTTTAATAATACATTTATGAATATATCATCGAATAAAAGCACAGGTAAGAAATCATTCATTTTTAACCAATGGAAACGGAAAGGGTATTCGGTTTTTGCCAGTTTACATAAAATTATCAAAATTACCACACTGAACCTGGCCTACAGCATAGTCCTTTTACCGATACCGGTACTGAGTCAGACCGACACATCGAATATTAAGAATCATGAATTAGACGAAGTAATTGTAAGTGCACAAAAATCGCCGGTAGTTTACTCCCGGCTGTCGAGAATCGTAACCACTGTTGATAATGAAGAAATAGCCAATATGCCTGTATCACGCATCAACGATGTGCTGGAAAATTTCTCAGGTGTCGATATCAGGCAACGTGGAGCTTATGGGATTCAGGCTGATATTAGCATTCGTGGAGGTTCTTTTGATCAAAATTTAATTCTTCTGAATGGAGTAAATATTTCTGACCCGCAAACCGGTCACCACAGCTTAAACCTCCCTATCGACCTTCATGCTGTAGAACGGATTGAAATTTTAGAAGGCTCGGGGTCGCGGGTTTTTGGAGCAAATGCCTTTAGCGGAGCCATCAACTTTATCACAAACGAGTCGAAACAAAACTATACAAAAGCCAATATTACTGTTGGCGATTTTGGTTTATTTCATTCAAACCTCTCCAGTGCTTACCGGATAAAAAACACCCGTCAGTTTGTATCCTTCTCTCAATCGATGAGTAATGGCTATACCCAGAACACCGATTTTAACCAGTATAATCTTTTTTACCAATTAAATCATGCGGCTGATTATGGTAAGATCCATTTTCAATCGGGCTATACCAACAAGCAATTTGGGGCAAACAGTTTTTATACCCCCGAATATCCCAATCAATTTGAACATATTAAAACAACCTTTGCCAGTATAAGCTTTGAAACAGGGGATAAACTAAAAATAAGTCCTGTAATATATTTCCGCCGTCACCAGGACCGGTTTGAATTATTTCGGGATGAACCTGCCAGCTGGTATACCGGACATAATTATCATTTAACCCATGTGTATGGAGCAAAACTGGATGCACGGATAAGTACGAAACTGGGAATATCATCCTTCAGTGCGGAAATCAGGTCAGAAAATATAGTAAGCAATGTTTTGGGTGAGCCTATGAATGATACCCTAAGTGCTATTGGTGAAGAGGAAGGTTTTTATACTAAAAAATACAGCCGCACCTTGTCAAATTATGCTATCGAGCACTCGTTCTCGTTTTCCGGTTTTTCTGTTAATGCCGGCTTACTGGCTAGTTGGGTTACCGGGAACCGTTCAGCCTTAAATTTATACCCGGGCATGGATATAAGTTTAGCGCTAACTAAACAGCTGAGATGGTATGCCTCGATCAATAAATCGTTACGCTTACCTACCTTTACGGATTTATTTTATTCCGGTCCAAATAACACCGGGAATCCAAATTTGAAACCGGAAGAAGCCTGGAGTTATGAAACCGGATTTAAATATTCTCAACCGTTCATTATATCCGATTACCAATTTTTTTATCGCGATGCAAAAGATCTGATTGCATGGGTTAAACCGTTAGAATCCGTTCTATCTGACAAATGGGAAACTCAGAATTTAACCGAAGCAACAACCCTTGGTTTGTCTACCAATCAACGAATACTCTTTCATCAGGAAGAAAGAATGAAAATCATTAACTATGTGGATATAAAATATACCTATTTATACCAAACAGTTCATTCGGACAATTACAAAACCAACTATTCGTTAAATTATTTAAAGCATCATTTAATCATACAATCAGCGCATCAAATCCAACAAGGTTTAACAATAAGCTGGAGCGCGAGATTTCAGGACAGAGCGGGTCGTTTTCCTTATTATGATCAAACTGTTCGTGCTTATACCCGGGAAAAAGAATATACTCCTGTGTGGTTATTTGATACCCGGTTAAACTACAATCTCAGATGGAGTGATATTTATGTTGAAATAAGCAATCTTTTTAACCACTCATATGATGATATTTCTAATATACCGATGCCGGGAAGGTGGTTTAAAATTGGCATTAAAACCACCCTGAACTATTAAAAATAAAAAAAAATAAAATTTAATCCTCTGAAAATATTGATATTATAATATTTTTTATAAATTTGTTGGGAATCCTAATCTATAATTAAACCAAATTACACAATGAAAAAATTACAATTATTACTGGTAGCCTTTGCATTAATTAGTTTTACTGCCCTATATTCTTGCGGTGGTTCAAAAGAAAAAGCTGAAGAAAAAGTTGAAGAAGCAACTGAACAATTAGAAGAAGCAAAAGAAGAAGTTGAAGACACTGCAGAAGAAGCAGCTGAAGAAGCTGAAGAAACTACAGAAGAAGTTAAAGAAGAAGCTGAAGAAGTTATTGAAGAGTAAGCTAATTTTGCAATAAAAAAAATTAAAGCAGGACAAGATGTCCTGCTTTTTTTATTCCGTTATTTTTCTTTCTTATTTATTCATCTTCCATTTCCTTTGATGCTTCTTCGAGTTCTTTAGCAGCCTCTTTGGCAGCTTTTTCATACTCTTTTAACACCTTATTGGCTTCATTCTCATAGCTTTTAGACATTCTGTTTACTGAACCACGGGTAGCCATTCCAATAATAAAGAAAAGAATTAACAATCCTCCTAAAACATAGGACACAATTTTTGCAGGCTGGTCGTTTCCTTTAAGTGCAACAGTAATACCTATATATAATAAATATAAAGCATACAGGTTAATCGCTAAACTAATTACTTTACTAAGGATAACAACTCCTCCCAGAAAACCAAAAAAGGCACCTATCGGCATGATTACCATCAAAGAAGCAGCAACACGCATACTGGGTTCAAATTCTGTATTCCCTTTGGCGATAGAAGAGATGATTAATACAATTAAACCTCCAATAAATACACCAATAACCGCAGCAATTATAGACCATATCAGGGCGATAAATCCAACGCCTCCTCCAAGCCAGCCGGAAGAAGCAGTTAAATTAAGCAAACTCCAGATTAAAGCAAAAATACCGGCAATAGCTCCATAAATTAATGCTTTTACTACGGGCTCACCAATTCCACCAGTGGTTTCCATGGTAGAAAAGTACTCTTTAGGAGACAAAAGCGTTTTCTTTGAATCTTCAATAAATTTTTTAAAACTAAATCCTTGATTACTCATAACATTTTATTTTAAGGTTAAGTAATGATTAATAGCTTATTTTAAGTAAAAAAAGTATGCTTAAAATAATTTCTTTTTAAAAATACAAAATTTTATCAAGGAATAAAATCAGGGATTTAAAAATTTAATTCGTTTCTAATATTAATTTACATTATTCTCCGATAAAAAATAAATAAAATTGGAAATTAGTAAATAAATCAAGGTTTCAGAATGGATTCAATATTTTTATCGGACAACAGTGATTAATTTATATAAATTTATCCTCTACAAATGAAAAGTTACGTTTTTAAAACATTTTAAATGATAGAAGATGAATCATCCCGGTAACAACCTCTCCTTTTTCATAATCCAACTCCGAACCAAAAAGGCTGTGCGGAATAATATAAATGAGCAAAAGTATAACGGATGCAACCAGAGTATATTTGTAATTTGTTTTTTTTCTGTTTGCTAACACGGCAGCTATCCAAAACAGAACGGCAATAAGGGTTTTATTATCGGTTAAATCCCATCCCAAAGGAACTCCTGTCCAGGCCTGACCAAAAGCAAAATACTGAACGACAGGTCCAAAAATCAATCCACCAACAATTAATAAAGTTAACGTTAGTCTACCATAAAATACCTGTTGTTTCATTTTTCCCAAAGCAAATAATCCTGTTAAATTGGAGAGCAGCATAGCTATAAACATAAAGAGTACGTGGGGAATCAAAGCCCAGTCGGGCACTTCGCCTTTATACCGGATAATGACTTTCGGGGTCATTTTAATATTACCGGGAGATTCCTTTTTCCATAAGCGAATATAATACTCCAACTTGCCGGCAGGTGGTTGTTTAGGCAAATATCCCGTTAAATTTTTATCCGCATTGTTTAATTCGATGCTACGCCATTCATCGTTGGTTGGATACCTTTTAAACACGATTTCCCCATCGATTAAAGAATCATTAACCGGAATTTGAATCATACAGTCCCGGGTCGAAACATGACTTCGCGGTGACCGGAAATTCAATGTTCTATCATTGAATTCCACTTCGTTCTTTTTCGGTTTTGTAGGACCTGTTTTGCGTTGGTAATATGCGGATGATAAGGTAATAACTATAGCAAGTATCCAAAAAAATGTTTTTTTCATGTTTGAAACATTAAAGTTGTACAATAAAAACTTTTCGCTCTTCTTCCCGAATCACTTCAACCGTAATAATTTGCCCGGGATTAAATTTATTGAGTCGCTCCATATATTCATAAATATCGCCCACAGGCATACCATCCATGGCTACAATAATATCTCCCGACTCTATCCCTGCTTTGTAGGCCGGTTTATCCTTAATTACCATATCGGCTCTTAATCCTCGTTTTTCTACTCCTGAAAAATCGGGCATAATCCCTAAGGTTACTTTCAGTTTTTGTCTGTTATAATCGCCATTAGGAACTTTAGGCCCAGCCTCCTGGAAAGTTAACTGTACATTATTGAACGACAGGTTATAAGCCAGGTCGTATATATACCGGGAGACCTCCACTAATCCTTCAAAATTAACGGCTCCTGTAGTATCGTTGGGTGTGTGATAATCGATATGAGCGCCGGTAGAATAAAAGAATACCGGAATATTCCGGCTATAAAATGAAGAGTGGTCGGAAGGACCGTACCCTTCACGGGACAATCCCAACATAAAACGATAATCTTTATTCAGTGATTGAATGATAGAGTCGGCTTCGACAGATGTTCCCACCCCGCCAATTTGCAAGCTGCGATCTTCTTTTAACCGGCCTACCATATCAATATTAATCATTGCCGTAATTAATGAGTCGGCAACAGGCAAGTGGTTCACAAAATGTTTTGATCCTAACAGTCCCATTTCTTCGGCTCCAAAAGCCACAAAGAGAAAATTGGTATTCAGGCTGTCATTTTGGGATGCCAGTTTTTGAGCAATCTCCAACATAGCAGCAACTCCTGAAGCATTATCATCTGCGCCGTTATGAACAGCTGTTGTGTCGGGCATTCTGGAGCCTGTTCCCTGCCCGCCAAAACCTAAATGATCATAATGGGCTCCAATAACAATATACCGGTTATTATTGCTGCATTTAAGTTGAGCGGCAACATTAAAGGTCCTTTTGGTTTGGGTCTGAACCTCGGTGGTTATTAAAACCTTTTGTTTGAGATAAAATGAATGGGATGATTTCATTTCATTCAGTGACTTTTCCAATGCTTTTATGGTTTGATTTTGTTTGGCCAACAGTTGGTCAGCGACTCTTCTTTTGATTTGAATGACCGGAATAGAAAGTTTACCCTCGGGTTTATTCAAATCAGGCAGTTCATCCTCTTTATCAAACTGAGGTCCCGATACAAATATCACACCTGCAGCCCCTCTGTCTTTGGCAGCAATGGCTTTCGATCGCAACCCGCTGTAGGAAGAATACCTTTCGTCAAGGTTATTTGGGGCACCCCGTAAGATTAAAGCAATTTTCCCCTGTACATCTACCTTATCATAATCATTCCACCCGAATTTGTCCTCCTCAATGGTTAGTCCATAACCAACAAATACGACTTCTGATTCTATTTCTGCCGATGCACTATAGGATAAAGGAGTAAGATCCTCGTTTAAATAAAATTCTTTTTGCTGAAAACGCAATACATTATTTTCCCCTGCTTCTATCTCCGATACTACTTCAAAAGCTTGCAATCCATTATTGAAAAGAAGCTCTACCCCTGATTGCTCCAGGATTTCAGCAATATATTCAGCGGCTGCTTTGTCTTCGGGTGTTCCGGGGTATCGTCCTTTCAGCGAATCGCCGGCTAAAAAATCAATATGCCTGAAAAGATCCTGACGGGTTATTTCGGGGTCCAATGCGATACGGTTACAAGAAAACATTCCGGACAGGATAAGAATAATCAGGGGATAAATCATTTGCTTTTTTATCATAACATTACCAGTTAAACGTTGTATAATAGGTTGCTACATTTCCTTTATTATCGATAACAAATAACTCCAACTCATGTGTTATATTTTTATCAATCCGCTCTTTGTCGAGGGAATAAAATAACAAATCATTTTTGGCATCATATTCAAATAACGCCCAGTTATTATCAATATACCCGTTGTAAGACTGAATGCCCGAAAGGTCATCTTTGATAAGAAACTTAAGCTGGTTATCGGGATGAATGGTTGTTCCGTTATAGACAACAGGTTCTATCACAGGAGCTACCGTATCAATGAGAACGGTAAATTTCCCAAAAGAACGAATTTGTGTGGTTAAGAAATCTCCTTCGGGATCGCCCCCACAAAAAATCATTTTTTCTTTGTTTCCGTTTCCATTTTCTTTTACCTGGGCAATAAATGCTTTATCCGAAAGCTCTGCGGGAAGGTCTTCAACTTTAAGAGACAACTCCATATGCTTATGTAACGGAGTATACTTATGGTGTATATGATGTAAATTAGCATAGGCATTTTCCGGTTTTTTCCCGTAGTGATATTTAAAATAAATGGTATCGTAAAGTGCTTCGGGGGGGATGCTTAGTTTTACATCTTCTGTTTCAAAAATATTTTCTTCATCCCATTGCATAAGCTGTCCGCTTTTGGCATTTCTCAAATCCGGAAGAGGAAAATCTTCATATCCATTGATAGTAAATGACAGTGTAGATTCATTTCCATAAACATCTGAGGCAACCATTCGTATTTGATATTCTTTATTTTGGTCAACATGAAACACTCCGCGATTTTCCAGGTGATTATAGATAGACAACTGATTATTAGGTTGAACAAACAGTTTCTGAATCGATTTTTTCGATCTTACCTTTTCGGCATAATCGATATGGCTTTTGATATAACCTGTTTCGGCAAAAGAAATTTTATCGATGGTATGGGAATATATCATTACAGAATCCACAAATAAACTTAAGGTATAAATTCCGCAGGGGTTATGGGAGTTATTAAGGTAATCGTTAATTTCCACGCCAAATCCCACAGTTCCTGAGACAACAATATCATGAGTATCTTTAAGGGTATAATGATCATTCATCTTTTCCACCTCAAGATTAACGGGTTTAGCCGAATGGTTTACATAACCTGATTTACCCAGGGGATATATCGAAAGAGAATAAAAAACCGGAGGTATTTTATCGGTAATATTAAAATCAAAATACAAAGGATTTACCGGTACCTGACGATCTGTTTCCCTGATTTCAAAATGCAGATGAGGGCCGGTGGAACTCCCGGTATTACCTGAAAGACCTATTAAATCACCTTTATTCACCTTCAGCTGATTTCTTTCCGGAAAAAAGTTAACCTCGAAGGACTGATTTTGATATTGCATTTCTTTAACCAGCTTCTCCAGTTTATTATTAAACTTACTTAAATGAGCGTAAACGGAGGTATATCCATTAGGATGTTCGATATATAGCGCTTTACCATAACTGCCGGCCGAGATTCTAATCCGGGAGATAAAACCTTCCTCTATCGAAAACACCTTTTTCCCTTCTACCCCATTGGTTTTGATATCAATACCCGCATGAAAATGAGAAGTTCGTAACTCCCCAAAATTCCCTGATAACAGAACAGGGATATTAACCGGCGAATAAAAATGAATATCATTATGCTCTAACTGACTATAAACGAGATTACCAAGAACTAAGAAAGAAAAAAACAGGGCTACCTTTTTATATTGCATTATTTTGTATAATTTTATAGAGATAAAATATTTGTTTTTGAGCACAACAAAACTATAATTTAATTTGTTTTATTTTAAATTATAAGAATGAATATTTTTAAAATAGTTTAAGCTGTATTATTTTTGCAATGCTTATTTGAAAATAAAAATGACTGTTGAACAAGGTGTAATATTAGATCATTTAAAAGAAAAGGTTAATAAGGTTTTCAAGCTTTACGAGCGTCTAAAAACCGAGAATGCAGCATTATTAAAACAAAAAAACGAACTTAAAAAAGAATTAAAAGATAAAGAATCAGAATTAGAATTTTTAAAAAACAAATACCATAAGTTAAAATTAGCAAAGAGTATTTTGGCATCAACAGGCGATAAGCATGATGCTAAAATTAAGATTAACAGAATTGTGCGGGAGATTGATAAGTGTATTGCTCTTTTGAATAAATAGAATAATTTAATTATAATGGACGAAAAATTATCCATAAGGGTAAATGTGGCTGACAGATATTATCCACTAAAAATAGATCGCAGGGATGAAGAGAAAATAAGGAAAGCGGCTAAAATGATTAATGAGAAAGTATTGCAATATAAACAGCGATACTCAGATAAAGATGTACAGGATTTTTTAGCCATGGCATCTCTTCAATATGTGATTCAAATAATAGAAAACGATAATACTGCAGATACATCGTCTGTTTTAGAAGAAGTTAAAGCATTAGATAACCAATTAGAAGAATTTTTAAGAAGAGAATACTAAGCGTTCTTTACATATAAATAATAATAGCCCGCATTATTTCTTTAATGTCTGTAAAACTCAACACTTAAACGATTGGAGCCAAGCTTATTTGGTCAAGGGCAGGCCCCATTCCGACTTGTTCGGAATTCCTTCGGGAACAGGGGAAGGCCGACATCAAATAGCAGCTCCACCCATTTTATTCTGGGGTTTTAAAAAGAATTAGAGAAGTTAATGCGGGTTTTTTATAAATTTTAAAAAAATTAATACATATGACAATTACAACAATATTAGGAGTGGTCTCTTTACCAATTATTGCTACTATTGCTGCCGGCAGTGGTTTTATTATTGGAGGTGTGATCTCTTATTTTATCTGGGATAAGGCACTGAAAAATAAAAGCACAAAAATTATTAAAGAGGCAGAAACAGAGGCAGAGGTAATAAGAAAAGACAAAATCTTACAGGCCAAAGAAAAGTTCCTTCATTTAAAAAGCGAACATGAAAAAGAGATCAACGAAAGGAACAATAAGATAATAGCTGCCGAGAATAAGTTTAAGCAGAAAGAAGTTGCGTTATCGCAAAAGATGGAAGAAAACCAGCGCAGAAAGAAAGAGCTGGATGCCATCCGCGAAAATCTACAGGTACAAATGGATTTGGTCGAAAAACGAAGCGAAGAGCTGGATCGAACGCATAAGCAGCAGGTAGAACAGTTGGAAGCTATCTCAGGTCTGTCGGCCGAAGAAGCCAAAGAGCAACTTACCGAATCGCTAAAGGCCGAAGCCAAGACCGAAGCCATGTCTCAAATCAATGAGATTATGGAAGAAGCGAAAATGACGGCGAATAAAGAAGCCAAGCGTATTGTAGTACAAACCGTTCAACGGGTGGCTGCTGAAACAGCTATTGAGAATTCGGTTACCGTTTTTAATATCGACAGCGATGAAATTAAAGGACGAATCATTGGTCGTGAAGGTAGAAATATAAGAGCCCTGGAAGCTGCTACAGGGGTTGAAATTATTGTTGACGATACCCCCGAAGCGATTATTCTTTCGGCTTTTGATCCGGTACGCAGGGAGATTGCCCGACTGGCACTTCACCAACTGGTTACCGACGGGAGAATTCATCCGGCAAGGATTGAAGAGATAGTACAGAAAACTCAAAAGCAAATTGAAGAAGAAATTATTGAAGTAGGAAAAAGAACAGCGATTGATCTGGGTGTTCACGGGTTACATCCCGAAATTATCCGGCTAATCGGTAAAATGAAATACCGTTCGTCGTACGGACAAAATCTGTTGCAACACTCGCGCGAGGTAGCCAATCTATCGGCTATTATGGCTTCGGAGTTAGGATTGAATCCTAAATTGGCCAAACGTGCCGGATTGTTACACGATATTGGTAAAGTACCCGACGATGAGCCGGAATTGCCACATGCCATATTAGGAATGAAAATTGCCGAAAGGCTAAAAGAAAAACCCGAAGTGTGTAATGCCATTGGCGCTCATCACGACGAGGTTGAAATGACATCACTTATATCACCTATTGTTCAGGTTTGCGATGCTATTTCCGGTGCACGACCGGGGGCACGCCGCGAAGTGGTTGAATCGTATATTAAACGATTGAAAGACTTAGAAGAGCTTGCTTTAGCACATCCGGGCGTAATGAAAACTTATGCGATACAAGCAGGAAGAGAATTACGTGTGATTGTTGGAAGCGAAAAAGTGAATGATACGGATGCTGAA
>JBNJFS010000005.1:0-29345 GCA_051747085.1 Bacteroidota bacterium
CTTTTATATATGCTATAATAATGATAAGCCCAAATATTATTACCGATACAATAAACCACCAGGATTTATAAAAAGGAGGTTTAATTATAAAATGATATGATATGGGCTCTTCATTCCAAACACCATCACTATTCCGGGCTTTAACCTTAAAAGTATAATTTGCCGGGGGCAGTGAGGAGTAGTTTGTTACGGTTTGAGTGGTAACAGGCCTCCACTCTTTATCAGCAGGCTCTAACATTATTTGATACCTAACCGCATCGGGATTGGTTAAACAAACACTATTATAATCGAAGATAAATGAGTTTTCGGTAAAATTAAATTTCTGTCCGGGTATCATTTCACGATCGCGTAAGTTTACCCTAAGGCGGGAAATATGGGTTAAAGGCTCATGCCTTAATTCCACATCCAGAGCAGGCTGATATTTTATTACGCCCTCAACGGTCCCAAACCATAAGTTCCCATCTGAATCAAGAAAAGTTGCATTATCTTTTGCTTCAATTCCCGTAAACCCACTTTTTGCTGTATAGGTGTGTATCTTCCCTTCGGAATCAATTTTATTTAAACCACTGCTTGTTCCAATATAAATATGGTTATTATTGTCAACATTTAACAAGGTAATTAAATTAGATAACAACCCGTCGCTCTGTGTATAATGCTCAATTATTTTTTCACCATCACTCACAAACACCCCTTTGGTATTGGTTCCAATCCATATATTTCCATCCTTATCTTCGGTTATACATTTAGGCGTAAACAAACCCTCCATATCAATCTTTTTAAAGGAGGTATCTTTAATTACATTTAAGCCTTTTCCATTACTTAAACCAACCCAGACCCGTCCTTTGGAATCGGCAAAAAGAGCAGTAATATTCGATGAATTTAATCCGTGTATTTGCGTTAATAACTGGCTCTTATTCTCGTCAATATCATGATATATCAATCCTTCCATTGTGCCAACCCACAACTGATTATTTTTATCAACATCCAGTGCCGTAACACTACTCCGGATATAACGATTTATCACCGGATTATATTCAAACCTTCCGGTTTTATAATTAAACATGCTTACTCCATTATCATTGGTGCCAAGCCATACATTATCATTATTATCGTTCTTTAAATACCTTATTTGGCTGCCAATAGCATGAGACTCGTTGCTGTAGTGCATAAATTTTCGGCCCGAAACGTGGGGAGAATAAACGGAGATTCCATTGTTTGTGCCAAACCAGTATTTTCCGTCTTTATCCTGGGTAACAGCCCATACCTGCTGATCAATTAATCCATCATCAGTGCTAAACGTAATAAATTTTTCACCTTTAAAAATTGTCAGTCCATGTTCGTTCGTACCGATTAATATATTTCCTTCAACATCTTCAATGATTTTCCAAATTTTATGATCATCAAGTCCGTTATTTTTATCAAACGTTTTTAACCCATCTTTAGAAATTTTCGAAATTCCTCCTCCCCAGGTTCCTACCCAAATATTTCCCTTGCTGTCTTCTGTTATTGTGCTAATCCAATTATTGGCCAACCCTTCCCTCGAATCATAAATTTTAAATTTTTGTTGTTCCTGAATATATCTATACAGCCCGCCATGATATGTACCAAACCACAAGTCTCCATTTTCAGCTTCTAACATGGAGGTTATTTGAAAATATGAAGTTAATCCTTCGGGCATATAACGCTCGAAAGAATTTTCATCGGGTTTATACTTGCGGATACCTGCATCTGTAATAAAAAATATGGAGTCTTTAGCAATGATTCCCGAAAAAACCTGATCGCTTAACTCCCGACCCTTAAAATGATCATATTTTAAACTATCGGTTAAATTATAGGGATTATAGAGTTTTATCAACCCGTCTCCAAGGGTTGAAATCCACAATATATCATTATTATCATATATAAAAGAGGTAATTTCGGCATGAATAAACTCACTAATTGGATGAATAATCATTTTTTCGTCATCAAGCAAAGTTATAGCTCCGGTTTTATGACCCATCCAAATTTTGTGTTTAGGATCTTTATATAAAGCTTTAATACCCCCTTCGGCAATCCCATCTTCGGCCGTATAGTTGATAAAATTTACACCATCAAACCTTGACACTCCACTTTCGGAACCAATCCAAAGATATCCCTGATGGTCTTGTACTATATCATATACTTTCGATTGAGGCAATCCTTCTTTTACGCTATAGGAATCAAAATAATAGGTTTGTGCAGACAGGTTTAAACTTCCCAGCAAAATTGCGGTATAAAAAAAAGTTACCCGCAAAAGGATGCGAATAACTTTTCTTTTCAACGTTCTTTTTGTAAACATCATATGTTCCAGTTTTTTTATCTGTCTTTTGCAATAAAGAAAAATGTTCCTCCCTCATCTTCTAAGCCTTCAATTTTCCCAAACTGTGGCTTTTGCATTCCATCTTTAGCCACAGCAACCGTAACTTTAGAAACGACATTTTCAATGGGCAAACATGCATTCGGATTATTTCTTAAGGTATTAGCAAAAGTTCTGGTAAACTGTGAATGATCAACAGCTAACTCATAACCGGCAGAAGAAAATACTTGTGATGATCTAAACTTAGTTGCTTCCCAGTCGCCACAATCTCTCTCCTTTAAACCCGAACGCATCGCCTGATAGAAGGTAGGTCCTGATTCGCAGGCATCGGTAATAACCAATGTATGAGTTATATATTTAGAATACGACTGTAATGCTGATTTTAAAGCATTAATATTAAAATAGGTAAATTCATCATCGCGTGTTGCATCAGTAGGGACCCAGTAACCAGCATCATTAATAAACTTCCCGTGACCGGCATACCAAACCAACAAGGAATTTACATTGTTGCTTCTTACCAAATCGCGCAATTCAATGGAAAAGAATCTTTCCATTTCGGCCTTGGTCATATCTTGTTTATGGATAATATTATGAATTTTATAATTTGCCAATGCGGCTTTCATCATACTTACATCTTTTATAGGTCCATCAAGACTTGCAAATGTTTCATAATCAGAATTTTCAACAAAAATCACCCAGGTTTTCCCCATGGGGTTTTCTTGTGAAATCTCAAGTGCCTCACGATTTAATGTATATTCCTTTTCCGTAATATTACCATAAATATCTTCGGCTTTAATGACAAATCGATTTTTATTAGCAATATCGATGGTGGCAAAAAATTCCGGATTATTGGCATCAACAGAGTAGCTTGCAGTCATCTCATCCACAATTATTTTTTTAATCTTGCTTTCATCAGAAATTTTCCCTTCCACATAAAGTTTCCGGTTATCAACATCTAAATAAATTTCGCCTGAAGTTGATGCATACGGAGCTGTTAAGCTAATTTCCGGCGGATTGATTTCTGTTCGGTTTATTTTGTAAGTAGTGGCCAACACATTATTATAAACATCGGCCACGGTCACTGAAATAGCATCTTTATCTTTAACATTTACCGTAACGGTGAATTCATTGTTTGCTGCACCTTCATCAAAAGTTACATTCTTATCTTCAATTTTGGCATATTTTAAATCGCTTTCATCGGCAATAACTCCTTTAAGCGTAATTTCAGCAGCATCTTCAATTACATTAATTTTTTGTCCTTCTTTTTCTGCAGGTTCAACAAAAGTTATAACAGGTTTATTGCTTTCACGATTGAGTTCATATAATCTGTTTTTAACGATTTCCATCCTTTGTTTTGTCTCTTCACTATTATCGTTGGAAAGCTCACGGTATTTCTTATAATCGTTAACGGCCTTACCATATTGAGAAATTTCCTCGTTTGATCTTGCCCGGAAAAAATAAGCTAACGCATTTTCAGGATTTAATGCGATCACTTTACTAAAATCATTTATTGCGCTCTGGTGTTGACTAAACTCCTGGTAATATGTCCCTCTGGTAAAGAATGCTTCTTCATTTTCGGGCGAAAAAATGATCATCTTCGACAAATCATTAATGGCACCGGGATAATCAACTTTTTCTCTATAAATTTTACTTCTAATCCATAACGCTTTTTTACTTTTATCGTCAATTTGCAATGCTTTATTGCAGTTGGTAAGGGATTCGTCCAGCTTATTATTTTTAAACAACACCCCGGCAAGCGCAACATAACCCTTTAATTCATCCGGAGCTTTATCAATTGATTTTTTAAAATCTGCTTCGGCTTGATTATAATTATCCAGTTTCTCATTAATAAAACCCCGGCGATAATAATTATCTGCTGTTTCCTCTAACTTTAGCAATATATTACTTTCTTCCAAAGCATCATCGTACTGCCCTAAGGCAATATAAGCTTCCATCTTAAGCCGGTATGCATCCACATGTTTTTTATCCAATGATGTAACCTTTGAGAGCAAAGGAATGGCTTCATCATATTGTTCTAATTCATAATACAAACGCCCGGCATTGTAGAAAATAGATTTGTCCTTACTTTCAAAAGTAGTCGCTCTTTTATAATCGCTGGCAGCCTCTGTTTTATCACCAATTTTTTCATAAGCCTCTGCCCGTGCAACATAAGCATCTGTATATTCAGGATTCTCCTCAATTAATTTAGTAAATTGAGCTATTGCATCTTCGTAATTTCCAGAAGCTGCAAAATCTTTACCCGTATTGTATAATTTCGGACTGCATTGTACAAACGAAATCAACACAATAAATAGTGGGGCAAGAATAATGGTGCGGTTAAAATTTCTTCCCATATTATTACGTTTTAATTCATTTTTTTGGTTAGGTTGTTAAAAAAGTCTAATCAAATTTACAAAAGCTTTTAATTATTTTAAAATTTTATGATAATCCTTTGTTAATTATTGACTAAAGTTACCTTTATTTTTGATTAAAGTAAATTTACTGTGCCCTAATTTTTCTTCTTTTATTACTTTTCCATCTATTTGGGGAGCATGAACTCCTTTAAAAAAGTCTATATTTCCAACAAAAACACGGGCCTCGTCCCACAAATTATAGTCCATAAAATAATTTAATATTTTTGCGCCTCCTTCAATAATTACCGATTGAATATTCTGTTTAATAAAAATTTCAAACAATTGTTTATCAAACTCCTGATTATAATCTACAAATTCGATACCAACATTTGTATTCAAATATTTTTTTGTGCTGGTTCTATTTGATTTATCAGCAATGATAATCGTTTCAGCATCAGCATTAAAAACATTCAAATCAGCCGGGAGCTTTAATTCCCGGTCAAAAACAATACGTAAAGGACTTTTCCCCGCCCAATTACGCGTTGTTAGCGTTGGATTATCTGCTTTTGCTGTATTGGTCCCGATTAATATAGCCTGTTCTTCATCTCGCCATTTATGAACAAGCATTTTCGAAAATTCATTCGTAATCCAGGTTGGTTGTACCGGATGATTCTCTGTTCGTTCGACATCAATGAAGCCATCCAGTGTTTCAGCCCATTTTAAAATAATATAGGGACGATTTTTTTCATGAAAAGTAAAGAACCGTTTATTTAATGCTCTCGATTCTTTTTCCAGCACACCCACTTTAACGCTGCATCCTGCACGTTTTAATATATCAATCCCCCTGCCGGAAACATGTGATGCAGTATCCATGGTGCCAATTATAACCTCAGGAATGTTCAACTGTGCAATTAAGTTAGCACAGGGAGGGGTTTTCCCATAATGCGAGCAGGGTTCAAGATTTACATAAAGGGTCGATCGTTTTAATAAATCCTTATCTTTTACAGCATTTATAGCATTAACTTCAGCATGGGCTTCACCGCATCTTCGATGATATCCCTCCCCAATAATTTTATTATCATACACAATTACCGAACCTACCATGGGATTGGGGGCTGTATTACCTAATCCCTGACTGGCTAAAGATATGCATCGTTGCATATATTTTTCATTTACAGTATTGTTGCTCATACAATTTTTATAATTTTGGAAAATGAGTGTAAAATATACGATAAAGAAAATAATTTCGCTAATAAAAACCGAGTTAAACGATTATTATCCTTTACAGGAAATCAATAGTTTTATTTTTCTTCTTTTCAATCATTATTTCGGTTACACTAAAGTAGAAATACAGTTAAAACAAAATGAGGAAGTAAGTGATAATCTGGCTGCACAAATTATTCGGGATGTTGAAGAATTAAAGACCAATAAACCTATACAGTATATCTTAGAGAAAACAGAATTTTACAGTCTGCCTTTTATTGTTGGGCAGGGCGTTTTAATTCCACGGCCTGAAACCGAAGAGCTTGTAGACTGGATCATTGCAGAAAACAATAATCAAAACCAAACAATAGCCGACATGGGCACAGGAAGCGGGTGTATAGCTATTTCATTAGCTAAAAATCTAAACCAATCAGTGGTCTATGCATACGACAATTCGCCCCAAGCCTTGTCAATTACCCGTCGTAACAGCAAATTAAATCATGTCAAAGTCCACAGCAAATTTTTTGATATTTTACATAAAGATAATGCTCCGGATAAAAAATTTGACATTATTGTAAGCAACCCGCCTTATGTAACAGAAAAAGAAAAACAACACATGCACTCGAATGTACTCGATTACGAACCCGGATCGGCGTTATTTGTTCCTGACAATAATCCGCTGATTTATTACAAAGCCATAACAGATTTTGCCCTTCAACACCTAAAAAAAGGAGGGAAGCTATATTTAGAAATTAATGAAAATTTAGGAAAAGAAACAGCCATTCTTCTTGAAGAAAAAAAATTTCAAAACATTATGTTAAAAAAAGATATCAACGGAAAAGACAGAATGTTGCGGGGTATTTTAAAATAATAAAGATGGCCAAACAAAAAAAAATATCGATAAAACAGGCCCTGGTAAAAGCAGAAAACCTGTGTGCACAAAAAGAACAATGCATCAACGATATAAAACAAAAATTTTATCGATGGGGAATTAATACAAGCGACTCCGAGACGCTGATAGCAAGTCTTGTTAATGATAAATTTATTGATGAAGCGCGCTATGCAACAGCCTTTGCAAAAGAAAAATTCCGTTTTAACAAATGGGGAAAAATAAAGATTGAATATGCGTTAAAACAAAAAAATATTCCCGAAGACTATATTCATCAAGCACTAAACCAGATTCCCCTATCAGAATATAATACGGTTTTGGAAAAGGAGTTATTAAAAAAGCGGAAATCGATAAAAGATACTGATCAATATACCATAAAATCTAAGCTTGTAAGATTTGCCGTTTCCAAAGGATTTGAAAATGGCAAGGTATTTGATATGGTAAACTCGATGTTTTAGGAATAAAAACAAGTAAGATTTTATTATTAAACCATATAATATAATGCGAATAAAACTTATTTTTACATATAGATAAAATCAGAACGGCAATGTTACGGAAGTTTAAAATACCATTTTTTATATTCGTTGTATTGGTTATTCCTTTTCAATCGTGTACCGTTATTAATGCTGCACAAAAAAGGCCTGAATGGGTATCCCAAAAGCCTGTTGACAACACCTTTTATATTGGTGTGGGTAAATCAAATAAATCAACCTCCAATTATTTACAAGCAGCAAAAAACAATGCCCTGGCAGATTTAATATCAGAAATATCGGTAAACATTTCCTCCCACTCGTTATTACATCAGCTGGAAGATAACTCGGGATTAAAAGAAAGCTATGAATCATATATAAACCTTAAAACGAAGGATGAAATTGAGGGGTATGAATTAGTAGACACCTATGAAGATAAAAATGCATATTGGGTATATTATCGTCTTTCAAAAGCTGAATATGCGCGTAAAAAAAGAGAGAAACTTGAAAGGGCAAAAAACTTAGCGAAAGATTATTTTGAAAAAGCAAGAAACGCAGAAAACATTTACGATATAAATAATGCCCTTGTCTTTTATACGAAAGCTTTTGATGCCGTTAAAAAACATTTAGATGAAGATTTATCTGTTTTTCTTATAGATGAAGGGAGGGTGTATCTTGATAATGCTATTTTTCAATCGATACAGTCAATCTTTTCAAATATTGAGATAAAGGCGGGAAAAGAACTTTTTCAGATAAATACTCTTTCCGCTGACAACGACCCGGTTTATGCCAGCGTTAAATATAAAACATCGCTCGAAACACAAAACCTGGAGAATATTCCCATTACTTTTTATTTTTCGGAGCTTACTATTGATGCCCGGGAAAAAGTACGCTCTAAAAACCGGGGAATCGTTGAATGCAGTATCGCTAATATGGCACCTAAAGGAAAAAGACAAATCATAAAAGCAGAATTAAATATTGATGATTATTTTGGTGAAGATGCACCGGACAACTTTCTTAAACAAATGTTTCTGGAAAGAGGAACAATTCCGTATGGTAATATAATGGTTGAAGTTAATGAATTATTTGCGTACCTTGAGTCGGAAGAAACACTTTTTGGGGAGCCCAGTAACAGAAAACCGGTTACCAATGTTTTAAAATCGGCTCTATCCGAAAACTTTTTTTCATTCACTGAAGAAAAAGAAAACGCTAATGTGTTAATAAAAATAACATCATCGGTTGTTGAAGGCGAAAAAATGGATCAATATAATTTACATACCGCTTTTTTAGATTGTAATATCGCTATTCAGGACCTTAAAAGCGGGATGGACGTTTACTCCCGGAATATTACTAATGTAAAAGGGATGAAATCGGGAACGTTCAATCATGCTGCAGAAGATGCAATAGAGAAAACAAAAGAAAAAATAATAAATGAGATAATACCTGAAATTAGAAAAATTGAACTATAAAACGATAATTGTATTTATTAATTTTTTAAAATTCAACATTATGAAAAAGAAAATTTACAAACCATTGGGTTTACTGTTGGCAGGAGCCGTTGTATTTGGCAGCACTTTCACCAGCTGTAAATCAAAAAAAGAGGTAACCGATGTTAAAGGAGAAACTTTAGTAGAGGTATACTGCTCAGGACCAGAATACAGAAGCGATAAGAAGAACTTTAGAGCAAATGCTACCGGCGAAAGTACAGATATGGAAATTGCCCGCAAAAAAGCAACAAGCAATAGTAAAGCAGCTCTTGCAGGTCAAATTGAGACCATAATTAAAGGAACTACCGACAATTATGTTAACTCACGTGAATTTAACAATGTTGAAGAAGTAGAAGAAAGATTCGAGTCTCTTTCAAGAGAAGTAATCAATCAACAACTAAACAACGTAAAAACCATTTGCGAAAAGATAACACAAACCAAAGCCGGCACATACAAATGTTATATGGCTATTGAAATGTCGGTTGATGCCTTAGAAGAGGCGCTTAATAACAAACTTTCAAGAGATCAGCGGTTGAAAATTGATTATGATTACGAGAAGTATAAAGAAACTTTCGACAAAGAAATGGAAAAGCTTGAGCAAAGTGGTGGTTATTAATAACAACACAAACAATTATTCATGGGGAGCTAACAGCTCCCTTTTTTGTTATTTAAGCCGTCCGTTTATTTATATTTGTTACTTTTGTAAAAAATTCGCATAAACGATTTACTATGATAAGTACCGAACAACTTAAAGATATTGAAAAACGCACAGAAGCGTTGAGGAGGCATCTTTGACATTGATGGAAAAAATATTCGAATAGAGGAGGAAGAAGAAAAAACACAAGCTCCCAACTTTTGGGACGACCCTCAACAAGCTGAAAAACAACTCAAAAACATTTCAGCATTAAAAGCATGGACCCATGCTTTTAATGAAATAGAAACCCAGGTGGAAGAACTCCATCTTGCCCTTGATTTTTATGAAGAGGGAGAAATGAAAGAAGCAGAAGTTGACCGGCAGTATGAAAAAACGCTGAAACTCATCGAAAACCTGGAATTAAAAAATATGCTTCGCAATGAAGAGGATACGTTGGGAGCTTATTTACAAATAAATCCGGGTGCCGGAGGGACTGAAAGCCACGACTGGGCAGAAATGCTGATGAGAATGTATATTCGCTGGGGCGAGCAAAACAATTATAAAGTAAAAGAGGTAAATTTTCAGCCCGGCGATGAAGCTGGTATTAATACGGTTACGCTTGAATTTGTTGGTGAATACGCTTATGGCTATTTAAAAAGTGAAAATGGAGTTCACCGGTTGGTCAGGCTCTCGCCATTCGATTCAAATAACCGGAGACATACCTCATTTGCATCGGTCTATGTTTCGCCCGTTGTGAATGACAACATTGAAATACACATTAATCCTGCAGATATTTCATGGGATACATTTCGCTCGAGCGGTGCCGGAGGTCAGCATGTTAATAAAGTTGAAACAGCTGTTCGATTAAGGCATGCACCTACAGGAATTGTTATTGAAAACCAGGAAACCCGTTCGCAGCTGAAAAACAAAGAAAATGCCATGCGAATGCTTAAATCGCAACTTTATGAAATAGAATTACGAAAAAAAACCGAGGAAAGAGCAAAAATTGAAGGCGAAAAGAAAAAAATTGAATGGGGATCCCAAATAAGAAATTATGTGTTGCATCCATATAAAATAATTAAAGATGTTCGCACAAACTATGAAACAGGAAATGTTCAGGATGTGCTGGATGGAAACCTCGACGGATTTATTAAAGCCTATTTAATGGAGTTTGGAGGGAGATAAAAAATTGTTGAGACACAAGCTTTGTGCCTCAACAACCTCATTCTTTTACAAATTAATCTTTTTATCTTTTGGATATTTAACCGCAAACTTCATCTGCAAAATGCTGGTCTTTTGTGGGTCTATCGTTAAATCCCATGTTAATTTACCCGTTGTTGCATTTAAATTTGCTCCCGACTTTTCCAGATGCTCTACGTCAATATCCTTGTGCGTAGAAAGAGGAAACTGGTCCTCTACAACAATCGAAACAGCTGTATTTTTGGTGTTTTTGATATTGATCTCCCATCCATACGTTTCTTTTTTATTCAACCCCAAAAAGCTTCGGCTTTCAAAATCTCTAATTTTTGTTCTTGTAATCACAACCGATTCATCTCTTCCCAGGGATAAATCAAGCGTATCTTCTGAAATTACCGGATTGATGGTTGATGTACCCACAAATGCTCCTTCGAAAAATATACTGGCTGTCCCGGGCAACAGGTTATAATCTTCCCATCCTGTAATTTTTGCCAACAGATAGGCCGTATTATCAGTTTTAGGTGCGGTATAGTAAGTATAATCAGCATCAAGGGTAAAAGAATTAACCTGTACGGCATATTTTTGTCCGTCAGAAGGGATTGAATAAGGAATATCAATCATAAAAGATACGTTGGTTTGATTTTCAACCGTTTCAAATTCTACCTCATCAGCAACACTCACTGTTTCATTATATGTATCCATCGACTGCGCTACTTTTGCAGTTGGTTTAGAGCGTGAAGGAGAAATCGTATACCGGGGTTCGAAAAAGCTTAAATACCACGGCTGAAGATTAGGTTTCTCATGATTCATCTGCGGATTACCGGTGGACAGGGTTAGTCTTACATCATTCCAGTCTTCACCACTTGATTGAAAAACGTTGGCTTTATAACTCATCTCCACAGGTTGGGTTATATTAGCGGCTCTTAAATCATACTCCGGAATCCACCCGGCATTATAGGTAAAGTATTTTAGATTAAAAATTGCTTTTTCAGGTTTCGCTGACTGCACCTGTACCATAATTTCTGAGGTTGGTTCATTTTTCCTGGCACGCAAATTATTCAGTTGGTTTTGAATTCTTTGTATCTGTATGTTTGCTTTTTTCAACGCTTCACCGACTTTTAATTCATTACGCTTTATACGGCTTAATTGATCATGAAAATAATCCATGGCAGCTCTCAATACTTCAACATCTAACCCGTTTTGCTGCCCCCCAATCGATTTATTAGCCAATAAAATATCCTGTTCGGCTTGATAAATTTGCTGCTTATTTTCCAGCTCTGCTTTTTTATGTTGCCAGTAAGCCAGGCTATCTTCAAGCATCTGAACCTCTTTCCTGCTTTCTTTATTATTAATATAGTTTAATTGATAATTTACCGAAAGAATAGTAAAATCACCAAACCCTGACAACTGAATACTTTCCTGACTTATATTGCGAGGGAGATTCGTAAATACAACAGCAGAAATACCGGAAGGTAAATTCGCTGAACCTTCTCGCTCAACCTGAGCGCCCTGTCTATATACAGTAACTTCTTTAATTTTTGAAGACAGGTTTAAAGTGTGTTCACTCGCAAAAACAGTATTAAACACCACTATAGATAAAAATATTAGAAATAATTTCCTCATTACCAGTAAGTTTTAATTAAACATGTAAAAATAAGAATAAAACCGTTTTGATTTCGTTTTTCCTGATGAAATAATTAATTTCGACGCGTTAAAACGTAACTTAAAAAAATACAGTGTCATGAACTATAAACCAGCATTTCTCATCTTATCGGTAACTTTACTGCTAACATCATGCCAACCTGATTATCAAAAAGCAGAATCTACCATTAATAGTAAAGATATGAAAAGAATGGTAACTGAATTTTCATCCGATGAGTTTCTGGGGCGCAAACCTTTTACGAAGGGAGAGGAGAAAGCGGTTGATTTTCTGATTAATGAATACAAACGTATTGGACTCGAACCAGCCGTAAACGGGAGTTATATCCAGGAAGTGCCTATGGTTGAAGTAAAAAATACTCCTGATAAAAAAATGAAATTTAATATACGTTACTCCTCCCTGGAACTTAATTATAAAGATGATTTTGTTGCTTTTTCGAAACAACTGGTGGATGAAATAAACGTAAAAAATTCGGATGTTGTATTTGCAGGATATGGAATTGTAGCTCCTGAATATAACTGGAACGATTACGAAGGGATAGATGTAAAAGACAAAACAGTGATTGTTTTAGTAAATGATCCCGGATTTGGCTCTGAAAACAAAGACTTCTTTAACGGAAATGCAATGACCTACTACGGACGATGGACTTACAAATACGAAGAAGCTGCCCGCCAGGGAGCCAAAGGAATACTTATCATCCACGAAACCGAGCCTGCGGGATACCCCTGGAGTGTTGTGCTAAACGGGGCTACTATTCCAAAGCTCTATTTAAAACCTGATGACAACTACCTGTCGATGTGCGAAATGGAAGGGTGGATTACAAACAATGCAGCACATGAGCTTTTTTCTTTAACAGGGCATGATTTTGATGAATTAAAAGAAAAAGCCAAAAAGCCCGGTTTTGAGCCGGTTAATCTAAATGCCCGGGTAAATTTTTCCATCAAAAGCAGTCATCAATTTGCTACCTCAAAAAATGTTATCGGATTATTACCCGGCAGCGACCGTGCCGATGAAGTAATCATTTATTCTTCGCATTGGGACCATTTGGGTGTAGGTGAGCCAATGAATGGAGACTCCATTTATAACGGTGCTGTAGATAACGGAACAACCACAGCCTGGATGCTGGAAATTGCAGAAGCATTTGCCCAATTAAAGAAACGCCCCTCACGTTCAATTATGATTTTATCGCCAACAGCAGAAGAACAGGGTCTTTTAGGATCGAAGTATTATGTTGAAAACCCCGTATTTCCATTAAATAAAACCGTGGCTAACATCAACAATGATTTATTGTTGCCTTTTGGGCCGTATAAGGATATAATGATTACCGGTTTTGGGCAATCCGAACTGGATGATTACATCAAACGTTTTGCCGAAAAGTATGACCGATATGTTTTGCCCGATCCCAATCCACATACCGGAATGTATTACCGTGCCGACCACTTTAGCTTTGCCCGGGCAGGGGTACCCGCTATGTTTGCCCGCGGAAATTGTGATAGCAGGGAGTATGGGAAAGAATGGGCAGCACAGATGGAAAAAGAGTGGCTTAACTACTATTACCATAAACCTACTGATGAATACGATCCGAAAACATGGAGTTTTGAAGGAATTGTTGAGGATGCTAAACTAATGTTCCGCGTAGGATACGAACTGGCAAACAGCGATTATTTCCCTAAATGGAATGAAGGATCAGAGTTTAAAGAAATTAGAGAAAATTATATGGAGTAGCTGTCAAATGCATTCACTTATTAAATAATGAGGCGATGACCGGGAGTCATCGCCTCATTTAGCTTTCCTTTTATCTTAAACCATCCCATTATTCATATACAGGATATGGTTCGTGCTGTGGGAATGGTTGCGGTTCTTCTTCAATTTTCTTCATCAAATAATCAACCGCTTTCATTAATTGCGTATCATATCCTTCGGACATTTTCTCAGAATCAATTTCTACCTCAATATCAGGATAAACCCCAACATTTTCAACGACCCATTCACCTTCTGCATTATAAATCCTGTAATCAGGGGCAGTAAGTCCGCCACCGTCAATTAATCGCATAAACATAGATACTCCCACTAATCCGCCCCAGGTTCTGGTTCCGATAACCGGACCCATATTATTTAATTGAAATTCATAGGGCAGTTCATCTCCCCCCGAACCTGCATACCTGTTGGTTAAACAAGCCATATGTGCATCCACAGCAAGTGCGGGAATGGTCTGATCATGCGAATATCTGCGGGTCCAGTAACCATGTGGCTTTTTCTGCAACCGTTGCAGAAAAATTTCGGGGTCTAATCCTCCTCCGTTAAACCTTCCATCTAAAATAATTCCCTCTTTTTTGGTTTGAGAGTAAAAATATTTAGGAAAATCGGTAGCAGACCCATTATACGTATCGGGCAGGTAAATATATCCAATCTTTCCATTGGATGCTTTATCTACTACTTTCCGGTTATGCTCCAGCCATGCCATATATCTTATGTCACGGTCGCTTTGTACAGGTTCAACAATAATTTCCTTTGCCCCTGCGAATGATGGCTTTGAATTTATGGTTAAAGTAACTTGCTGTCCGGCCAATCCAATAAAATAGCTATAAATATTTTTTTCAGAGGATACCTTTTTCCCATTCACCATCAAAAGATAATCGCCTTCTGAAACATTAATTCCGGGCTTAGCTAACGGTGGCCAAATCTCTCTTGACCAATCCGGTTCTTTGTAAATTTTCTCAAACCGGTATAATTTATTATTGTCATCAATTTCCCAGTCCACACCAAGCTGGCCAACATTCACATAATCGGCATTTCTTTTAGAATCACCACCATAAACATAGGTATGAGAAGTATTTAATTCGCCAATTAATTCGCCAATGATAAATCCCACATCGGAACGACAAGAAGCTCTCTTAATCAACTTCCCATATTTTTCTTTCATGGCCTTCCAGTCCAACCCATGCATGTTCGGTTCATAGAAATAATCTCTCTCTAATCGCCAGGCTTCATTAAATATCTGATGCCATTCCTCAACAGGATTATACCAAAATTCTAAATCATTAAGATTTACCTTCTCCTCTTTTAAGGTAGATGTATTTATCACACCAACACTGTTGCCTTTTTTATATACAAAGCTATTCCCGTTAAATGAGAGTTTATAGTCATTAACACCTTTCAATATTTCCTTTTCCTTTTCATCTTTAAATGAGTATTTATAGAGGTTCATCTCCTGTGGTACTCTGTATTCAAATTTATTAAAATCTCCATCCTCTGCATTAAAATAAAAAAGAGCATCCTCATTCACCGACAACTGCCTGTAATTCCCCCGCTTAAGAGGCAAAGCTTCAACCCGGTTTTGTATGTTCTCGAAATCAACGGTGACCGGCTTTTGGCTGTTATTTTTTGCTTCATCGCGAACAAAAGGAACGATAGATGGGCCATCTTTTTTTAATGTTAATGCATAAATACCGGCAATATCTTTATATACCATTTCCCATTCCATATCACAGTATGTAGGATTAAACCGGCGATTAGAAATAAAGAGCAAATGCGCTCCGTTTTGAGTAAATACCGGTCCGAAATCATGAAACAACCCATTACTCACACAGTTAACCTGCTTAGTTTCTAAAGAATATAAATATACCTGGTACATATAACTACTATTCATCTTGCTAAAGGCAATAAAACGGCTGTCGGGCGACCAGTTATAATCTGAGATGGGCTTTTTATGTATCGATACATCAACATTTTCATAGTTTGCCTTATCAACCTTTACAATATTTTTGGTATTAATATCTAAATAATATAAAGTAAGCGTTTGGTCGGTAAAAGCTATTTTTTTACTGTCGGGCGACCATTTTAATGAATGCCTGTAGCCATCGGGGTGACTGGTAAGTTTTACGGCTTCTGTTTTTCCTTCCGGATGAATAACATAAATTTCATATTCGCCTGATTTATCCGATAAATAAGCAATCTTTTCCCCATCGGGTGACCATACAGCTCCACGATCGTAAGTTCCTGAGTTGTTGGTTAAGTTTTGTGTTTGTCCATGCTTTACCGGAACCGTAAAAATTTCTCCGCGGGCTGTAATCAGCGCTTTCTCTCCGGAAGGAGAAATTCCTATTTCAGTTATTTCCCTGCTAACATCCTTCAGGTAGGGACGAGTCTCTTCCATATCGGCTAAAACCTGAATATCAACCTTCGCATACTCTTTGGTGTTAACATCCAGCAACCAGATATCTCCGCCATTTTCATAAACAATTTTATCGTTTCCATAACCGGGTCGTCGAATGTCATAATCTGAATGATTGGTGATTTTTTCCAATGACTCATCTTGTGTATTATATGCAAAAATATTAAGTGTTTTCTCGCGGTCGGAGCTAAAATAAATTCTATCTCCAATCCACATGGGTATTCTATCGGTTCCTAAAAATTGGCTTATATTTTTTTCTTCATTTGTATTCAAATCATAAATATACACTTCCTGAGCACGTCCTCCCTGATATCTTTTCCAGGTTCTGTCTTCTCTGCTTGTTTTATTATAGGCAATTTTTGATCCATCGGGAGAGAAGCTTCCCCGGGCCGCATCGTACATAATTAACTCTTCTAAACCAGTACCGTCGGGTGAAATCAGAAACATTTTCGTATACCGGGATGTACTATTTCTTGATGAAGTAAACATGATTTTATTTTTTTGGGGATGCCACCCAATTACTTCATCTCTTCCCGGGTGATACGTTACCCTTTTAAGGTCTCCTCCATATTTATTCATCACAAAAACATCGCTGTTTCCATCATATTCACCGGTGAAAGCGATAAGCTCACCATCGGGAGAAAATTCCGGATGGCTTTCCTGTCCATCATCGAAGGTGATTTTTGTAGCAACACCCCCTTCAATGGGTACCGTCCATAGATCTTCGCCACATGAAAAGACAATAGTAGATTCTGAGACATCGGGAAATCTCATGATAGGGTTTTGAGCAATCAAAGCCTGACTTAAGCTTAGAAAAAAGATAGATGCTATGATTGCACCGACCTTGAAATACTCCTTTTTTAAAAGTTTTTTTAATCGTATCATAATCATTTTTTTTAGATTTAGATTGAATTGAATGCCCCAGGAATTATAGAGACCATCAAATTTACGAAATAATCAACTGAAAAACAAGCAAATAGGCAGCACGAAAAATATTAATTAAAACGTAACATGTATGATTGTCCACCGAATGATTCTGATGAATTCTGAAATATGCCCAATTTATAGAAATAAAAAAGCGACTAAAGATTAAACATCTTCAATCGCTTGTTATTTGTGTGGAGCATATCGGAGTCGAACCGATGACCTCTTGACTGCCAGTCAAACGCTCTAGCCAACTGAGCTAATGCCCCTTAAAAAAACGAAACATCATTATCCATTTCGTTTTAAAATTTATGCGAAAATACATTTTTTTATTTAAATAAGAAAGTTATTTTTACGTCCAAATTTATAAAAAGAGGCGTTTACGAGTCAGGCAATATTGTTCATACGATTTTCGTTTTATAAAATACGCAGCAATAAATAAGAAACAGCTGATATTGTGGAACACAAAGCCATTTTTTTTCGTATAAACAATAAAGGAAACACCAGAAACTAAAATTTTATTACAAAAGTTTTGATAAACAATATTATATTATTTATTTTTAGGCATTCAAAAAAAAAATAAACCAACATGGAAATAAAAAAATCTGATAAAGCTGATTTAGAGAAGAAAAAAGGAATCTTTCTCCAAATAGGTTATGTAGTTGTTTTAGGGATTGTACTCCTGGCATTTGAATGGGGCACAAGGCCAAAAGATTCAGGGTCTCTTGGACAAATTGGCGACATGGATGTTGAAGAGGAAATTATCCCTATTACAAGGCACCAGGAACCTCCTCCACCCCCTCCGGCGCAACAAACGGAAGTTATCAATATTGTTGAAGATGACATGGAGATTGAGGATGAACTAATCTTGGACGATACCGAAGCCGATCAGGATACGGAAATTGAGATCACTGAGTTTGAAGAGGAAGAAGAAGAAGTGGAAGAAACAGAGGTTTTCTTCCGGGTTGAAGACATGCCAACATTCCAGGGAGAAAGTAGTGATGCTTTTCGAACATATATCCAACAGAACCTAAAATACCCTGTAATTGCTCAGGAAAATGGAATAAGTGGAAGAGTATATGTTCAGTTTGATATCAGCCCTGAGGGTAATGTAATAAATGCTGTGGTAGTTCGTGGCGTTGACCCTTCGCTTGACAAAGAAGCATTAAGGGTTGTAAAGTCATCGCCAAAATGGAGTCCCGGAAAACAAAGAGGACGACCTGTACGAGTTCGATTTACATTCCCTATTGTATTCCAATTAAATTAAGAATTAAGATATTTATTATTTAATAGCCGGTTAAAAACCGGCTATTTTTTTATCCTTCCGGGATTTTTATTGATAAAATCTTTCCAGCTGTTATAGCTTTTTTGGGATTGAATAGCATTTGCCTGATAAAAGTGGCACATAGCAGCAGCCAACCCATCTGTCGCATCCAGTTCGGCCGGCAATTCCTTTATCTTTAACAATTTTTGCAAAAGCATGGCCACTTGTTCTTTAGAAGCGTTCCCCCTCCCGGTGATTGACATTTTAATTTTTCGCGGAGCATACTCGAAAATAGGTATAGAACGGGATAAGGCAGCAGAAATCGCTACCCCCTGAGCTCTTCCCAGTTTTAACATCGACTGAACATTTTTACCGTAAAAAGGAGCTTCAATAGCCAGTTCATCCGGATGATATTGATCAATTAAAGAAATTATCCGTTCAAAAATAGTTTTTAATTTTAGATAGTGATCGGCGTATTTCTTTAGATCAATGATCCCTAAAGCAATCATTGAAGGATCTTTATGTTTTACTTTTATTAATCCGTAACCCATTATTGTTGTTCCCGGATCAACACCCAAAATAACTCTTTCTTTTACTGAAGTATCAGTCATTATATTGCTCCAATCTCATCTTTAAGATTATGATATTCAATTTCAGGCTTCCTTTGTATTTCATGAGAAGATTTTTTCGACGAAAAACTACCCGTCTCGATATGATAAAGCGCTTCGTTTAAACAAGCTTCGTTTAAATCACCAAAGTCTTTCGTATTATCATCATTTACGTAACTATTTGCAGGCAATCCATTATAATATTCCCCCTCATCATTGGCATTAACCATTTTAAAAGTAACCGGCACATAGGCTAAGTTACTCACATTGCTAAAAAACGAATACATGCCAACAGGCTTTCCATAGGTGTCATCTCCAATTAGATAAACATCCATATAGGGTTTAAGCCCGTTAATGATAGCTTCGCTGGCTGATGCAGAAGCTTTGGAGGTAATAAAATACACTTTATTTGTTCGTACAGAATTTGCTTCCTGCACTAATTGATAAGCATAATCTTCTGATCTATTTAAGTCATTATGTATATACTTTAAGAATAGTTGATTATTCAAATCATCCGGAACAAACAACCCGGCAAGGTACATCGCAACATTCATCTGTCCTCCCCCATTATATCTAAGGTCAATAATTAATTCATCAATGTTTTCAGTATTAAAATAATTAAACGCTTCTTCAAGCTCATCCATTGACGGACCTATAAAACTTTTAAGCACCAGATATCCTGCTTTCCTGACTCCCACATCAAATACGGTTCGATACAATACCGTATTCATGGTTACCAACTTTTTGGTATAGGACTGAGAAATTATTTCTCCCGACGGAGACTCAAACACGAAATCATTGGACACTCCTGTTTCATTTGCTCCCAGCAATGCTGTTAAGTCAGAATCCTCGTTTACAGCCACTCCGTTTATTTCTTTAATAATCCATCCACGGGTAATCCCGTCGGCATAAAGGTCCGAATCTTCATACAAGAAAGTTATCCGAATGTTTCCATCCGCGTCAGGAGCATAACCAAATCCAAAACCGACAAAGGTTCCTTCTTCATAATACTGATAAAAAGCATCCTGTGTCGTAATATAACTCCAACGGTCTTTTTCCTGATATCGCATAGCTTCCAACAGATCATGAGGATTAGAATAGTCTTCCGGGTTAACCTGGGGAACTGAGTCATTCCAAAAATACCAGGTTTCCATTACACGATATAATTCATCTGTAGTTTTGTAATCAGGATAAATTTTTTCCTTTTCGCAGGAAAAAAACAGAAGGCCAAAAACAGGAATCAAAAGCCAAATGGATAATCTATAAAAAATTGTTTTCATCTTTTTACCTTATTAAATTGTTGTAGCATTATTCCGGAAATAATCAAAATTAATCCGAAAATTGTGGTTAAATAAATTTTTTCTCCCAAAAATATATGAATAAAAACCAATGCGCAAAACGGGGTTAGATAAATTAGATTTCCGATTTTATCCGTCCGTCCGGCTAACTTCAAAGCTTTTAACCATAGTACAAAAGTTATGCCCATTTCAAACAAACCCACATAAATTGCGGTAACAACTCCTTCAACACTTTGAGGAAATACGGATGATTCTTTTATCGTTAATGCTAAAATGAAGAAAAAGGCAAACAAAAAATTCAAAAATAATTTAAGCACCTCGTCTCGTTGATCTTTCATGTTAAAGAGCCAAAATAATGCCCAAACAATTGAAGTGCTTAACGCCAGGAATACGCCCAGGGGATCAGCAAACTTATGATTAAACAAATTCCCTTGTGAAGATATAAAATAAACCCCCGTAAAACTTATAAACAATGCCACAAAACTTTTCAATCCGATTTTCTGCTTTAAAATAGGTATCGAAAGCAATACCAACACAATGGGCCATATAAAATTAAGGGGTTGCGCTATCTGTGCAGGAAGCAGAGAGTAAGCTTTAAATAATACAACATAGTATAGAAAAGGATTTAAGAATCCGAGAAATAATGAATTTAGATATTGGTTCCGGGAATATGTTTTAAGTACCGCAAATTTTTTTTGCACCCATAAAACAAAAAACAAAAAAACAACGGCTGTAAATGTTGAATATAGCAACAACTGAAAATGATCAATATACCTTAGTGCAATTTTAAAAGCCGATGCTGAGGTTCCCCAGAAAAGAATGGTTAATCCGGCAAATAAATATCCTTTTTGCTTATTATTCATAAAGAAAATTATCCATGTTTGATATTTCCAAACCCAACAAAGGGTATATTAGTCTGTTACAGCTTACTCCTGATATCAACTTAAGTTAAAACATCCAAAAACATGGGTTAATATTACAAATTATTTAGCGATAAAAAAAGAGCGCTTTGTCCGCGCTCATTTCTAAAAAAGGTAGAAATAATTTTTTAATCAATCCTATCAAACCCGGTATAAGGTTGTAAAACCTCAGGAATAATAATTCCATCAGGCGTTTGATTATTTTCCAGTAAGGCCGCTAATATTCTTGGCAATGCCAAAGCACTTCCGTTTAGGGTATGAACCAGTTTATTCTTTTTCTCACCCTCTTCTCTAAATCTCAGCTTTAAACGATTGGCCTGATAGGCTTCAAAATTGGAAACAGAACTAACCTCCAGCCATTTCTGTTGCGCTACAGAATACACTTCAAAATCATACGTGAGGGCAGAAGTAAAGCTAATATCTCCACCACATAACTTCAACACTCGATAAGGAAGATTTAACGACTGAACAAGCTCCTCAACATGATTTAACATTTCCTGCAAGGTGTCGTACGACATATCGGGGTGTTGAAACTGAACAATCTCCACTTTATCAAACTGATGCAAACGATTTAAACCCCGAACATCTTTACCATAAGAGCCCGCTTCGCGTCTGAAACAAGGGGTGTAGGCAGTCATTTTTATCGGGAAATCTTTCGCAGATAAAATTTCATTACGAAAAATATTGGTCACGGGAACTTCGGCGGTAGGAATCAAGTATAAATTATCCTGGGTAACATGATACATCTGACCTTCTTTATCGGGCAGCTGACCGGTGCCAAACCCGGAGTCCTCATTCACCATTAATGGAGGCAGCACTTCATTATACCCGGCATCTATAGCCTTATCTAAAAAATAACTGATTAATGCCCGCTGTAGTTTGGCTCCTTTTCCTTTATATACAGGAAAACCGCTTCCGGTAATCTTATTCCCTAATTCAAAATCAATAATATCATATTTTTTTGCAAGATCCCAATGAGGCAGGGCATCGTGATCTAATTCGGGTTTTGCTCCTCCGGTCTTTACCTCAACATTATCTTGCTCTCCTTTACCTGGAGGTACTGACTCATGCGGTATATTAGGAATCTGAACCAACAATTGAGTTAACTCTTCTTCAATCTTAGCTAACGATTCAGACTGTTTTTTTATGTTTTCTTTTAATTGCGCATTTTTTTCTTTAACCTGATTGGCTTCATTAATTTTACCGCTTTTAAAAAGCTGACCTATCTCTTTCGAAAATTTATTCAGTTCAGCTTTATTTTCATCCATATCTGTTTGTGTTGATCGTCTTTTTTTATCCAGTTCAAGGATATGATCTACAATTTCGGCGGCATTAAAATTTTTAATTTTCAGGCGCTCAATAACAAAGTCTCTGTTTTCCTGAATAAATCGTAAGGTTAGCATATCGGTTAATTATAATAGATTATAAATAAAAAATCTCCATATTTTTTACTAAAGATAGCAAAAACAGGAGATTTAAAATTACGTAAAAAATATTTTAATCTTCGAAGGGGACAATCGATACAAAAGATTTATCTCCTCTCCGGCGTTTAAATTCAACTTTTCCGTCAATTAAAGCGAATAAAGTATGGTCGTTACCAATACCTACATTTTCGCCCGGATAATGTTTTGTTCCTCGTTGACGAACAATAATATTACCGGCTTTAGCCGCTTGTCCACCATATAGTTTTACTCCTAATCGTTTACTTTCCGATTCGCGACCGTTACGTGAACTACCTGCTCCTTTCTTATGTGCCATTTGTCAAAATTTTTTTAATTAAGCAATAATGTCTTGTACCTGGATTTGAGTAAACAGTTGACGGTGACCGTTCTTAACCTGATACCCTTTTCTGCGTTTTTTCTTAAAAACAATTACTTTATCACCTTTCTGGTGAGCCAGGATTTTAGCGGAAATTTTCGCATCTTTCACGGTAGGTTTTCCGACTTTTACCTTGCCGTCATTATCTACCAGCAAAACTTTCTCGAACTCAACAGTCGATCCTTCTTCACCTTCCAAGCGATGAACAAAGATTTTACTGTCTTTCTCTACCTTAAACTGCTGGCCTGCTATGTCAACTATTGCGTACATCTATTTAAAATTTAACCGTTTATTAACAATTTTGGGAATGCAAAAATATAAAAGTTTCTTTGATTAGCAAAGAAACAATCTTTAATTTTTTGCATTACGTTAATTTTTTATGCATTTATTAACCGGGCAAATATATAAAAAAGCTTTGTATAAAAAACCATATCAATTTATTAAATGATAAATATAATAAATAACTTTGCAAAAAGTTAAAAAGAACAGCATGGCAATAAGATTTTTTCATACTCCTAAAAACAAGCGATTTAATTATTCGCCCCTCTATTACGACGAACAAAAAGAGGAGCTGGATAGAAGGGTAAGACAAATTAAACGAGAGATGGGCGTAAAAGACCTGGACGATTCGGACAAACCTTATATACCAAATATTAAAGGACAGATGCGGGGTGTTTTTAAACGAAAACACGAAGAGAAAAAAAGAGCAACCTCAAGGCTGCTTATTATTCTTGTCGTTTTGTTGGCTATTGTATATTTCATATTGTTTTATTAAATCCGGTAATTTCATGGCAGACATCATTCAGCTTTTACCCGACTCTGTTGCGAACCAAATAGCTGCCGGCGAGGTTATTCAACGCCCTGCTTCCGTAGTAAAGGAACTAACAGAAAACGCTGTAGATGCACACGCGGATAGCATAACCGTTAACATAAAAGATGCAGGAAAAACATTAATTCAAATTATTGATAACGGGACAGGTATGTCCGAAACCGATGCACGATTGGCATTTGAAAGACACTCCACTTCAAAAATACAAAATGCCGACGACCTCTTTGCCATCAAAACCATGGGGTTTAGGGGCGAAGCATTAGCTTCTGTAGCTGCTATTGCGCATGTTGAATTAAAAACAAAGCAAGCCCACCAGGAAATAGGCACGAAAATTCAAATCGAAGGATCCAGATTAGTCAGCCAGGAGCCAACCAGTTGTTCAACCGGAACAAACTTTGCCATTAAAAATCTTTTTTACAATGTGCCGGCTCGCAGAAAGTTTTTAAAATCCAATACGGCTGAGTTTGGACATATTATTAATGAATTCCAAAGAATCGCTCTTGCAAATCCTCATATTGAATTCAAGCTTTATCATAACGACTCTGAAGTTTACATTTTACCAAAATCAAATATCCGGCAACGAGTGGTTACTATTTTTGGCAAAAAAACAAACCAAAATCTTATTCCGCTGGAAACCACAACAAGTATTGTGACCATAAAAGGATTTATCGGAAAACCTGAAAATGCTAAAAAAAAATCAGGCGAACAGTTTTTCTTTATTAACCAAAGGTATATGAGGAATCCCTACCTGAATAAAGCCATTTTAAATGCCTACGAACAAATTCTACCTCCCGAAACCCACCCCTCCTATTTTTTATATTTAGAAACCGACCCTTCCACTATTGATGTAAATATTCATCCGACCAAAACTGAAATTAAATTTGAAAACCAACAGGCGGTATGGCAGATCCTCCACGCATCAGTTAAAGAGAGTCTGGGGAAAAATAACATTGTGCCTTCGATAGATTTTGATCAGGAACAAAGCTTCGACATCCCTGTAATGTCAAAAAACACGAAAATAAACCGACCAACCATTGAATTAGACCCTACATTTAACCCTTTTAATGATACTAAGTTTGCCGACAAAGGACAAAAAAGTGCCAAACATTCATTAGAAAAAGACAACCTGACCAACTGGGAAAATTTATATGAGGGTTTTGAAAAAGAGCATAACCAGGATAATGACTTCTCATTTATTTCCAACCTGGAAACACAATCAAGCATTACAGAAAACACAGGAGATGAGAATGTTTTTCATTTTAAGAATAAATTTATTTTAACTCCTGTTAAATCAGGATTAATGATCATCGATCAAAAGAAAGCTCACGAACGCATCTTGTTTGAAAAATATATGCATTCGCTTCAAACCGACACCGCGGTTACGCAAAAATCCCTGTTCCCCAAAACCATCGAGCTGGATGCAAAAGATCATCAACTATTACTTAGCCTGAAAGACGAAATGGCAGCATTAGGTTTTGATATCGAAGATTTTGGAAGAAATGCCATTGTTGTAAACGGGATGCCATATGACACAGGAAACCAGGAACCTGAGCAGATTATCGACAAATTTCTAAACCAATACTTAAGTGGCGAAACCGATATAAAACAACAAACCAAAGAATCCATTGCCAAAGCATTAGCCAAGGCATCGGCCATTAGTGCAAGTCAACCGCTGACGACCAAAGAGATGCGTGAAATTATTGATTTACTTTTTGCCTGTGAGCAACCGAACTATTCCCCTTTTGGCAAAAAAATTGTTACCATCATCAAAACAGAAGAGATTGAAAAACGTTTTTAATAGTATAGATTGATAAAATAAAAAATATGTATACACAACTTAGCAATATTCCCCCGGTCGTTAAAAACATTATCATTATTAATGTAATTATGCTGCTGGCCACTTGGGTATTAAGCAGCACTTTTGGCATAGAATTAACCCATCTTTTTGGACTTCATTATTTTAAGTCCGAACTATTTCAGCCTTACCAGATTATTACCCATATGTTTATGCATGGTGGTTTATGGCATCTGTTTTTTAATATGTTCGCGTTGTGGATGTTTGGTCGGGTCTTAGAATCGGTATGGGGCAGCAAACGATTTTTTATTTATTTTATGGTTACCGGATTAGGAGCTGCTGCACTACATATCTTTGTTATTCATTTACAAATGACCAGTATCTTAAATGATATCAAAGCTTTCAACAATACACCATCACCTGAAGCCTTAGCTATATTAGTTAAAGATCATTTTCCGGAATATTACTCACAGGTTTATAGCAAATTGTTAGAGGGGTGGTACTCAAATCCTGACAATGCAAGTTATATTGGAAGGGCACAACAATTTATAAATGAACTGATGAATTTCAAAATGAATATTCCTACGGTAGGAGCATCGGGAGCAGTATTTGGCGTACTTCTGGCGTTTGGTATGCTTTTCCCCAACACACAACTGATGCTTTTATTCCCTCCTATCCCGATAAGGGCAAAATATTTCGTAATTATGTATGGAGCATTAGAATTGTGGCTTGGATTAACCCAACCCGGAAGCAATGTTGCTCACTTTGCACACCTTGGTGGCATGTTATTTGGATTCTTTCTGATTAAATACTGGGGAAAAAACAGATCAAACTTTTACTAACAGCAACAAAAGCCCAATAACACAGGAATTACAAAACATTTATTATGGGAATAGCCGACGAAATAAAACAGTCATTTAAAAGTGGAAGTACATTAATCAAGTTACTATATATCAATATAGCTGTCTTTTTGGCAGTTAAAATTGTGAGTGTAATATTCTTTTTACTCTCAGCCGAACAAACTTTTTCTATTGCCCACTGGTTTGCTGTTCCTGCCGACTTTTCAAATCTTATTTCGAAACCCTGGACCATTTTCACCTACATGTTCTTGCATGTAGGATTTATTCACATTCTTTTTAATATGTTATGGCTTTATTGGTTTGGAATAATATTCCTGAGCTATTTCGACGAAAAAAAACTACTAAGCTTATATCTTACCGGGGGTTTAGCCGGTGCTGCATTATATATTCTGGCATTTAATATATTCCCTGTATTTACTGACATTTTACCTGTATCCTTTGCATTAGGAGCCTCGGCCTCAGTTATCGCCATTGTAATTGCCGTTTCGGTTTATGCACCTGAACACACCATACATCTAATGTTTTTTGGCCCCGTCAAGTTGAAATACATTGCCATTATTACGATTGTTGTGGATATTTTAAGTATCGCATCATCCAATGCAGGAGGACATATAGCACATCTTGGAGGAGCTTTGTACGGTTACTTATTTGTGCAACAATATAAAAAAGGAAAAAATATAAACAGGGGGTTTGACCGGTTCATGAATAAACTATTTACAATGTTTAAACCCAAACCCAAAATTAAAGTCACCTATAAACGGCCAATGACAGATATTGAGTACAATAAACAAAAAGCAAAGAAACAAGAAGAAATTGACCGGATACTGGACAAGATAGCCAAAACAGGATATGACAGCCTGACCAAAAAAGAAAAAGAAATTTTATTTAAGAACAGCAGCTAAAGCTATTCCACGAAAAATATAATACCTCTCCCCTTTTGCTAAATTAAACCATAAATTGTAATTTAGATAATAGAAATAAAAAAGCAATTGTCTTGAAAAAGTTAATCTATACTATTTTAAAATATCTCAATCTTATTTTTATTGCAGCATTATTGCTTTCTTACCTTTCGGTGTTTATAAGCCCTGCAAAAATATGGATTTTAGCTTTTTTTGGTCTTGCCTACCCCTATTTACTTGTCATAAACTTACTCTTTTTAACCTTTTGGATAGCAAAACAAAAAATTTTTCTTATTTTTCCTCTTATGGCCATCTTATCCGGATGGAATTATTTAAATACCTATATCCAAATTCCTTTAAACAAAAAAGAACCAACCAAAGAATCTGTTGAAAAATCATTTAATCTTTTGTCCTTTAATGTCCGATCTTTTGATTTATACCAATGGAATGAGAAAAAAACGACCAAAGATGAAATTTTTCAGTTCATTAACCATCAAGATTTCGGCATCATCTGTTTTCAGGATTTTTTTACAAGAAATAGCGGAGAACTTTCCGAAGAAGATATACAACAAAAGATAAATCAAAAATACCAGTCGCACATTGAATATACCGTTGAAAATACAAATCACAACTTAGGTGTAGCAACGTATAGCAAACACCCCATAATTAACCGGGGTGTGATCCAATTTAACCACTCATTTAATGTCAGTATTTATACCGATATTGCTATAGATAATGACACCCTGAGGATTTTTAACATTCATCTGCAATCTATCCGGTTTAATGAAGATAATTATAAGTTTATTACCAACAGCAAAACATTAAAAGAGGAAGAAAAGCTAAAAGAGATAAAAGATATTTCGAACCGGTTAAGAGATGCTTTTATTAAACGTGCCAACCAGGCTGAAACTCTTTCTAAACATATTAAAAAATCCCCCTATCCGGTTATTTTATGTGGCGATTTTAATGATGTTCCGGTTTCATATACCTACCAAACCTTAAAGAAAGACCTCAACGATTCATTTGTAAAGGCAGGACAGGGAATAGGAAATACATATATCGGAAAATTCCCTTCGTTCAGAATCGATTATATTTTTTACAGTAATGAATTAGAATGCCAGTCGTTTAATATACATAAAGAAAGACTCTCTGACCACTATCCATTAACCGGGAAGTTCTATGTAAAACACTAAAAGGGCAGATGATCAAGGTCTGCATTTCCTCCTGAAATAATTATACCTACTTTTTTTCCTTCAAATTTATCTTTATTTTCTATTACAGCAGCCAAAGGAACGGCAGAAGAGGGTTCAATGATAATCTTCATTCTTTCCCAAACCATACGCATCGCTTCAACAATCGTTTCTTCCTTAACCGTAAAAATATCATCCACATTTTTTTTAATGATTTGAAACGTAAGCGGACTTAAAGAGGTCAGCAATCCGTCTGCAATGGTATCTGGCCTTACCGAAGGAATCAAAACGCCCTGTTTAAAAGAGCGATAGGCATCATCTGCATTTAAGGGCTCGGCTCCAAAGACTCCAGATTCTTTTTTTATGGCTTTTGCAGCAATTGACGTTCCGCTCATTAAACCGCCACCACCCACAGGAGCTATAACTACATCTAAATCCGGATAATCTTCTAAAAGCTCCTTTGCAGCCGTTCCCTGTCCGCATATCACATTAAAATTATGGTAGGGATGAATAAATGTAGCGCCGGTTTTTTTCTGA
>JBNJFS010000006.1:0-27022 GCA_051747085.1 Bacteroidota bacterium
CAAATTCAATCATAAAATATCTTAATTCGATTTTGCATGTTGTATGATATATTCATAAAAATCCTGAAGTGTTTTTATATTTGCAAAATCTTCACCTTTCACTTTAAAACCAAAGTTTTTTTCAATAATTACAACTAAATCCACATAATCCAGACTGTCAATCTCCAGTGTCTCTTTTAAGTTGGCTGTTGGGACCAGTTGTTCTTCTTCCAGCTCAAATTCATCAATCAAAAAGTCATTGACTTTAGCTATAATTTCCTGATTCTCCATATTTATTCTAATCTTCCCGTTAATAAGTTATTTTATCTTTTTTATAATTAAGGAGGAATTTGTTCCTCCAAAACCAAATGAATTAGACAAAAATATATCAATATTATGATTTTTTATAGTTTCAGATGCAATTTTTAGTTTAGCTGAGTGTTCATCAGGGTTTTCGAAATTAATATTAGGTGCGACAAAAGAATCTTGCATCATCAGTATTGAATAAATAATTTCGCTGGCTCCTCCCATCCACATTTCGTGGCCGGTCATAGATTTTGTAGAACTAACCCATGGCTTTGTTTGGTTAAAAATCTTATCAATGGCTTGCGCTTCATTAAGGTCTCCTACAGGAGTCGAAGTAGCATGCGCATTGATATAATCAACTTGATTGCTTTTTAAGTTGGCATCTTTAAGCGCCATTTCTAAAGATTTAGCGGGGCCTTCAATATTAGGAACGGAAATATGGTCGCCATTCGAAGAAAACCCATAACCAATTACTTCAGCCAAAATTGGGGCTCCTCGTTTTATCGCTGATTCGTAACTCTCGAGAATTAAGGTGGCTGCACCTCCGCTTGGTACCAATCCATCGCGATCGCGATCAAACGGACGACAAGCCTTTTCGGGTTCATCTTCACGAACAGAAAAGGCACTTAATCCATCGAAACTACCCATAGAGTGATAGTTAACTTCCTGGCCTCCGCCACATATGATAATATTTTGTAATCCGCTGCGTATTAAATAGTATCCTAGTCCCACAGAATGCGAGCCGCTGGCACATGCTGCACTGACAGTCAGGTTAATTCCCCGTAACCTGAAAATAGTTGATAAATTCATGGTGATAGTAGAATTCATCGATTGGAAAATCGCTCCTGAACCTAAGAGGGTAGTATCTTTTTTCTCTTTTAATAAATCATATGATTCAATTACAGATTTTGCAGAGCTGTCGTTTCCATACAATATCCCCACATCAACTTTATCTAAAAAATCCTGGTCTATTTTTGCTTGTTTAAGCGCTTCAATGGTAGCTACATAAGCATATTCGCCTTCTTCGGCTAAGCCGACCCTTTGACGTCGTTTTAATTCTCCTTTTAAATTTGGATGTTCAATCATTCCGGTTAGAGCTGAACGAAAACCCATCTTTTTTCTATCAGGGTCAAATCCTATTCCTGAGCGACCTTTATATAATGATTCTCTAACTTCTTCAATATTTTTCCCAATGGTGGAATAAACACCCATACCTGTAATTACAACTCTATTCATATAATGTGCTGGATTTTGTCAATTGAGCATATTTATTAAGTATATAGTCCCCCATTTACCGAGATTACTTCACCGGTGATGTAAGATGCCTTTTCTGAAGCTAAGAAAGCAACTGCTTCGGCTACCTCTTCAGGTTTCCCAAACCTGGCCATAGGGATTAAACGTTTATGTTCTTTCTCGTCTAAATCTTTGGTCATATCGGTTTTTATAAATCCCGGAGCGACACAATTTACGGTAATATTCTTTTTTCCAACCTCCTGAGCCAATGCTTTACTCGCTGCAATAACTCCTCCTTTGGCTGCTGAATAGTTGGTTTGTCCCGGTAACCCTTTAATTCCTGATAACGAAACAATATTTACCACTCGACCAAATTTATTAACAATCATGTCTTGCATTAATTCTTTTGTGGTATAATAAAAGCTATTTAGATTAGTTTGTATAACATCGTTCCAATCTTCATCTTTCATCCACATTACAAGAGCATCCTTTCGTATTCCGGCGTTATTTATCAAAACCTCGATATAGGCATCGGGATTTTTTTCTTTCCATTGGTCCAGAAAAGCTTTTATTTCATCATGGTTGGATACATCAAACTTCATTAATTCAGCACTTCCGCCGTTGTTTTTGATTTGGGTGAGTGTATCCTGAGCCTCTTTGTCATTACTTCGATAATTAATTAATACATGATATCCCATTTGGGCTATCTTTAAACAAATGGCTTTTCCTATTCCTCTTGAACCTCCTGTAACTAGTGCAAATTTCATGGTATTATTATTTTATTCTATTCGGCTTATTTTCAATTAAATACTGTTTAATGTTTTCTATATAAGGGTAAATGGGGGCATCATCCGAAAATTCAGGAACAATATTCCGCATTTCTGTATATATCTTTTTGGATGTATCCGATAGTTTGTCTTTAAAATTCATGTAATCGATTGCCTGAAGAATGCTAATAAGTTCTATAGCTAAAATTTCATAGGTATTTTCAATCACTTTTTTGGTGATTAATGCTGCATTGGTTCCCATACTAACAATATCCTGATTATCGTTATTGTTTGGGATACTGTGAACATACATCGGATTTGATAACATTTGGTTTTCGGCTGTGGTTGATGTAGCTGTAAATTGTGCAGCTTGCATTCCCAGGTTTAATCCTAACGTACCCAGATTTACAAAAGGAGGGAATTTCTCGTTTTGTTTGTCGTTATACAGGTAGTTTAATTGTCTTTCAACAAGCATTGATAATTTGGTTGTCACAATTTTTAATTTATCCATTTCAAGCGATACATAATCGCCATGAAAATTGCCCCCATGGAATACGTCTATATTTTCACCGTCAATGATAGGGTTATCATTCACCGAATTAATTTCGTTAAGTAAAACTTTTTCTACATTTTTTAAGGTTTCATAAATAGGCCCTAATATTTGTGGTACACATCTTAACGAATAGTATTCCTGGACTTTATCCTTTATCAACCCAACCTGAATATTCCCATTATATAGATGCTCAGCACGCTTTTTAATTAATTTACTGCTTTCAACGATCTTGCGCATTTCTGCAGCAATAATATTTTGGCCTTCGTGTAGTTTTACCTGGTTTAATTCTTTTGAAAAATGGTCATCATACGATTCAACCACTTCATTAATAATTGTTGAGGAAATTACGGACCAGTTTAATAGATTTTTAGCATAAATAAGGTTAATAAATCCAATTCCGGTCATACAGGAGGTTCCATTTATTATAGCTAATCCTTCTCTTAGATAAACTTTTAAGGGGGTTAACTTATTTTCTTTAAATACTTCGTGGGCAGGTCTGTACTGCCCTTTATACCAAACTTCACCTTCGCCAATTAAATTTAGGGCTAAATGAGCTAACTGAACCAAATCTCCACTGGCACCAACTCCTCCGTGTTCAAATATTTTTGGATAGATATCTAAATTAATAAAATCTTTAAGCAGATGAACAGCATCAGGATGTACGCCGGAATAACCCCTCATAAAAGAATTTAATCTGGCTAACATTAAAGCTTTAACATATACGTTGGATATCGGTTTTCCCGACCCTGCAGCATGGCTGCGAATAAGATTATATTGTAAGTTTTTTTGATCTTCTTCACTTATTTTGTATTGGGCCATGGGACCAAAACAAGTATTAATACCGTAAATTACCTTATTTTTGGAAAAATCTTCTAAGAATTCGTAGTTTTCTTGCACTTTCTTTAGTGCTGTTGGGCTTAAGTCTATTTTTTCCTTCTCGAAAAGTATCTTATTAACATTGTCCAGGGTAAGGTATTTTTCACCTATTATTATCATTGCTTTGATTTAATATTTAATAAATTACAGTTATGTCTTTTCCTTTGTTTTCAAATAGTGCAAATTTAATAAATTGTTTTAATTTTCCCTGATTTGAAATTTCTTTTATTAAACAAGTATAATAAATATTTGTTTGAAGTATAATTTGGGCAATTGTTTGAATTGGATTATTTTAGTGGGCTAAAAAATGATGAAAAAAATAGTTGAGTATTTTTCTTAATTTTGTTTTCTCTTAATAATTGATACGCATGAAAGAAAAGGACGCATACATTGATTACGAACCACAACAATTGGTTTTATATGTTGAAAAAGAAGATGGTTCTTATGGTCCAATACAAACAGGTTCATATATCTCTAAAAATTATCTGGATGATTTCTGGGAAAAGATGGTTAAACTTCGCGTATCATTACTTGAACAGTTAAAGAAGAACGAGATTACACCGGTGTATTATTACAAAATGATTCATGATTTTAATGATCTTGAATTATCCAGAAGAACCGGGATTTCTTTATTTAAAGTTAAGCGGCATCAGAAAATAAATAAGTTTAAAAGCATTAAACTATCTGATTTACAAAGGTATGCCTATGCTTTTGATGTTCCTGTAGCCAATCTGCTACAGATTATTGCATTTGATGAAAAAGAAAAATTACCGGATACCGAGGATGATAGTTCGTCGCAAAGTATGGTAAAACAAACCAAAACAGATAATCCATTCGTAGTTATAACAAAATTTGAAGTGAATCAAAAATGATTATAGATACTTTTACTCACCATATGGCTGCTCATTGTGAATCAGGAACACTAACAGCCCTTCTTAAACATAACGGCCTGGAGATTTCGGAACCCATGATATTTGGTGTTGGAAGCGGACTGTATTTTGGCTATTTAAGTCATACCCCCAGCCTGAATTTTCCGATGTTTATTATTCGCACAAAACCCGGTCAGTTAAGAAAGAAAATTGCTAAAAGAACTGATATTCAGTTTAAAACACAAAAGTTTAGAAATAAAGACAAAGCTGAAGAAACTCTCGACCAGCTTATAGCCCAAAAAATTCCTGTTGCAGTACAGGTTGATTTTTATTATATGGATTATATTCCACAATGGGAACGAGTACATGCAAATATTCATTTTATTACCGTGGTAGGCAAAGAAGGGGATGTATATATTGTTAGCGACAGCTATTATCCCAAATTAGCCCGGCTGCATAAAGATAAGTTGAGGAAAGCCCGTTTTGCAGGAGGATATATGGCTCCGAAAGGTTTTATGTATTATATTGAGTCGGTACCTGAAAGAATCGATTATAAGAGCCTTATTCCTAAAGCGATTAAAAATACTATCCAAAATATGATTGGTGTACAACCCGGGTTTATTGGTGTTAGAGGAATTCGACTTTTTAGTAAAAAAGTGCAGCAATGGCCAAAATTAACCCGGGATATCGACCATCTTTCTCATGAAATCATGAAAATAAATGTTTTTCTTGAAGATCAGGGAACCGGAGGAGGTGGTTTCAGGTATTTGTATGCAACATTCCTTCGTCAGGCATCAGAGTTGTTTAGTGATAAAGATCTAAATGATATGTCAAAAAAGATGATGGAAATAGGGGATGGTTGGAGAAATATTTCTTACTTTGCAGCAAAAATTGGAAAAAATCGTGATCTCGGCCCTGATAAACTTAATGAGTTGGGAAACATGATTATGCACAGAGCAGATGAAGAGGAAAAATTTTATAAAGAATTAAAACAAGTTATACGTAAATATTAATTTTTAATAACGATGGGTAATAATGTTGATACAGATTTGAAGGCAGATATTAAGAATATGATTATTAAAACATTAAATATCGAAGATATTACGCCGGAAGATATTGATGATAATTTACCCCTTTTTGGTGGTGAAAATACTTTGGGACTGGATTCAATCGATGCTATAGAACTGGTAATGGCTGTTCAACGCGAATATAAAGTTCGTATTGATGACCAAAACCTGGCCCGCGAAGTATTAAAAGATGTAAATTCAATTGCTGAATTTATTAATAATAAAGCTGCATAACATTGTATTCTGATGAATACAAGTTAATTCAAACATTTATTTATTATGAAAATGGCTTACCTGATAGCTGGGATGAGACTGTCCGGGTTTTTAAATTTGATTCGAAAGAACGGTATGTCAATCGCTCCCAAATATTTGGTAAGATTCTCCTTTTTATTTCAGAATGGTATATGGGCTTCAATTTTTCATAAAAAAGAAAAGAAACTTTTTGCCTCAAAAATTGAACAACAACAATTACCCGACGATCCGGTAATTATTATCGGGCACTGGCGAACAGGCAGCACATTTTTACATCAGTTGCTAAATCTTGATAAACAGTTTGTAACATCTAATTTATTTCAGGCTTCTATTCCCGATAGTTTTCTCTCTTCCCGGAAATCTTATGAACCCATTATGGGAAAGGTGTTAAAAGGAACCCGCCCAATGGATCAGGTTAGGCTTGGTTTGGATGAACCCCTCGAAGATGAGTATGCCCTTTTTAGATTATCAGGATATTCTCCTTTAGAAAGATTAATTTTTCCAAAATCAAAACAATATTTTTTACAATTATCCCCGGGTTTTTTACCCGAAGGTGAGAAGTTGGATCAATGGAAAGATGCCTTTGTCCATTTTTATAAGAAATTAATACTTGAGAATCAAAAAATAATTTTAATCAAAAACCCTTTTCATTCGCTGAGAATTAATTTGCTAAATGAGATTTTTCCTAATGCACGCTATATTCATATCATCAGACACCCCTATAAGGTTGTCCCGTCTACAATACGAATGTGGGACATTGTCGGCTCTCAGAATGCAATGAATAAAAAATGGACACAACCAACTACAAAAGAAGTTGCCGGATTTTTATTGTCTATGGAGAATCAAATAAAAAAAGATACCAAACATTTACCCCAAAACAGGCAAAGTTTAATTAAATTTGAGGACCTGGAAAAAAATCCGGTAAAGATGGTTCAATCCATTTATAATAAGCTTGAACTTTCTTTTACAGATGATTTTGAGAAATCATTGAATGAATTTTTGTCGTCGGTAAAAGATTATAAAAAAAATACATATTCTTTACCACAGAATGATAGAGCTGTTATAAATAATATTATGTCTCCGTGGATGATTGAAAACGGATATAATTTGTAAAAGCTTTTTTTTTTGATATTTTTAACCGTTTTAAATAATATAAACCTGCTCAATATATATGAAATTTCAACTAATATTTCCAAAGTGGGAAAAATTGCCCGGACAAACAGTCTTTAACCTTCCTCCACATGGAGCCGTAGTTTTTGCTGCTTCCATTCCCGAAGAATTTGAGGTAGAATTTCTCGATGAAAACCTGGAAGAGATGCGTTTTGATGACGATGTGGATTTTGTAGGGATATCGATGTTATTAACTACACAAATAAAGCGTGGATGGGCTATTGCTGATGAATACAGGAAAAGAGGAAAGAAAGTAATTTTTGGTGGTATTTCAACTATGCTGCATGCCGAAGAGACCATGGAGCATGCCGATTCGGTGTTTCTGGGAGAGGCCGAAGGACATATGCAGCAGGTTTTCGATGATTTTAAAAAAGGTGAACTTAAGAAAGTTTACAACTTTATGAATGACCTGCCACCGATTGAGTTAGTTGGACCTGCCAGAAGAGATCTTTATAACCGGGATTTATATTATCATAAAGGCGTTCAAATGGTTGATACATTCCATGCTTCCAGGGGATGTCGTTATCACTGTTATCCTTGTGCAGTGGCATATCTTGGTGGACGACAATTCAGACCCCGGCCGGTAGATAAAGTCATTGAAGAGCTCGAAACCATTGATAATAATCGTTTGTTTATTGTAGATAATTCGTTGGCTCAGGATACAGAATGGGAAAAAGAGCTGTTTAAAGCCATGATTCCCATGAAGAAAAAGTGGGTAAGCCATACCATTGAAGATAAACCCGAAGTACTCGATTTAGCTGCACAGGCCGGTGCATGGTATGTGTATCAGGCAGTATTCGATACATCTGATTATATTAAAAACCGCATTAAGCGTTATCACGATTACGGAATTGGTGTTGAAGGAACTATCTTGCTTGGCCTTGATAATCAGACCGAAGACGATATTAAGCGATTAATCGACTTTCTGCTTGAAATTGATTTGGATTTGGCTGAGTTTACCGTTTTAACTCCATTCCCACATACTAAAGCCTGGACCGATTTGCGAAAGCAAAAACGTATTTTTAATTACGACTGGAACGACTATAATGCAGGACAGGTGGTATATCAACCAAAGCATATGTCGCCAGAACGATTGCAGGAGCTTTACCAGTATGCCTGGGATACATTTTATAAAGATGAAACCCAGGAAGAAAAAATGTTTAAACTGCTGAAAAATGTTGTTTCTCGTGAAATTGAAGATGGTACTTATCGAAAACGGCGTCAGGATTTGTCAAAATTAAGCTTTGGTAGGAAAATAAAGAATAAATTGGTATCATAATCATTGTATTTTAATTATGGATTCTGAAAAGGGACAGTTTGTTGAGAGAGAGTACAATTTTAAAGGAATGTGGGATGTTCCATCCGTTTGTGGTTTAAAAATTGTACGAAAACCTGAAAAAACGATTGTTATTGTTACGGACCTTTATGAAAAAAATCCCGGGACACCGATAACAGAGTGGAATACAAAATTGGCAGGTCAAATTTGCAAAGAATTTGAGATTAAACCTGAAGAACTTATTTTTATTGAACGCACGCCCGATAAGCAAACAAAATTATCCTTTAATAAAGAAACTTTCTTTAAGGTGATTTTTGAACAAAATGGATCTGAATTTAATAATCCGGATTGGCAGGAATTGTCTAAAGATGAGGTATTTAAGTTGACAAACGATTGACAAACAGATATTTAATATGGCTAAAGTAAATGAAAATACACGTAACGAAGTAAAAGAAATTGTTTTAGATTTTTTTGCTGAAGAATGTGAGATTGATAAAGATGAAATTTCCGAGGATTCCAATATTATTTCCGATTTAGACGGTGATTCGTTGATGTTTTTGGAACTCATTGAAATCTTTAAAAAGAAATATAACCTGAATATCGAACTGAAAACCATTGGTAAATTTGCCGTAAAAAATCCGGTAAAAACTATTGGTGAACTTATTGATATGCAATTGCTTATTATTGAACATGAAAATAATATCTTAAATATTTAATAATTTTTTTAGTATCTGATGATTTTTGGTTGTGGAATCGATATTGAAGAGTCAGAACGTTTTAATAAACATTATTTCGATACCGGGAAATTATCCGATCTAGTGTATGATCTTTTTACAAGTAAAGAGATTGAAAATTTTTCGTTATTCGGCAAAAAAGCTTTTTTAAAAGGTTTTTGTTTCAAAGAATCTCTTTATAAGGCTTTTAATACTGACCTTTATGACTGGAAGGATGTAGAAATTATTTTTGCTACTGAACAGGAATTTGAAATTCACTTTTCTCAAAAGCTTGAAGCTTTACTTCTGGAAAACAAGATAAAAGATATTATAGCTGATTTTTCGGAAACCTCCGATTATGTTTTGTTTAAAGTTATTTTAACCACCTCGTAAAAATGAACAACAAAACAGCTTTTATTTTTCCGGCTTTTATTACATCGTTTACTCACAAAGAGATCGGAATTTTAGAAAAAAATAATCTTCATTTGAGTCAATATATAAACCGTGCATCAAGCATTCTGAATATTGACTTACCCGATTTTGATTATCATTCGGGTTTTTATCAAAACGATGAATTCTTGTCGCAAATTATTGCTTATACATTCAGTTGTGCCTTTAATGATTTATTCACCCGGAAAGAAATTCATGCCGATTATATCGCCGGTTACAGCATGGGCCTTTATGCTTCATTATATGGTAGTAAGTCTATTGGTTTTGATGATGGTCTCAGAATTATATCTGAAGTTTACCATTTAGCAGATGAGGTAAGAGCAACCGGCAAATATGGCATGGGCTCTGTTGTCGGACTTCCTTTTATAGATATTCAGGAATTTATCAATAAGTTCAGCTTAAATATTGAGATTATAAATGTGAATAATGATCGGTCCATTGTAGTTTCCGGGATAAAAGAAGATATCCGCAAATTACTTGATTTAGCGCAACAGGAAGGTGCTTTTTCAGTTTCCGAATTAATTGTACAAACTCCTTATCATTCTTCCTATTTAAAAATAATTAAAGATTGCTTTTATCATTTTATTTGTGATATTGAATTTAAAGCAGCAGAAACTCCTTTACTTTCCACATTTGATCAACGAGATATTATCCAACCTTTAGAAATTAGAAAAGAGCTGGTTCTTAATCTTACCGAAAAGATAAACTGGCATAAAACCATGCAAAAACTATTGGAAAAAAAGGTATCGGTTTTTTATGAATGTGGAGCCGGAAAGGATTTAACCAAGATGGCAAGGTTTATTGAAGGTGATTATGAAATGAAGTCTGTTTATAAAATCTAAAAAAGGAATCCAATTTTTGGATTCCTTCATAAACATAATTTGACTATCTTTTTATTTAACCTTTTTAGCGATTAGTTTACCTAACTCTTTTCCACATTTAGCATAAGCTTCTTTAATTCTTCCTCCGGTATCGTAGTCATCCACTCCCATTGATTTGCCCGGACATCGTCTCATATCAATTTTACATAGAACATTTTCCGGATTTGCCGTTTCGTAAAATGTAACGACCGTATTAATTTCAGCATTTTTTCTTGTGATGTAGATATTAAAACCAGGTTCAGTAAAGGTAGTATGAAGCTCTAACGTGTACTTAGCGTCGTCTTCGTGCTGATTGAAGGCAACTCCTTTTTTTCCGGTATATTTATTTAAAAGCTCTTCAAACATGGGTTGAAATCTGGTGCTACGGTCTTCAACCCAGCTTTCTTCCCACTGATCACCCCTTCCTGGTTCTTTTTCGTTATATTCAGCTTTTTTCTTGGCAATATAATCCGCTTCATTTTCAAATTTACCTACACTCATGTCAGAGTAGTCATATTCAAGGTTTACAACCGACTCTCCTTTTAAAAAGCTTAAATCTCCCTGAACAATGTTAATTTTTTGTGCATTGGTTGCAGTGAATCCAAAAACAAGCAAGCCTGCAATCATTAATTTTAGTAATTTCATAATTCTGAATTTTTAGGTTAATATTAAATTAAATATAGTTGATAACTATTGCATAAATGCCATGAATTGAAGCGGTAAATAATAGAATAATACCAAACACTTTATGGGTTTTGTATTTTATTTTAATCCATTGTAATCCACCTAATAGCTGAAAGATGATCAGAATTAAGTTTATAATTCCAAACCAAAAAATAATATTGATTCCTAAAAACATAGCTTGTAAGATTTATTTAACAATTATTTTTGCTTTATCTTTTTCTTTGGACCCATGCTTGTTACAACTTCCTTCAGCTACAATTTCCATATCTTCTTCGGCAGTGATGGTGAATTCTAAGGTGAAGTTTGAGCCTTCAGGAAGGTTGTTTTTATCATATTCCCATGTTTTGCATTCTTCGCCATTAATTTTAACTTCTACCCATTCGGTAAAATGACCTTTGGAGTTTCCAAAATGACTGACTTCAATTTTAATGGTTACTTCAGATCCTTTGGTGGCTTTTTCGGGAGCAATAATTTCTACCGATGTTTTGTTAGCCCATCCGTTAAAACTAAGCGCTAAAACAAAAAATAATGTTAATACGCTAATGATTGAAAATTTTCGTTTCATAATATACCTCCTTTTTTAGTATTAAGCTAAGTTAATAAAAATTAGGAGAATGTAAACATTTAGTATCAATTTTAGATAGGTAATAAATTAAATTACATCGGTTCCTTTTTTGATAAGCCAAAGTTTCCCCACATTTTCGTAAAATTTTTCCAGTGGGAGTTTGGTTTTTAATACACTGTTAAAAAAGTTGTATTTCGATAAGTCAAAATCAATAATCTGATCCTTTACCTCTTCATAAAAAGGAGTCCCGGGCATAGGGGTTAAAATAGTATATCCCGCATAGGTTACTTTGTGTGATGAGGTGTATTCAGACAACGCTTCAAAATCTGATTCTTCATAATCATTAGGAATCACGTAATTTCCTCGTAACATAATTCCGTTCTGATGAAAAATGTCGATGGCTTTATGTATTAATTGTGCATCTGCACTTTTATTGTATCTTTTTAGTTCTTCTTCGCGGAATGATTCAAATCCGCAAATCACTACTTTAAGTCCGTTTTTTGCAAGTTTCTCAATCAATTGTGGATTTTGAACAGCAGTATCTGTTCGAATATCCATTACATAGGTTTTTTTTATCCCTTCCTGCTCAATTCTGTCGAAGAGATGATGCATGAATTGTGTATTGACAATAGTGTTTGCATCGGCAAAGCGAACTACCGGATAATCATCGGTTTGCTTTAATTCGTTAATAATACTTTCTACATCTCTTTGTAAATATCTCCCGTTAAACTGACACCAGATAGAACAAAAGGTACACTTGTACGGACAACCTAATGATGTGAAAAGGTAAGTAGAAGGAAAAGGATTGTTTCCTACTTTATAGGTTTCTTTCCATCTTTCCAGGTGTTTGCGATTGGGCATTAAGAAATTTTTTCCGGCCGAATCGATGGTTCCTATTTTTGCTTGTGTAGGTGTTAAAAAACCACTTTTGTTAATTACCACACCGGGAATATGTTCGTAACCCAATTTTTTTTCTTTGGCTTCAACCACTTTTCGAAAGGTCTGTGCCGATTGACCGGGTAAAATCATATCAACGGCAGGATGATTAAAATCCATGGGTGAAAGCGTAGTGTGTAATCCTCCGGCAACAGTTAATATTTCGGGATTAAATGATTTCGTTGTTTGTAAAATTTCCAGTGCATAATAAAATTCAGAGGCAATAGTGGTGGTCCCCACAATATCAGGATTATGCTTTTTAAGTAATCCTAAAACCAGCTCATCTAATGGAGGGGTTGTGTCGGGATGTAAATCATACTCGCCTTTGGTATCAAAAACCGTTACATCATAATTATCTTCCACTGCTTTGGCAACGGTTAATAATCCTAAAGGAGGACCGATAAGTTTTTTGTGTATAAAATGTTTCGCCTCAGCAGGAGCTGATTTCAGAATCATATTATGGGGCGAGCGTGGTGTATTTATTAATAAAATTTTCATCAATACTTGTCATTTTGAATATACTTTCTGTGATTTATGATCTAAAAATGTATTCTCCAGTTAGCCATTGGATATAAACCCATTTTATCGTTATAATATATTTCACCTGTTAGCGGGTCAATTCTATGATCGTAAATGCTTGTATAATTCGTTCGGTATTGTAAATCCATACTATATTCAACACTAAATTTTGGTTTGTTTCGTTTAAACCCAATGCGCAGGCTTAACCGAAAATAATCTTTTTGTTTCACCGAATAAGCTTCATCCCACTTTAACACTTCTTTTCCTTGTAAAACAGTTTCTGTAACATTGTATGGTACATAATGCCTTCCGCCAGAATAGGTGGTTCTTAATCCAATGGTTAGGGCATTGTATTTTCTTATAGGGATTTCATATCCTCCTAAAATATTAATTGCAAAATTACCGTTAAATGCAGTGTTTCTTTCTATCCCGTCATACCCTTTGTATTTCGAATCGTAAAGTGAAGTGGTGATTAAATAATAAAATCTGTTGTTTAAAAATCGCTCCAGGGTAAGTTCAATCCCATAATTTTTACCTGTCCCTTCGTTAGTTAGGCTATCCACTCTTTCGATAAAATATTCGGCTCCATAATTTAGAACAGAATATTGGGGGTGAGTAGGCTTTACCGGAATATCATATAAATACTGATAATAAGTTTCTAATTTTAACCTTAGATTTTCATTAAATAAATGGTCGTAACCCAGGATTAACTGACTACTTTTTGAGAAATCTAAATCCTTATTGGTATAAGCTATGGAGCCATCATTTAATTCTGTTTGGGTGAAATAAACCATTCTTAGCTGTGTCTGGCTGTGTAAACCATAGCCAAAATTAAAGGTGTTTTTATCATCAATTTTCCATTTAAAACCTAAACGAGGTTCTATGGCAAAGGAATGATTGAGGTCTAACCATTGGGAATGAATACCCATATAAAGTTCGATATCATTGGTAAATTTATGTTTTATTTGAGCGAAGCCCTGATATAAATTATAAGCATCGTTTACATCCGTATCTACTCTAAATTGTCCGTTGACCATACTGCTATCGGCCAGATCAATAAAAAACCGATCGATTGTAATGCCGGCGCTAAATGTATTCTTATTACTAATTTTGCTATTTAATTCGGAAGTTAAACTTAATTTTATTTCTTTAGACTTTTCTCCTGCCCAGCGGCTTGGTTGTAAGTTATTGATGCTAAATGTGTCGATTTGTGTTTTTACATGAGAGCCGTATGCTGAAATCGAAGTTTGCATCCTGGTATTGGTGCTAAAAAAATGTAAATAGGAAAGAGCGGTAGCCCCAATGTCAGAGCCATTACTAATATCTTCGCCCCAGCTTCTGAAGCTCCAGTCTTCACGTTCGTTATTGGAATCAAACATTTCAATATAGCTGGTTCCTCCAATCCCAAAAAAGCTCAACCGGCCGTTTTCAGTCGGGAAATTGAGTTTTAAGGTTAAATCCTGATATTTGGTAGTTTCCACTTCGCCGCCTAATAAGTCAATAATGTCAACCAGCGAATAACGATAAGTAAATAAGTACGAAGCATTAGTATTTTCTGAAAAAGGACCTTCAGCACCAAACTCTAAGCCATTATAACCAAATTCTGCCCAGTATTCTCTTTTTTCGTTGTTCCCGGTTCTCATTTTGAGATCAAAAATCCCGGCAAGGGCATTCCCATATTCGGCGGGGAAGGCTCCGGTTAAAAAATCAGAATTTGTTAACAAATTATTATTTAAAATCGTGATAGGGCCACCTGTAGTCCCTGATGCAGCAAAATGGTTGGGGTTAGGAATTTCAACCCCGTCTAACTGCCATAACAATCCGGTTGATGAGTTTCCGCGAATGACAATATCATTTCTATTGTCGCGCACCGACATAACTCCTGCATAGTTAGCCGCCATTCGTGCAGGGTCTCCATAACTCCCGGGATAACGACTCGTTTCTTCAACCGTAAAAGAACGGGCGCTTATGGTTGCCATCTTATTCATAGGCTGATCTTTCCGGGTATTTGCTTTTACCACAACCTCCTCAATGGAAGTTACCGACTCTTCCAACTCAATTTTTAAAATGGTTTCCTGGGCTGAATTTAAATAAATATTATCAATTACCACTGTTTGATAACCTACAAAGCTGGCCTGCAAGGATATCCGACCAACAGGAACATTATTGAACCGAAAGTACCCGTTTTCATCGCTTATGGTGCCTTGCTGTGGTTGGGTATTTATGATAATTAGATTTACTCCCGGTAATGGACTTTGTGTTTCTTTGTCAACAACATTGCCTCGTAAAGTCTGCGTCATATTTTCCTGCGACCATACATTAGATTTAATGACAGCTATCAAAATCAGTAATATATATATCTTCAGAAAATATCGCATACAGACTTTTTATATTTAAATCCGGAAGCAAAGATAAAAGAATTATTATTTATTCTTTATCGAAAATCCTGCCTGTTCAATTATTTCGCCTAACTGAACATATTTACCCTGCGAATAGGCCATTAACTCCTGGTGTTGCATATTAATGGTTCCATTAGACGGATGGATATATCCCTCACTTACCTGAATGTTCACAATTTCGGCAATAAACATATCGTGAGAACCCAGCGGAAGAATCTCTTTAACTTTACATTCCAGGTTTATCGGCGATTCTGCAATGACCGGAGTTTTTATTTTTTCCGATTTCCCGGGAGTTAAATTTAATTCTTTAAACTTTTGGTAATCTTTTCCTGATTTACGACCACACCAATCAGCCTCGTAAGCTAAATCTTTGGTAGAGTAGTTGATAACAAATTCTTTGGTACGTTTTACGATATCATAGGAATGCCTTTCTTTTCGGATAGATATGTAACACATGGGCGGAACAGAACAAACTGTGCCTGTCCAGGCAATGGTAATAATATTATATTCATTCTCATTTATTCCGCAGCTTACCATAGCCGCAGGTACCGGATAAATTAAAGGAGTAGGTTTTTTGTTAATTTTTTTCATGATGATTATATTTTGTTATTGATTTCGCTTTTAGGTCGCAAAGGGTATTTTCAAAATGATCGGTATGAGATTTAACCCATTCCAATTCTATATATTTCCCTGCAATTAACCGATCAATTTTTTTCCAGTCGGTTATGTTTTTTGCACGGGTTCCATTAGCAGTATAGAAATCATTAATTTTCCATACCGGAAGCCACTCACTTATTCCTTTAATAACATATTGGCTGTCGGTAACAATCCTTAATGTTGGTTTGTCTTTTAAATATTCCATTCCTTTTATCACAGCTAGCAACTCAATTAAGTTATTTCCTTTTCTTTTGGTTGGGATTTGTAGGATTTTATATTCCGAAGGTTTCTCTTTAATCAATAGTGCAAATCCTCCGGTTTGTTTTTGGTGATTAAATGATCCATCGGTAAAAAGCTCTGGAATTCCTTCTGTCTTTTTATCCCTTTTGGTTACAAGGTGTTTATTATTTCTGTTGTCTAAGTGGGTGATTTTTGTTCGGTCGTAAAATTGTGGATCCGGCAAGCTATCGGTAAGCACAAACTTTAAGCTGAAACCTTTGTAAAAACTTTCAGGCCTTTTATTATGTAAAATTTTTCGCAATTGAAATTCTCTTACCTGTAAAAATGAAGATAAATTATTTCTCTCCGGATAAAATATTGATTTTTTATCCGGAGAGAACTGAATCCTGCTATGTTCATCATTCAACGTTATTTCAATAATGAAAAAGTTGTCTTGATGATCAATTATATCCATGGTAAGCAGATGGTAATTCATAGCTTTTTGATTGAAATATACGTTTTAAAAATAACTCAAACATATTATTAATCCAAATAGCGCATGATTGAATTATTTTTGTTACAGAGGTGTCAATTTGTCCTTGCTTGCAGATGATTCAAGGACAAAAAGGCAGTTTTTGAATATTGGCAATTATTTTGTTGCTTTAAAATAAAAATTAAAAAAAAGGAGAAACATAAATATGAAATTTGACCAATTTACCATAAAATCACAGGAGGCTATTCAACAGGCATTTACTATTGCCCAGGGGTATCAGCATCAAGCCATTGAAAATGGGCATTTGCTAAAAGGTATTTTATCGCAGGGTGAAAATTTATCAAATTTTTTACTTAAGAAGTTGAATGTGAATCCTGTAAATTTTGAAAAAGTATTGGATAAGATTGTTGAGTCTTATCCAAAAGTTTCAGGAGGAGAGCCTTATCTTTCTAAAGAAGCAAACCAGACATTACAAAAAGCCATGAACCTGTCGAAAGAAATGGGTGATCAGTTTGTTTCGGTTGAACATATTTTATTGGGAATATTGCAGTCGGGTGATGCTGTTGCTCAGCTGATGAAAGATAATGGTATTAGGGAAAAAGACCTGAAAAATGCTATTCAGGATTTGCGCAAAGGCTCAAAAGTAGATAGTCAAACGGCCGAAGATACTTATAATTCGCTCAATCGGTTTGCAATTAATTTAATTGAACAGGCCCGGGTCGGTAAGTTAGATCCCGTAATTGGACGTGATGATGAGATTCGGCGGGTGCTTCAAATTCTTTCGCGCCGCACCAAAAATAATCCGATTTTAATTGGTGAGCCGGGAGTAGGAAAAACAGCTATAGCCGAAGGTATTGCTCATAGAATTTTAAATGGAGATGTACCCGAGAACCTGAAAAATAAACAAATATTTGCACTGGATATGGGAGCGCTTATCGCCGGGGCAAAATATAAAGGCGAGTTCGAAGAACGCTTAAAATCGGTTATCAAAGAAGTAATTGCTTCTGATGGTGAGATTTTAATGTTTATCGATGAGATACACACCCTTGTTGGAGCAGGAAAGAGCGAAGGAGCAATGGATGCGGCTAATATTTTGAAACCGGCACTCGCAAAAGGCGATCTCAGAGCCATTGGTGCTACAACGCTAAACGAGTACCAGAAGTATTTTGAAAATGATAAAGCGCTCGAACGCCGATTTCAGAAAGTAATGATTAACGAGCCGGATACGTTAAGTGCAATTTCTATCTTACGCGGATTAAAAGACCGGTATGAATCGCACCATAGGGTACGTATTAAAGATGATGCGCTAATTTCAGCCGTAGAGCTTTCGCAGCGATATATTTCTGACAGGTTTTTGCCCGATAAAGCGATTGACCTGATTGATGAGGCTGCCTCGAAGTTGCGTTTGGAAATGAACTCTGTTCCTGAAAGTATTGACGAAATTGAACGTAAAATTAAACAACTGGAAATTGAGCGCGAAGCTATTAAACGCGAAGGCGATAAAAAGAAAGTTAATCAACTGAGTGAGATTATAGCTAATCTATCCGATGAGCGGAACCAAATGCGTTCAAAGTGGGAAAACGAAAAGTCGATTATTGACCAGATACAAAAGAATAAAGAACTTATTGATCGATTTAAACTGGAAGCCGAACAAGCAGAACGTGATGGCGATTATGGTCGGGTAGCTGAAATAAGGTATGGTAAAATTAAAGAAACAAATGCCAAAGTTGAAAAGCTTAAAGAAGAGCTTATTCAGCGACAAAGCGAAACTGCGATGATTAAAGAGGAGGTTGAAAGCGAAGATATTGCCGAAATTGTGGCAAAATGGACAGGGATCCCAGTCAGTAGAATGCTTCAGAGCGAAAAAGAAAAATTATTAAAACTCGAAGATGAGTTGCACAACAGAGTGGTTGGTCAGGATGAAGCTATTGCAGCCGTTTCCGATGCTGTAAGACGAAGCAGAGCAGGCTTACAGGATGCTAAAAAGCCCATTGGTTCGTTTATATTTTTAGGAACTACCGGTGTGGGTAAGACAGAGCTGGCGAAAGCTTTAGCCGAATTTTTGTTCGATGATGAAAATATGATGACAAGGATTGATATGTCCGAATACCAGGAAAGACATTCTGTTTCACGATTGGTAGGAGCACCTCCCGGATATGTGGGTTATGACGAAGGCGGACAATTAACCGAAGCCGTTCGGAGAAAACCTTACTCAGTTATCTTGTTGGATGAAATCGAAAAAGCGCATCCCGATGTCTTTAATATTTTGCTGCAGATGTTGGACGATGGTCGCTTAACCGACAATAAAGGGCGGTTGGTGAATTTTAAAAACACGATCATTATCATGACCTCTAATGTGGGATCACATATTATCCAGGAAGATATTTCAAAATTAAATGATACAAACAGAGAAGAGGTACTGGAAGAGACAAAACAAAAAGTGCTTGGAGTTCTAAAACAATCAATCAGACCTGAATTTATTAACCGCGTTGATGAGATTGTTATGTTTGCTCCGCTAACGGAGAAAGAAATAAATGATATCGTTAGATTACAATTTATAATTATTCAAAAAATGTTAAAAGCTCAAAATATCTCTATTGATATTACAGACGAAGCGGTTAACTGGATTGGAAAAGCCGGATTCGACCCCCATTATGGAGCAAGACCGGTAAAACGAATTATTCAAAAGGAGATTTTGAATGAACTGTCGAAGAAAATTATAGCCAATACGATAGACAAGGATAAAAAGATTATTGTAGATAAAGATGAGAAAGGTTTAGTTTTTCGTAATTAATGAAGAAAGCCCGGATTTTTTTCCGGGCTTTTTTTTATTCAAATGAGTTTAAACAATCATCAATATTGTCACAAATATCAAAAACATTATGTAATTGAAGCAATTTAACCAGCTCCATCACGTCGGATGATACATTACAAATTTTAAACTGGCTATCATTGTTTTTTGCATTCCTTAGAATGGAAAGTAACGCTCCAAAACCAGAACTGTCAACATATTCAATTCCTTCAAGATTTAATATCAGCTTTGTGTTGGCTTTTGTTAAATATTGAGCAACTTCTTCTTTAAGCGTCTGAGCTATTAAGATATTTAATTTGTTTATATTGTCAAAGGATAATATCTCAACGCCATTTTTGGTTTCGTTTTTTAACATAGATTCCGGTTTTATGGTTTATAATCTAAATTATTTCTTTACGTATCTGGTTTAATTCTTCAATTGCAATGTTGCTATAGTCTACAAATTTAGTAATAATTTCCTGATATTCATGAATATTTTTTTCAACTTTAGCATTTTCTTCTAGTTTCTTGAGTTCTAAAGCAAGGTCTTTCATCCCCACCATAATTATCGCTGCTCTTGCTTTATGAGCTGTTCTTCCCAAATTATACCAATCTTTTTTTTGGTATAAAAGCTGTAGCCTTTTTTGGTATTCCGGCACCTGCTCAAAAAACATATCAATTAACTCGAGAATAAAATGATTGTCTCCATTGCTAATGGATTCTAAATAGGAAAGATTTATTAGCTTATTCTCGTGATACATTTTATTTTTTTTTATGCAATAAAGAAAACTTTTACTAATTTATAAAATAATTAATTTAGATTTTAGTGTTTCGAAATTAAAATTTTTATTTTTACTTTACATTTTATCTAATTTATTTCTTACATTGAAATCAAAAAATATAAAAAAAGTTTAGAAATTATTTTTTGAACTTACTAATAATCCACATAATGATGAAAAAAAATATTCTTTTGCTCTGTTTTTTATTTCCTGTTTTGGGTTTAACTGCACAAAACGAACAAACATTAAAAGAGCTGGAAAAAAAGTCACATTTGTTATATAACGAAGGAGTTAGGCTGGCTGCTGAATCAAAATATAATGAAGCACATGTGAAATTTGATGAAAGCTTAAAGGTTCTCCCTGAATTTGCTTTACCGTATATAGAAAGAGCTAAGATTAAGATCCTTAATAAGGAGTTAGACCTGGCCCTTGAGGATATTACCAGGGCCATTGGAATAGATGAAGATGCTGCCGAAGCTTTTTATCTTAGAGGTTATCTTAATCTTTTAATGAATAGTCATCAGGATGCATTAACCGATTTTACCCGTGCAATACAAAAGGGCTTTACTCTTCCTCAAATATATTATTATAGAGGATTAATGTATTTTGAATTGCAGGATTATAATAGTGCATTAATTGATTTTACGATGGCTATCGATAAAAAATATGATTTTGCATACGCTTTTAATGAAAGAGGGAGCACTAAAAAAATGCTCAACGATTTTCATGGTGCTATTCGGGATTATACCCAGGCATTGGCTTATGACTCAACAATTATAAATGCCTACGATAACAGGGCCGGATGTAAGATTAAAACCGGCGATTTTCAGGGAGCCTTAGAAGATTACAGCAAAGCCATTAGAAAAGACCCCGGGTTTTTTATTGCATACAATAACCGGGGGAATGCTTATATTCAATTATCTGAATTTGAAAAGGCTTTGAATGATTTCCAGCAAGTCATTGAGATCAATAAAGATTATGCCCCGGCATATAATAATTCTGCTATTGCCAAAATTCAAATGGAAAATTATCTTGGAGCTGTTAATGACCTGGATAAAGCCATTGAGCTAGAGCCCCAATTTGGCGAAGCATATATGAATCGGGGATATGCAAAAGAGTTTCTGGGACGCTTTGAAGCTGCTTGCAGCGATTGGAGACTGGCTTTTGAATTAGGTGTGGAAGAGGCTGAAAAATACATAAAAGAGTGTGAATAATTAAATCATTAGAATACGATGAAAATTTTAAAAAGAATATTAATACTGATACTCCTGATTTTTCAAACAGGTTCTTTTTTAATAGCACAAGAAAATGTAAAAATTAAAAAGAAAGATTTTAGAATTGACCATAAGGAGGTTGGTTTTAAAGAGGCGTGGAAAAATGTAAAAGATGGGAATAAATTATTTGCCGGGGGATTTGGAACTTATCATAAAGCGCTCGAACACTTTTTAAAAGCCTACAAATATAATAATGAATGTGCGAAACTAAATTATAAGATAGGGGTTTGTTACCTGGGAACCGATAAATTTTATAAAGCTACTGATTTTCTTGAAAAAGCATATTTAGCGGATGAAAATGTGGCCGATGATATTTCATTTATGCTGGGAAGAGCATACCATATGAATTTAGCTTTTGATAAGGCCATTGATTTTTATAAGGATTATTATAATAAGTATTCTTCCAATGAACAGAAAGATTTCGAGGTTGGCGTGGATAATTATATTAAGCAATGTAAAAATGCTAAAAAGCTTGTTGAGCAGCCAGTAAGAGTTATTATTAATAATTTGGGAAGCAGGGTTAATTCTGAATTTGATGATTATAATCCGGTATTGCATCCCAATAATAATTTATTATACTTTACATCTCGCCGTGAGACTGATAGTAAAAATCAAATTTATGAGAATGACAATAAATTTTATGAGAATGTTTTTGTTTCCGAACAAGCAGGAGAGTTATGGAAAATAGCAAAACCTCTTGATAACAGGTTAAAATCTAAAAATAATGTTTCTATCTTATCCATTTCGAATGATGGAAATCGTATTTATCTTTATAATGGCAAAAAAAACGGGGGTGATATTCTTGTCAGTGAGTTAAAAAAAGGAGAATGGAAATCACCCAAAAAAATTTCCAAAAAATTACTTTCCAAATCTAAAGAAACAACCATAACGTTCAGTCCCGATGGGAATGAACTTTTCCTGGTATCCGACAGAGAAGGGACCATAGGCGGCTTAGATATTTTTTATAGTCGTTATAACGAAAAAGATAAATGGACAGAACCCAAGAATATGGGACCGGTTTTTAATACGATTTATGATGAAGAAGGAGTATTCTGGCATCCCAAAGAAGATAAGCTCTATTTTAGTTCTCAAGGGCTTACCTCAATGGGGGGATTTGATATTTTTGTCAGCGAAAGAGATGAAAATGGAATGTGGTCAGACCCCGTAAACCTTGGTTATCCAATTAATACACCGGGAAACGACTTGTTCTTTAAAATGGACGAAAATAATAAACAGGCTTATTACTCTTCCGTGCGCGAAAATGGGAATGGCGGACTAGACCTTTACAAAATTATATTCCTGGGTGAAGAAAAAGAATTAAAAGTGATGACCGAGGATATTCACCTGGCATGGAACTATAAACCGGTTGACAATTTATTTTATATTACACCACAAGAATTAAAAGTTGATACAGCCCTGTTTTTGGTGGGTATGATTACTGATTCTAAATTAGGCACTCCTATTCAGGCTAAGGTTGAAGTGATTGACACAGAGTTAAGTAAAGTAGTGGCAACCGGGCTTTCGGATACATCCGGAACATATAAAATTCGTATCCCGAAGAAAAAAGACTATGGTGTTGAGGTTACAGCAAAAGATTATTTATTTTATGTTACGATCGTGAATTTATCAGAGAAACAGGTTGTTGACAGTAAAGTTCAAGCCAATTTCCAATTAGACCGGATTGATGTTGGTGCAAAAATGGTACTAAAAAATATTTTCTTCGAAACCAATAAAGCAACTTTAAAGCCTGAGTCAACAGACGAATTGGAAAGAGTGGCCACATTATTAAAAGATAACCCGGGGATTCGTTTAGAAATTTCCGGACATACCGATAATGTTGGTTCGTATAGAGCCAATCAAAAGTTATCCGAAGCCAGAGCTAAAAGTGTGGTCGATTATTTAATTGATCAAGGGGTAAATAAATCCAGACTTGAATATAAAGGCTATTCCTTTACCCAACCGGTTGCTGATAATAATACCGAAGAGGGTAGAGCTCAAAACCGCCGTGTTGAATTTAAAGTTTTAAGTAAGTAAGCCAAAGAAATAGTCTAATAGCAAAGAAAGCAAAAGGATGGTTACTATAAATGATCATCCTTTTGCATTTTATGATATCATTAATTTTGTGAATAAATTTTTATAGCTTTGTGAACAAGTAAAACATTATAGTATAAAAAATAAAAATATAAGTCATGAAAAATACAGCATTTACAAAGTTTCATCTTGAACTGGGAGCTAAAATGCATCCTTTTGCAGGATATAATATGCCCATCGAGTATTCTGGAATTAATGACGAGCATATAACTGTTCGTGAGAAAGTTGGTGTTTTCGATGTTTCTCATATGGGTGAGTTTTGGGTAAAAGGACCAAAAGCATTCGATTTAGTTCAGAAAATTACATCCAATAATGTTGCCGATTTATACGAAGGGAAAGTTCAGTATTCTTGTTTGCCGAACGGAAAAGGAGGTATTGTTGATGATCTGTTGGTTTATATGTTTGATAAAGAAACGTACTTATTGGTTGTTAATGCAGCAAATATCGATAAAGACTGGGCTTGGGTAACAAAACAAGCCCAAGAAATGGGGCTCGAAGTGGGGAAAGAAGTTTATAATGCTTCCGACGAAATTGCTCAACTTGCTATTCAAGGGCCATTAGCTCTGAAAGCAATGCAAAAACTTACATCCGAAAATGTAGAAGATATGGAGTTTTATACCTTCAAAAAAATAGATTTTGCAGGTATTAAAGAGGTTATCTTTTCTACTACAGGTTACACCGGAGCAGGTGGTTGTGAAATCTATGTAGCCAATGAAGATGCCGATAAACTCTGGAAAGCCGTTTTTGAAGCCGGAGAAGAGTTTGGAATAAAACCCATCGGACTGGGGGCCCGCGATACCTTAAGACTTGAATCAGGTTTTTGTTTATATGGTAACGATATTGATGATACAACATCCGCTATCGAAGGTGGATTAGGATGGATTACCAAATTTGTGGAAGGAAATGATTTTATTGACCGCGAAAAATGGCAAAAACAAAAAGAAGAAGGTGTTGAAAAACGATTAAAAGGTTTTATTATGGAAGATCGTGGAATACCACGTCAGCACTATAAAGTTGTGGATGCTGAGGGAAATGAAATTGGGGAAGTAACTTCCGGAACCATGTCGCCGATGATTAAAAAAGGAATTGGTATGGCTTACCTGAAAAAAGGATTCTGGAAAGCCGATACTGAAATTTTTATTCAGGTAAGAAATAAAAAATTGAAAGCAAAAGTGGCTAAACCTCCTTTTCACATTACTAAGTAATGGTTGAATAAAATAAAATATGAACCCTGCTTAGATGGCAGGGTTTTTTATTTATTTGCAAAATCATCATAAATTGATTATAATACGACGAGATTTGACGAAATGTTATGAAAACCGTTGAAGTGTGTTTTACTCCGGAATTGCTGGAGAAGTATAATATTGAAAATAAAATGGTTGTCGTTGTTGATATTTTAAGAGCAACAACGATTATAACGACCATGTTTAAAAACGGATTATATAAATTAATTCCGGTCAACAACTTAAATGAAGCCAAATCTTATAAAGAAAAAGGTTTTTTGGTTGCTGCCGAACGGGATGGAGAAAAAATTGATTTTGCTGATTTTAATAATTCACCCTACGTATTTACCCGGGAAAAGATTAAAGGAAAAACACTGGTATATAGCTCAACGAACGGAACAAATACGATTAATTCTGCCAGGAAAGCTAAAAAGGTAATTATTGCTTCTTTTCTCAATTTATCTGCAGTAGCAGAATATATAAAAAATGAAAACCAGGATGTGCTTTTATTATGTTCGGGATGGGAAGGTCGTTTTTGTACGGAAGATGCTCTATTTGCCGGAGCATTATCGAAGGAGCTTTTAACAACCAAACAATTTTCTACGAATTGTGATTCAGCTATGGCATCCATGGATTTGTGGTCGTTGGCTAAAAAAGATGTTTTGGCCTATATTAAAACTATTTATCAGTATCAGCGACTCACTCGTTTAGGTTTGGGAAGTATTATTAATTATTGTTTTCAAGTAGATACTACGGCAGTAATTGTTCTGCTTAAAGATAATTATCTTGTTGAACAGGAGGATTTTAACAATTAGAGTTTTAAAATCAATGGTTTATTCTTAATTTTATAAACTTATTTTAGATGACAATAGCCTAAAAAGTGTTAAACATCATATAAAATAACCTCGAAAAATTTAAAATTTATTTGCATCTTGCAGTCAAAATTTATAATTAGTTAACAAATTTAAAAACAATACATTATGAGAAAGCATATTTTTAACGCAGGACCATGTAAGTTGTCAGATCCATTATTAAAGAATACTGCTGAAGCTATTCTTGACTTAAATGGAATTGGACAATCGATTCTTGAAGTATCACACCGAAGCAAAGACTTCCAGGCTGTAATGGATGAAACCGTTGAATTAATGAAAGAAGTACTTAGTATCCCCGAAGGATATTCTGTATTATTTTTAGGCGGTGGAGCAAGCATGCAATTTGCCATGATTCCTTATAACTTTTTAAAATCAAAAGCATTTTATTTAAATACAGGAACATGGTCAGCCAAAGCGATTAAAGAAGCAAAACTTTGGGGCGAAGTAGTTGAGGTATCTTCTGAAGATAAAGACTTTACGTATATTCCAAAAGGGTACGAGGTGCCAAAAGATGTTGATTATGTTCATATTACTACAAACAATACGATTCGGGGTACTGAAATTTTTGAGGATTATGATTTTGGCGGATTGCCATTAATCGCCGATATGTCATCAGACTTTTTAAGCCGTCCGGTAGATGTTTCCAAATATGCCATGATTTATGGTGGTGCCCAGAAAAACCTGGGTCCGGCAGGTGTTACTTTCGTGATTATACGAGATGATATGTTAGAAAAGGTAGTAGGAGACCGTAAGATTCCTACTATGCTTCAATACAAAACACACATGGATAAAGACTCGATGTTTAATACACCTCCTGTAGTAAATATCTTTGCTGTTCGCGAAACATTAAAGTGGGTTAAGTCAATGGGCGGAGTAGAAGCAATGAATAAATTAGCCGATGAAAGAGCTGACTTGCTTTACAAAACCATCGAAGAAAGTAAGATGTTTGTTTGCCCTGTAGTAAAAGAAGACCGCTCAAGAATGAATATTGTATTTGTAATGGAAGATAAGTATAAAGATTTGGATAAAGACTTTATCGCATATGCAGCGGAACAAAATTGTGTAGGAATTAAAGGACACCGTTCTGTTGGTGGTTTCAGAGCTTCTACTTATAATGCATGTACCATGGAAGATGTAAATGCATTGGTT
>JBNJFS010000007.1:0-26196 GCA_051747085.1 Bacteroidota bacterium
AAATAATTAGATGTAAACTTTGTTCCAATACCAATCTCAAGGATTTTATCTTCTTTTTCTAAGTATTGTTGAATTAAATTTTGTTGTTGCCAGTAGTATCTCCAATGCAATTCTCCTTCTAAATTATTTATCCAATCCGAATCGTATCTATTATTCTTCATCTTGAGATTTTTTTATTAATTCACAACCTGATAAGGGGTTACCATTATTTGTAATAACATAATTTAACAAATCTGTATAAAAGTTTTTTATGCCGGGATGTAATATTTCGTCGAAAAACCCATTATGCCATAGCAATGAAAAAACACCATTAAATTTTATAATTTCGTGTAGAATTTCCTGAACAGATTCAAAAGCATCTGTCATATTGAGTTTTCTATATTCAAACAATGTTGCATCCATCACATGGAGCGGAATTTCCCAGATTTTAAACGGGCGATCTTCTTTAAAATTATAGAGTTTAAAAGGCAGGCAATATGAATTTCTGAATCCTTCGTGCTCTGCAAATGCAAGGGTAGTATCATAGATTAATCCGGCTTCTTCGTGTAAATACGGAGTAATATTCATATCAAAAATAAGCCGGTGTTGTCTTATGCCTGAAACCTTAACCCCGGCAGCCTTCTCTAATTCGACGATATTGGATTGCAAAAATTTTAGTTGGGTTGCCGAACGGTTTGTTCCGTGTATGCCAATTTCACAATGTTCTGCTTTTAATCTTTTAAATAAGTCCTGTATTCTTTTTTCGTGAAAAGAATAATACGCATCTTGGTGTTTAAGGTCTTTGGGTAAAAAGTAAAAGGTTGAAGTGAAATTATTTTTTTTTTCAATGCTTCGTAAAAAATCGAAATTCCAGTTTGGGTTTTTTTTGGTAAAAAGATAATGAAACCCGTATTCAGCGACTTTTCGTATCTTCTTCGAAAAAGGAATCTTTTTTTTAGATAACCCAAACAATACTTTCAAATAATAAATAAAATCATACAAGTTGTAGGTATCAATTTTATCCACATCATGCGATAAAAAGAAAGTGAAAGGTTTAAAAGGCTTCTTCTTTTTAAATTCCAGGTTATGGATTTTGCAGAATTCTTCCAACCCCTCGATTATGAATTTAAAATAATAATTAACCACTGGTTTTTTAATAATCCCCAGTTTTCTTTGAATAGATAATTCATATGGGAAACGGCCAAACCGGTCTTTGTATTCAGGATTTAATTCCTGGTAGCCTGAAAGCAGGTAAAATGCTGATTTTAATAAGTCGTGATGAAAGATTAAATTGTTATTTTGATCAATGGAATAGAGTTCTTGTTTGTTTTTAGCAGGGAATAGAATGGGAATATCTTCCACCCATAAAATATTTTCGAAATTTAATTTTTGTGCAGATAGTGTAAAAACGATTTTATTTTTTAAATCATTAGGCAGCTTTTTGTTGCTTCTGAAATAAAATAATTTTATAATCTCACTTAAATCTATTGGTTGGTTTAAATGGGAAAGAACATAAGTTAGCTTTTGTTGGTTTAGAAAAGTATTCATGAATTTTTTATTCTAGTTATTCTATAATTATTAACGACAAGCTACTTCTTGGAGAAAAACCCCAAGAATTATGTATGATTTTTTTAACTTTTACTCATTTATAATTTCTTTAATTTTGAATAATATTTTAGGAATAAGCCCATTAGTTTTACTTACAGAAAAATAAGGTGTCAGGTTAAAATTATAGGTTGATTTATATTTAGCTATACTATCAGTGTTTGCTCCAATAAAATCAAAAGTCTTGCAATCTAGTTGATTCAGTTTGTTCAAAATATTATAAAGTAAAACTTGGTTTAATCCGGTATTATAAAAATTGTAATTTCCCCCTGCTAACCAATAAAATGCTGTTGACTGATCTATTATAATAATATTTGAATAAACAGGAGTATCTTCGTTGTATATATTGCAAAGAAGCAGACTGTTTTTTGCATGTAATATTTTTAAAATATTTTCGAATTCAGAATAGTCTAAAAATCTTTTTTTATTATTCTTCTTCTGCATAGTTTTTAATAGCTGATAACTGATACCAATTTCATTATTGTTAAAATCATAACTTATCTTGTAGTTTTGTTTTAATCCTTTTTTTATCTGTCTCTTTAAAGAAGGTTCAAAACATTCCTGTATCTCTTCAATATTTTTTATTTTTTCGAGATAAGTATATTTTATTTTTTCAGTATAACCATTCCACAAAAAACCACGAATATCTTTAAAACCTGGAGGGAAAGATAATGTTATGAATTTAAATTTTTTAATTAGAAAATTGCTTATTTCTTCGATGATTAACAATTGATTACTTTCTTTTTTTGAAACATATTTTGTGTCTCTTTTTTTTATTAATAAATTGTTATAAGGTGTAAATTTGGGGGGTACAATTATTGGGAATAAAAAAAATTTGTTTTTTGTCCCAAAGGCATATCCGGCCACTAGTTTTTTATTTTTATCAAAACATCCAACAATGCAAAAAGTCATATTTTGTTGATATTTATAAATATTCTCCAGCCAAAAAGATTTATTAAAAATACGCCCATCTTCGCATTCATCAACAAAAGAATCCCAAATAGCAAATTCTGTTCTATCTAGATATCGAGTGGTGTATTTATCAGGCATTTATTTAAGGATTTTATAATTTTTCCAATCAAATCGATTACAAGTATTTTTTATTTGTTCAAATTCTTCTTTATCTATTTTCAAATTATTTCCTGAATCAAGATTAGTTGCATGTGTCTCTTCTTTAAATTCACAACCAATAAAAGATTTTAAGTCTGAAAATATATTTTTATAATCTGAGATCAAATCTTCATAATTAACAATTTTAATATTTTTCTTTGGAAAAAGGTTAATATCTTCCATTATTTGTTTTTCAATATAATACACCTGTTTGACAGACTGTTCGGCAAGAGACAAATTTAGAAGATCTTGATAGTTTTTTGGTTTGACAGACCACCATTCATGGGGGGACAATTTTTTTCGAGCTTTATATATTGATTGAGCATTATATTCTGGCAATCTTTTTATAAAGATAAACTTTGCGGATGGGAAAATTTCTGAGAAAGGGAGTAAACGTTGAGATGTCATTAAGTTTTTAATAATGATAGGTTTTTGTTGTTTATTGATGATAGCATAAAAAAGCTTTCTTATCTGAATTATTTTTTTGTCAGACAAAGATCCTTTTTCAAAATAAATTTGGTCTTTAGAAAACCATTTATACCATATTTGACCTCCTTCGCTTGGCGCATTTAATCCAAATTTTTTTGTGTTTCCATAATTCGACTGAAAATTATCATGCTTTTTATTTTTAAATACTAAACGATTCAGCCAAAACCCAAAAAATAGATTTTCTCTTGATAAATAAATTAAATTATTAATATAACTAACATCAAAAAAATTTGTAATTAATTGATATAGAATGGTAGAACCACTTCTTGGAGCTCCTATGATAAATACAATAGGGAATTCAGGTTGTTTTGAAGAATATTTTTTAATTGGTTTTTTTTCAAATAAATGAATAATTGGAGATAGGTATTTAAAAGATCTCCTTAAAATAAAAAGAAAGAAATTTGTCCCAGTTTCTTTTAATTTCATAGTATTTTTCTTATAAATACAAATTAACTAAATTCTTTCCAAAGTTTGTTAAATTGTATAAAATCAACATTCATTTAATAATTTGGAGATTTTTTGGTTATTTATTAGTTAAACCGCCTTTATTAAAATTTGCTTTATTGTTCGTAAAATAATTTTTAGCACCATCTCCGGTGTTAAAGAATAAATCAATAATCGATAAATGAGATATAAATTCACCATTGATTTGAGGGTATTCGGGATGCTGATATTCCATGTATTTCAACGTAATATTATTTTTATTCAATAATTCTTGATTATTATATTTTTTTGCCCCCATTCCTGATAAATAAATGCTTGCTCCAGTTTCTTTACATAAATTAATAATTAAATCATTCTTTTGCCCAAATGCTGATGTCGCAAAATCTGATAGTTTAATAATTTGAGTAGATAAACCTAGTTTTTCAACGGTGTCGTAAATAAATTTAATATTCATTTCAGAAAAAGAGTCATGTTGAAAAAGTTCGGAAAGGTAATTGTAATATGATTCAAAAAAGGGAGCTTTTGAATAACTATTTTGAATAGTTTTTAATGCTTTTCTGCTCCATTTTTTATCAGCAAAAGCTACTTCTTTATAACTAGCTTTGCCTTCTTGTCCCTTTGGTCTTGTAATAGGAACGACAAGTTCAATTATACCATTTGGAGATTTTATTTTATTTCTGTTGGCAACAGATTTTCCCCTGGGATACTGAACAGTATCCAAAATAACGAAAATGTCAGAAAGGGCTATTTTATAAAAAAATCCCAGCCATGGAATAAAGTTGGGCTGATGAATAGATAGTACTTTATTTATCATCTTCTTGAAATTCATTTAAAAGGTTTTCGAATTCATTGCGAAGCTCACTTTGATGATAAGTTTTATATTCGAACTTTTCAGGAAAATCATCATTAATTTTTAATTCATAATCGAGCTCTTTCCTTGTAACTTTCACAATGGTATCAAGTATTGCTTGCGGATTGTCACAAAGTTCTTTATATTTTATGCGTATTATTCTGTTCGAATTAATGTCTTTGATCTTACTATTGTAATATTTCGTAAGGAAATATACCTGGCCGGCAATTTGTCTTTTGTAGTCTAAGTCTTTGATTTGTTCATATTCAAGAGGTACATAGCTCCACCATAAGTTAAGATCAGTATAATATTTTTTTCTTGCATTAAGAATTGATATTGCTGCATCAACAGGGTCACGTTCAATGTAGACAAAAACAAGCTTTTTAAGTACATGAAGGAATTTAGAAATATGATATGCACTTAGTACATTTTTACAAGCAAATCCCTTTCCAAATGCCTCATGGATATTCAGGATAATATTTTTAAGCTCGGTCCATTGTATTTCTTTTTCTATAGAAGGACTGTTAACAATATTTGTAATGCTTTCTTTTTTTAACCAATGTCTCCAGAAATAACCAAACTCATGGATGTCTTCTAGTTTTTTTGTACTTGCAAATTTCGATTGAAAGTCAGTTGATTTATTATTTTTAAAAATAGAATTAGAAAGCCTAATTCCTGTTACCGGGGTTTTCCAAAACCGGGCAGATAAATTATTTATAAACCCAACATCGAGTCCATGAGCCAAGACTTGCGACATAAGGGTTGTTCCGGATCTGGGAGCTCCAATTACAAAAATTGTAGGATGTTGTTCTTCTTTTAAATCTGTATAATTTTTTTTTTCAAACTCTAATAATTGGTTGTTGAGTTGCTCAATAAAGCTCTCTTCTACCGGGTCTTTACGATGATTTTCTTTACGTTTTTGATTAAATTCTGTTAATTTATCGTTTTTCACACGAATATATTTTAGTTAATTAATTGCTCTCGTGGAACATCCCTATTATATTTATTCCATTTTTGTGAATTTCAGTGCATGGATATTTCATGAGAATTATAATATCCATCGTTGTACTTCAAAAACTTCAGCATATTCGCTGCCAATTTGTATCCCCCTGGTTTTTGCTAAACTTTTAATAAATTCCTCTGAAGCATAATCTTTCATTTTTTGTGAATTGTAAGCATCAAGGGCGTAAATTTTCTTTTCAATGTGGTGTTTTTCGAGTTTAATAAAAGACTGGCTATTAAATTTGATATGATTCCAGGGAATTTCATAACTAAGTATGCTGGTTTGCTTAAAAGCTCTTAGACCTTCCAGAGCAACCGTGTAATGGTCCTGATGTAAATCATTCGGAGAAGGCATTAATACTAAATCAGGTTGTAAATCATTTTTTATTTTTACCAGTTCTTCCAATATATCTTGTCTTACATAATTAAGTTTCCTTACCGTAAAACCATAAATAATTAGATTAGAAGGTTTAATTCCGATTCTTCTTGTTGCTTCTTTTACCTCTATCTCCAGAATATTTTCAGGCATTCCTTTTGGAACAGATTCTTTGGCCGTAGAAAAGGCTACATAATATACATTATATTTTTCTTCTAGAAATTTTACCATGCTTCCACCACATCCAAATTCTCCATCATCTGTATGTGGAGCTAAAACGATAATATTATTTGATTGTTTATTGATCATAGAATTGAATTAAATTTTTGATAGTAACTTCCCATATAAATTGGGATTTAATTTTTTTACAATTATAAGAAAAATTTTGCAGCACATCAGGATTATTGTATAGATGTATAATTTTGTCAGCCAGGTCTTTGTGGTCGTTGTCCTTAATTGCTAAGCCCAGATTGTTTTCAGTAACAAGTTTTTTCATCAACTTGGCCTGTCCTACAATTACTGGTTTTTCCATGGCAATGTACTGAAAAATTTTTGTAGCTATAGTCAGATTTGTTTCATCTCTTATCACTGGAGGAACATGGAGGCATATGTCGCTTGCGTTAATATAAGATGGAATTTCCTGAATATCAATCCATCCCAAAAATTCAATATTATCTTCTACTTTTAGTTTCTTGGCTAATTTAACAGGGTCACACCCTTTTCTTATTATACCGGCAAAAATAAATTTAATTTCTGGAATGTGTTTCTTTATAACAGGCAATGATTCTATGATAATATTAATCCCTCTTAAAATATCTATCCCCCCGGCATAGAATAGTACAAAATTATCTTTATACTTTTCTTTGATTGAAGTCTTAACGTTCTGCTCATTAAATACCTTCTTAGACGGGGTGTTGGGTACCAATATTATTTTCTCAGGTTTTATTCCTGCATGTTCAATATAATTCTTACGAAGAGGTTCTTCTATGGTAATCACTAAATCCGCTTTCTTTAAATATTTTTTTTCGTATTTTTTCCAATTGCTCAGAAGGTTTATAATTTTACCAATCCCTTTGTTCATATGTGCCGTATGAACAATCCAGTTGCTGTAAAATTCGTGTTGATCACAAACTAATTTTAATCCATATTTTCTGCTTAGTTGATAACCTACTTTTGTAAGGGGTAGATCATGAACATGAACTACATCAAATTGATATTTTTTATGTAAACGTTTTAAAAAATTATACCAGAACGTAAAATAGAAGGGAACAATTAATGCTGCAACACTAAGTTTATACATTAATCGTGACATATAAAGTCTTTCAATAATTATTTTTTTATAAATTTCCTGCCTTTTAATTTTTTTTAATGTTTGACAGGCTATGATAATTTCATGACCCCGCTCTATCAAAGCTAATGCTTCTTTTTCAACTCTGTCATCTGGAGGGAATTCCTCTGTCAACACCATCAATATCTTCATTTTTCCTTATTCTATGCTTTATTTATATTTGTTAATCGTTTAATAAAAGAGCTGTGTTCGTAAATTTAAATCTATAAAAATAATAAAAAGAAATATGACTAACTCTATTCTAAAAAATAAAAAGAATATCAAGAAAATAAAGATTTATGCAGTATAAATAAATTTTTAAAACTTTTCGTTTTATTAAATTTGATTTAATATATTAACTTTATTGCTTTAATTGTAAAATTTATCTGTTATTATATAGTTGTTTATACATTAGAGAGAAAACAAAAATTTTGAAAACTTAAGCCCCATGAAAAATATTCCATTCAACCGTTTTTACCCGCATTTAGTTTCTGTAATCCTTTTTATAGCTGTTTCATATGCCTACTTTTTACCACAAATAGAAGGTAAAGAGATACAACAAGGCGATAAAACAACTTACCTTGGCATGTCCAAGGAGGTTCGTGATTTTCGTGAAGAAACCGGCGAAGAAGCGCTTTGGACCAACAGTATGTTCGGTGGTATGCCGGCCTATCTGATATCTGTTCAATACAAGAACAACCTGGTTAAATATGTGGATCGTTTGTTAAAATTTATGGGACGGCCTTCAAATCAACTTTTTATTTGTTTGTTGGGATTCTATATTGCATTATTAATTTTTGGAGCAAGACCCTGGCTTAGTGCAGTAGGAGCAATAGCTTTTGCCTTTTCGTCCTATTATTTTATTGTAATTGCCGCAGGTCATAATTCCAAAGTATTTGCCATTGCGTATATGTCTCCGATTATTGCCGGTATTTATCTGACCTACCGGGGCAGGGTGCTGCTGGGTGCAGCCATTACGGCTGTTTTTCTTACATTGCAATTGTTAGCCAACCACCTGCAAATAACTTATTATACGCTTTTAATTGTTGTGGTTTATGGAATGGTTGAATTAATTTACACGATAAAAGATAAAAGCTATCAACAATTTTTAAAAGCTACCGGCGTATTAATTATTGCAGCTATCCTTGCCGTGGGGAGTAACTTTAGTTCTATCTGGACTACCTACGAATATGGAAAGTATTCGATGCGTGGTGAAACCGAGCTAAACAAAGATGAAGTCAATAAAACCTCCGGACTGGATAAGGATTATGCTACTGCCTGGAGCTATGGAATTGATGAAACGATGACTCTGTTAATCCCTAATTTTAAAGGGGGTGGAGGTGATGTAAACCTGGGAAAAAATTCAGCTGTTTACGAATTTTTTGAAACTGCACAAGGGTCCCGCTATGCTTCGCAGGTAGTACAGCATTTCCCTTATTTATACTGGGGGGCACAGCCCTTTACTTCCGGGCCGGTTTATATGGGTGCTATCATTATTTTTCTGTTTGTGCTGGGAATTTATCTGTTGGATCCCAAAATAAAATGGTGGCTGATTGCCGCAACCGTCTTATCCATTGTGTTAGCCTGGGGAAAGAACTTACCGTTGGTTACCAACTTCTTTTTGGATTATGTTCCGGGATACAATAAGTTCCGTGCCGTATCCATGACCCTGGTTATTGCCCAGTTTACCATTCCGCTCATGGCCATGTTAACCTTGAAAAAAGTGATGGATGGTTCTATAGATAAGCAAAAGCTGATGAAAGCTTTTAAAAATTCGTTGTACATCGTTGGAGGGATTGCATTATTTTTTGCCTTATTACCGGGTTTATTTTTTGATTTTTCTGCAGAATCCGACCAGCGGATTATTTCACAGGGCGGGCAGGCGTTGGTTGATGCTATTCGTGAAGATCGCAAGGCCTTCTTACAGCGTGATGCTTTTCGCTCATTAATTTTTATCTTATTAGCGGCTGGAGCTATCTGGGCTTATATATCCGGTAAATTAAAAACAAAATATACTCTGCTTGCTTTGGGTGTACTTATTTTGGTTGATATGTGGGCCGTTGATAAGCGCTATTTAAACGATAATAATTTTGTAAGCAAGCGCGAAGCAAAACAACCATTCCAAATGACCCCTGCCGATCAGCAAATCCTTCAGGATGAGGATCCGAATTTCAGAGTATTAAATGTAACCGTTAATACCTTTAATGATGCCAGCACCTCCTACTTTCATAAATCGATTGGTGGTTACCATGGTGCTAAAATGCAGCGTTACCAGGATTTGATTGATTATCAGATTTCGCAAAACAACATGGATGTTTTGAACATGCTGAATACCAAATATTTTATTGTACAGGGACAGGATAACCAGCCGGTTGCCCAACGAAATCCTGAAGCACTCGGTAATGCATGGTTTGTAGAGAATTACCGGATTGTGCCTGATGCCGACGCAGAGATTGATGCCTTAACTGAATTTAATCCTTCCCGAGAGGCCATTGTTGATGATCGCTTTGCACATCATATTGAAGGCAAAGCGTTTACAAAAGATGCTAATTCTACAATTAAACTGGTAAGTTACGAACCGAACCATCTGGTGTATGAAGCTACTTGTGCAGAACAAGAGTTGGCTGTATTTTCAGAGATTTATTATCCGAAAGGATGGAATGCTTTTATTGATGACGAACCGGCTGATCACTTTCGGGTGAATTATGTGTTACGGGCAATGGTTATCCCTGAAGGAGAACATACGGTTGAATTTAAATTCCATCCTAAGTCATACTTTGTAGGGAATAAAATTTCTTTAGCGAGTTCCATCGTTTTATTACTATTATTTGTAGCTGTTATAGGAAAAGAATTATTTTTATGGCTCAATAAAATTAAACAGGAGGATTAATCGTTAATTCATTAAATTTGCTTTATTAATTTGTATATTAGCACGATTATTTTTTAAGCTCCATGGCAAAGAAAGAACCGGCAGTAACAAAACGCAGGCTTAGAAGTTCCTATTTAACTTCTATCATAAGCATTACCTTGGTGTTGTTTATGTTAGGTGTGCTTGGACTGTTAATTCTAAATGCCCAGAGGCTTTCTGAATACGTGAAAGAAAATATTGGGTTTTCTATTATCCTTAAAGAAAATGTTAAAGAGGTGGATGTTATCCTTTTGCAAAAAAGTCTGGATGCAACAGAATATGTAAAATCCACGAAGTATATTACTAAAGAACAGGCAGCAAAGGAGTTGCAGGAGGATTTAGGAGAGAATTTTATCGAATTTTTGGGGTATAATCCATTGTTAGCATCTATTGAGGTACATTTGTATGCCGATTATGCCAATCCAGACAGCATCCGTATCATTGAGAAAGACTTTCAGCAATACGAACAAATTAAGGAGGTTTTTTATCAGAAATCGTTGGTAAGTCTTGTTAATGAAAATATACGAAAAATCAGTTTTATTATTTTGATTTTTAGCGGATTGCTGTTTTTAATTGCTATAGCACTTATCAACAATACGATACGTTTATCGGTATATTCAAAACGATTTATCATTAATACAATGCAGCTGGTGGGTGCTACCCGCGGGTTTATTCGCCGTCCGTTTTTGTATCGAAGTGTATGGCAGGGAATCGTTGCTGCATTGTTTGCTATTGGTTTGTTAACAGGTGTTCTTTATCTTGCACAAAATGAGTTTGAAGAAGTTGTTAGTTTCCAGGATATTGAAATAATCGGTATTTTGTTTTTAGGAGTACTTGTTATTGGAATAGTTATTAACTGGTTATCTACATTTTTTGCTGTTTCAAAATACCTGAGAATGAACGTTGATAAATTATATTATTAATTAAAATATAAGAATGATGGCTAAAAAAAATAAACCGGAAGATAAAAAAATTGAATTTGCACTTGGTAAAGAAAACTACAAATTACTGGCAATTGGTTTTGGGATTATCATATTAGGCTTTATTTTAATGATTGGCGGAAAAGCAGAAAGCCCTGAGGTATTTAACGAAGAGGTTTTTAGTTTTAGGCGTATTACCCTGGCACCTGTTATCGTTCTTTTGGGATTCATCTTTGAGATTTATGCTATCATGAAAAAACCCAAAGAATCTGATTCACCCGAAAAGTAATTTCTGCTTAAAAGTTTATTTATGAGTTGGTTAGAAGCTTTAATCCTTGGGATTATCCAGGGACTTACCGAATTTTTGCCTGTTAGCAGCAGCGGACATTTAGAGTTAGGAAAACATATTTTAGATGTTGATTTTAAAGAAAGCCTTACTTTTACAGTGGTTGTTCATGGAGCTACCGTATTAAGTACCATTATTATTTTTTGGAAAACCTTAATGGAACTGATTCGGGATTTTTTTAAATTCCGGTGGAATGATTCGACCAAATATATCCTGAAGATATTTATATCTATGATTCCTGTCTTAATTGCCGGGTTGTTTTTTAAAGAACAAATCGAAGGTTTTTTTACAGGGAATATTCTATTTGTAGGGATTATGTTGTTAATTACCGCCTTGCTTCTGGCATTTACCTATTATGCAAAAGAGCGACAGAAAGAGATTACCTATAAAGATTCTTTTATTATCGGAATTGCCCAGGTGCTGGCTGTGTTGCCCGGAATTTCACGTTCGGGAGCAACCATAGCCACCGGATTATATTTGGGAAATAAAAAAGAGTATGTCGCAAAATTTTCTTTTTTAATGGTATTGATTCCTATTATTGGTGCTAATGTAAAAGACCTGATGGACTCTAATATTGCTTTTGCTTCATCGGTTGACACAACCCCTTTACTGGTAGGGTTTTTGGCTGCATTTATTTCCGGATTGCTGGCCTGTAGATGGATGCTTAAAATTGTTAAACAAGGGAAATTAATCTATTTTGCCATCTATTGCTTTATCATTGGTTCTATAGCTATTATCTTCTCATTTTAATTCGTTACATGAAATTTATACTGAATAGCATTGAAGATTTTCAAAAGGGTGTCGTTCTTCCTGTTAATAAACCCTATGAGTGGACCTCTTTTGATGTAGTTAAGAAGATTAAGAATCAAATCTCAAAAAAACTACGGCAAAAATTAAATATCAGGGTCAAAAACTTTAAAGTTGGACATGCAGGAACGCTGGATCCCTTAGCCGAAGGATTGGTTTTAGTTTGTACGGGTAAGGCTACCAAAAATATCAATGAATTAATGCTTGCCGAAAAAGAATATGTGGCCACGATAATGCTTGGAAAGACAACACCTTCTTTTGATTTAGAAACGGACTACGATCAAACCTATCCTACTGATCATATTGATGAAGATAAGGTGAAAGAAGCACTTCAGGGTTTTGTTGGCGAGCAGCAACAAATTCCGCCGGTATTTTCAGCAAAAAACATTAAGGGTAAAAGAGCGTATGAATATGCCCGTAAAGGAGAAGAGGTGGAGATGAAATCCAACCTAATTACCATTTCGGACATTGAATTAGTAGAGTACAGTATGCCTTATATCACCTTTAGGGTAGTTTGTAGCAAAGGAACGTATATTCGATCCCTGGCCCGGGATATTGGCGAAAAATTATCCAGTGGAGCCCTTCTAACCAAGCTAACCAGAACACGTATTGGGGATTATAAAATAGAATCTTCGATTACATTGCAGGAATTTGAAAATTTATTAGTAATTTTGTAACCCTTTTTTTAATGGTGCGTATAAGCAGGGCACTTAAGTATAACCAGTAAACCAGTTGAATTGATGAAGTTATCTCAGTTTAAGTTTAATCTCCCTAAAGATCTTATTGCCAAATTTCCGTCAGAAAACAGAGACGAATCCAGATTAATGGTTGTGAATCGTGAAACCGGGAAAATTGAACATAAAGTTTTTAAGGATATTGTAAATTATGTGAACGATCAGGATGTGATGGTTTTTAATAACACCAAGGTATTTCCTGCCCGTTTATATGGTAATAAGGAAAAAACAGGAGCAAAAATCGAGGTATTTTTGTTGCGCGAATTAAACAGGGAGCAACGATTATGGGATGTATTGGTTGATCCTGCTCGTAAAATTCGTATCGGGAATAAATTGTATTTTGGTGAAGACGATACATTGGTTGCTGAAGTAATTGATAATACGACTTCACGGGGAAGAACTTTACGTTTCCTTTTCGATGGGTCATACGAGGAGTTTAAAAATACATTATATAGTTTGGGAGAAACTCCCTTACCCAAATTTATTAATCGTGAAGTTTTACCCGAAGATCGCGACAGGTATCAAACGATTTATGCCAAACACGAAGGTGCTGTTGCAGCGCCAACTGCCGGAATGCATTTTAGTCGGGAGTTGTTAAAAAGGCTTGAAATTAAAGGGGTTGATTTTGCCGAAATAACCCTTCATGTAGGTCTTGGAAATTTCCGAACCGTAGATGTTGAAGACCTTACCAAGCATAAGATGGATTCTGAAAAGATTCTTATCTCGGAGGATGCGGTAAATAAAGTTAATCATGCAAAAGACAAAAAGAAAAATATAATTGCTGTTGGAACAACCGTGCTTCGAACACTGGAGTCATCCGTTTCAACTATCGGGCATTTAAAACCCTACGATGGCTGGACCAATAAATTTATTTTCCCGCCCTACGAAGTGCTGGTTCCCAATATGATGATTTCGAATTTTCACCTGCCGTATTCAACGTTGTTGATGATGGTTTGTGCATTTGGAGGTTATCATGTGGTAATAAATGCATATAAAGAGGCCGTAAAAGAAAAATATCGTTTTGGAACATACGGCGATGCCATGCTTATTATTTAGTAGATTTATAGATAGACGAAAATGGGTTAACATCTTTTTTTGTTAACCCATTTTTATTTTTGCTCCTTCTATTTGTTCATTACATTTTGAGGTTTTCCTTCTTTCCATCGAATAATATTCTCCATAACGATTTCTCCTCTTAATTGAATGGCTTCTTTTGTTGCATATCCTATATGAGGAAGTAACAATGTGTTGGGCACTTCAAACAACGGATGGTCATTGTCCAGTGGAGGTTCCTTTTCATAAACATCAATTGCGGCTCCGGAAATGGAATTGTTTTTTAAGGCAGCGGCTAAAGCATGATAATCAACTACCGGCCCCCGGGCAGTATTAATTAGGATGGCTGTTTTTTTCATTAACTTAATTTCGCTTTCACCCATAAGATGCTTGGTTTCCTGGGTTAGCGGTACATGTAACGAAACGATATCGCTGTTTTTGAGTAAATAGTCTAAATTGGCAAATTCAACATTGGGGATGTTTTTTGAAGACCTGTTATATGCCAAAACTTTACAGCCAAAGGCATTGGCTAAATGGGCAACTTGTGTTCCGATTTGTCCTGTTCCAATAATTCCAAAGGTTTTTCCATGCAGTTCTGCTCCTAAAAAACCTTGCCGGTCTGATAAATTCCTGGTTTGCCGATCACTCCACAAAATTTTACGGTAAATGTTGATTACAGAGCCTATGGTCAATTCTGCAACAGAATGATTCGAGTATCCTGCAGCATTTGAAACTACAATACCTTTTTCATTGCACACATCCATGGCAATATGGTCGACTCCGGCAAATGCTACAGAAATCATCTTTAAATCAGGACAATGAGAGATGACATTGCTGGAAAGTGGAAGATTACTTAAAATTAAAACATGTGCGTCTTTAGCTCTTTCAATAAGCTCTTCTTCATTTTGAGGTTTATGATCGTAACGTATCAATTGATGTCCTGCCTTTTTAAAATTTGTTTCTGCTTTTTTCCAATCGTCAGGACTGATACCAATGGGTTCTATTTGAACAATTCTCATGGTTTGTATTTTTTTATTAATCCTTAAAAATAATGAATAAAAAAAGGAGCTCAAAAAAAATGAGCTCCTTAATAGTATATCTCTGATATTTATTATTGTTTAATAGAATATCTTTTAAATGTTGTAACCGTAAGCTCTTTATTTGCTTGTTGTATATATTGCTTAACCGTCAATTTACTGTCTTTGATAAAAGCCTGGTTTACCAGCGTGTTCTCTTTGTAGAATTTACCTAGTTTACCCTGAGCGATTTTGTCTACTAAATTTTCGGGTTTTCCTTCGGCAAGTGCCTGGTTTCTGCCAATTTCCAATTCTCTTTCGATTACTTCCTGTGGAACCTGTTTTTCATCAACAGCCACAGGGTTCATTGCAGCAACTTGCATAGCAACATCTTTACCTACTTGCTCGTCAACACCTGCTTTGCTAAAACCTACTAAAGTAGCCAGTTTTTTGTCGCTATGGATATACGCAGATATATAGTCAGCTTCTAATTTGTCAAAAAAGGATAATTCAATTTTTTCACCTATAATACCGGCTTGTTCTAATACGATATCGGCAATTTTCTTACCGTCTAATTCGATATTTTTTAAAGCATCGATATCTGCAGGAAAGGTTTCTACGGCTTTATTTAATATTTTTTCAGCAATAGCAACAAAATCATCGTTTTTAGCTACAAAGTCCGTTTCGCAGTTTAACGAGATGATTGCGCCTTTGGTATTTTCATTGTTTGTTTTTGCAAGAACAACGCCTTCGCTTGCTTCCCGGTCAGAACGTTTGTTGGCGATTGCCTGTCCTTTTTCTCGTATAATTTGAGTTGCTTTATCGAAATCTCCGTCAGCTTCCACAAGCGCCTTTTTGCAATCCATCATTCCGGCACCGGTACTTTTTCTTAATTTATTTACATCGGATGCAGTTATTTGAGCCATCTTTTATTTTTTTTCAATGTTAACAATTATTCTTTGGTATCTTCATTTTTTTCTTCAGCCGTTTTCTTCTCTTCTTCTTTTTCTTCTTTTACTTCAGCTTTTTCGGCTTTGGCTGTAGTTTTTTCTGCCTCTTCTTTTTCGTCACTTTCATCTTTTGACTTTCGTGCGCTTGATTTCTTAACATCTCCGGCAGGTTTCTTGGTGCTTTTTTTCTTTTCTTTAGCACCACCTTCTTTTTCTTTCTCCATCTTTCGCTCTTCCAGTCCTTCTTTTACGGCTTCTGTAACTTTATCTAAAATTAATGAGATTGATTTTGAAGCGTCATCATTAGCAGGAATTGGGAAATCAATATTGTTAGGATCTGAATTGGTATCCACAATAGCAAATAATGGAATATTAAGTCGCTGTGCTTCACGAACAGCAATATATTCTTTCGATACATCAACAATAAACATTGCAGCAGGGAGTCGGGTCATATCAGCAATACTGCCTAACATTTTTTCCAGCTTGGCTCTTTGTCGGGTAATTTGTAACTTTTCTCTTTTGGCTAAGTTATCAAAAGTACCGTCAGTAGCCATTTTATCTATAGTAGCCATTCTTTTGACTGCTCTTCGGATGGTAGGAAAGTTTGTTAACATTCCACCTGGCCAACGTTCAGTAACATAAGGCATTTTTGTTGAAGCAACTTTTTCTGCTACAATTTCTTTGGCCTGTTTTTTTGTGGCTACGAATAATATTTTTCTTCCTGATTTTGCAATTTGTTTTAAAGCATCACAAGCCTCATTTAACTTGGCTTCTGTTTTTTGCAAATCAATAATGTGTATGCCATTGCGTTCCATAAAAACATATGGTGCCATGGCAGGATTCCATTTTCTTTTGAGGTGACCAAAGTGTACACCTGCTTCCAGTAATTCGTTAAAACTTGTTCTTGACATTCTTTTAATTTTTTCGTTTACATTCTTTCATTAATCAATTATTGAGTAACTCCATTGCAGAGGTCTCAATAATTTAGATACTAAACGGATAATTATATAATTATTATCGTTTACTAAACTGAAATTGCTTGCGCGCTTTGGGTTGTCCGGGTTTTTTACGCTCTACTACTCTTGCATCACGCATTAAGAATCCGGCTTTCTTTAAAGCATCTCTGAATTCCGGATTTGCTTTATTTAAAGCTCTCGATATTCCTAATCTTACAGCTTCTGCTTGTCCTTTTATCCCACCGCCGTAAATATTCACTTTAACGTCATATTTACCGTTTACCTCTACCAGGTTTAATGGTTGATTAGCAATATACTGTAATGATTTTGTCGTAAAGAAATCTTCAATTTTACGGTTGTTAACCGTGAAATTGCCTTTTCCCTCGCTTAAATAAACCCTTGCAACAGCGGATTTTCTTCTTCCTAAAGCATTTATTACTTCCATACTCATTATTTAATTGAATTTAAATCTACTTTTTTTGGTTTTTGTGCTTCATGCTTGTGTTCGCTGCCTTCATAAACGAAAAGATTTCTATAAAGCTCGCTTCCCAATCGGTTTTTTGGAAGCATCCCTTTTACAGCCTTTTCAACAACTCTGATAGGTTGCTTTGAGAAGATCTCTTCGGGGGTAGTTGTTTTCTGACCTCCAGGATAACCTGAATGACTAATATATTTTTTCTGTGTCATTTTGTTTCCCGTTAGCTTTACCTGGCTGGCATTAATAATAATTACATTATCCCCACAATCCACGTGAGGGGTAAATGAAGGTTTGTTTTTACCTCTTAAAATTTTTGCAACCTTAGAAGCTAACCGGCCTAAAATCTCTTCTTTTGCGTCAACAAGCACCCAATTTTTTTCTACAGTAGCTTTGTTTGCTGATACTGTTTTGTAACTTAATGTATCCACTTTAAACTCCTAACTTTTTAATTAATACCTATATACAATTATACAAGCTGTATTTTGCGGATTGCAAAAATACAATTATTTTTTATAAATCAAGAAAATATCAACAAATTATTTGTTAATAACTTCTTGTTGTAAAATCTAATTCGTTAATATGCGAAAAACAAAGCGCAAAAATAATGATTTTCTTTAATTTTTAAAGGATTATTTAATATGATTTTAGAAGAAAGGCATTTAATTTATAAATGTCCTATGCTGCAATGTTTATTTTTCTAATTTTTTCTGCAATTTTGGATTTTAAAAAATTTCTCTCATCTTTCTCCACAGCCCTTATGACCTTAATACATCAACTTTTTTATTGTTCATTTTTTTATCCCCGATATTTTTTTCAATCGTTAAGAATAACCGTATTTTTAAACCACAAAAAATCTTTTCTTTATCTTTATGCGATAAACAGACTAACGGATGAAAATTTTCAAAATACCTATCAACCATCAAAAGATATATTATATCAGCTTGCTTTTGGTTGCTGCTTCTTTGCCCTTGTCTAAATTTGCGGTAAGTGTTTCTATGATTACCCTGGCTGTAAACTGGGTGCTGGAAGGACAGTTTACAGAAAAAAGGAGAAAGTTGAGGGATAATCCTTCGATATTGATCTTTTGCGGGATTTTTTTGGTGCACTTACTGTGGTTGCTTAACACATCAAACTTTCAGTATGCTTTACTGGATTTGAAAAATAAATTGATTTTAATTGTTTTTCCTTTAATTATTGGGACCTCTCCGGCTCTTAAACAAGCTCAACTTAAATTCCTCTTGCTTTTATTTTCGCTATCAGTATTTGTTTCTACATGGATAAGCACTTCTGTTTTGTGGGGAATTATTGAGTATCCAATTACGGATATACGGGAAATTTCAATGTTTATGTCTCACATCCGTTTGAGCCTGTTGATCAATGTGAGTATTTTTTCACTGGCGTATTTTTTATTTTCTAAAAAATTTAATAAGAGCCTTTTAGAGATGATAGCTTACAGTTTTGCCATTTTATGGTTTGTATTTTTTTTATTTCTCCTTAAATCTTTATCCGGGATAGTAATCTTTATCTTTCTCTTTTTTCTTTTGGCAGGCTATTATTCATCCCGTATAAAAGAACTGGTTCTTCGATTATTTGTTCAGGTATTACTGGTTACTGTCATTTTGTTTATCGCCTCATTTATTACTCACGCGATATCGAAATTTTACACTGTTGAAAAAATTGACTTTGAGAACCTGGAACAATATACAGCCTCAGGTAATCCTTACCAGCACAATAAAAAGTTGAAGCAAATTGAGAACGGACATTATGTCTGGCTTTATGTGTGTCCGAAGGAATTAAAAAGAGAGTGGAATCGTATAAGTGATTTTGCTTATGAAGAGAAGGATAAAAAAGGACAACAGATTAAAACAACGCTAAAAAGATATTTAACGTCAAAAGGTTTGCGAAAAGATTCGGTGGGGGTATCAGCATTAACGGATGAGGATATAAAGAATATTGAAAATGGAATGGCGAACTATATTTATGCTCAACGATATGCTTTATATCCAAAAGTTTACCAGATTATATGGGAGATTGATGTCTACCGAAAAGGGGCTAATCCGGCCGGAAACTCTATTACACAGCGGTGGGAATTCTTTAAAACAGCGTCATCCATTATTCAGCATAATTTTTGGTTTGGTACCGGTACCGGAGATGTTCAGGATGTTTTTGATGAACAATATGAAAAGAATGAAAGTATGCTCCCTCCGGGAAAAAGACTACGAACGCATAATCAATACGTAACTTTTTTTGTTTCGTTTGGTGTCGTGGGATTTCTGATGATTATGTTTTGTTTGCTTTATCCTCCCATTAAACGAGCAGGTTTTCGTAATTACTTTTTTGTGGTATTTTTTCTAATAGCGATGTTATCTATGCTCAACGAAGATACCCTGGAAAATCAGATTGGCGTCACATTTTTTTCTTATTTTTACGCGCTATTTTTATTTGGAAATGGATTTAAACTGAAAGAGAATGATGAATAACGAAGATTTTATGCGGGAAGCCATTAAGTTGTCGATTGATAATATCGATGAAGGAGGAGGTCCGTTTGGAGCCATTATTGTTAAAGACGGAGAAATTGTTGCCAAAGGAACCAACAGGGTTACTGTAAATAATGACCCTACGGCTCATGCTGAGATTAATGCGATACGAGAGGCAACGCAAAAGCTGGGAACTTTTGATTTGAGCGGTTGCCGGATTTATTCATCGTGCGAACCATGCCCCATGTGTTTGGGTGCCATTTACTGGGCTCGCCTGGATAAAATTTATTTTGCGAATACTAAAACCGATGCCCGGGATATCGACTTCGACGATTCGTTTATATACGAAGAACTGGAAAGGCCGATTGAGCAAAGGAAAATACGCACAAAACAAATTCTGCGTGAAGAAGCCATTGCTGCTTTCGAAAAATGGAGAAATACAGAAGGTAAAACGGAGTATTGAGTTTGAATGAAAAATCAGAATCGTTTAACCACTAATTTTTATACTCGTGATGTTTTGGACGTAGCTCCTGAATTGCTGGGGAAGTATCTGGTGCGTAAATCTGATGATAACAATATCCGGAAATATTTAATTACCGAGGTTGAAGCCTATCGCGGAGAAGAAGATTTAGCCAGTCATGCCAGCAAAGGGCGTACGCCCAGAACTGAAATGATGTATCATCAGGGAGGGTATATTTATGTTTATCTGATTTATGGAATATATTGGATGCTTAATGTTGTAACCGGAGATGAAAATAATCCGCAAGCCATTTTAATAAGAGGGGTTGAGGGTTTTAACGGACCCGGCAAAATCACGAAAAATTTGCTTATCGACAAAACATTCTATGGAGAACACCTGGCTACCTCCGAAAGGTTGTGGATAGAAGAAACGGCAAATCATCCTGAAATTAATTTTAAGACTGCTCCCAGGGTAGGAATTGATTATGCGGGAAAGACATGGAAAAATAAACCCTGGAGGTTTATTTTAGATTAGCGATCAATGTTTTTTTATCTCTTTAAGAAAAAAATCTTCTTTAAAAACAATAACCAGTCCATAGAAATATTCAAAATGCTTGTTTAGTATATCATAATAAGGCTCGAAACGAACATCTAAAAAGATATTATTATAAACATTGTGATGGTAACTTATTTTAGCCATGAGTAACTGTCGAACAGGTTCTTCAATAAACAGGTTGGTTCTTGAGTACGTCTCGTATAATGGATTTCCCAATGGAGCAATAAACTGTTTACCAGACCAGTATCCGGCCAAAAAATGAAATCGTTTGTTAAAAGCCTCCAGGGTGGTATAACTGCCTGTACCATCGATAAACATTTGTTGTTTGGTTGGTGACAAATCCTGGTAATTTACAAAGTAAGCGCTTAGCCGGATTTGATAAAGAAGTTTACCGGGATATTCGTTTTTTAACGTTAGTCCTGTTGCATTGTTGAAGATGGTTACCAATGGGTCGTCGTTACTGTTTATCTGCCCTCCATGGTGGCGAATAATATTTTGGAAAGGAATAGATATGGAAAATTTATTTTGCTTAAAAATTCTATAATCCATTGAAAGGCCTACATTAAATTTTTCCTGGTAAGGATCATTATGGAAAATCTGCTGTTCCCAGTCGAGCCATAAATCGCCAAAAAGTTTCTCGCTCTGCCACAAAAACTGGATGCCGGTCTCGGTGTTGTGGGTTAAAAACCTTTCGTAATCAAATAAAGGCTCAATGAGCCGATGATTTAACGTGCCTTTAATATTTCCAAGGGTTAAGCTTATGTTTTTGTGAAATTGATATTGAAAAGAAAATAACAACGACACGTCTATCTCATCTTCTCGTCCGTAATAGTTTAAAAGATGTGTTCCCAGTCGAATATTTGTTTTTTCATTGGGCTGGTAAGTAATCTGTGGAGTAAGGTGAAAGCCTAGTAACGTATACCCTTTGGCAATATTTCCAAAGTATTCATTATTCGCAAAAAAATTCGTGTTGTTGATTTGTAAAAACAGTTTATTGGTTTTTGATGAATCAATTTCCTGATTATTCAAATAAAACGAAGAATAGCTTTGTGAAAAACATTGAGCGGTACTCAGGGAAAAAATAAAGAATAATAAGAAAACCTGCTTTGCGTTCATGGTTGGAAATTTATGCTTTCGAAAATAAGAAAAATGCGTTAAAAAGAATCCTGAAAACAGGTATTTTTCAAATATGGTATAATAATATTTCAAAAAACAGGGTTATTTATTTATTTTAGAGCTTTATTTAAAGGATAAAATATTTTCTTATGAAAAATTACCGGTTGTATAATATCCTGTTAGGATGGATAACTTTTTTGATTGCTGCCATTGTTTACATTTTAACCGTTGAACCTACGGCAAGTTTTTGGGACTGTGGTGAATTTATTGCTTCAGCATATAAGTTAGAGGTTGGTCACCCGCCCGGGGCTCCGTTTTTCATGATCCTGGGACGATTTTTTACGCTTTTTGCCGGTGATGTTGCCAATGCCGCCAGGATGGTTAATTTACTTTCTGCATTGGCCAGTGCATTTACCATCCTGTTTTTGTTTTGGACCATTACGCATCTGGTAAGGAAAATTTTTATTCAGGGAAATGAATATACCACCGCAAATATAATTGCTATTCTTGGAAGTGGTTTGGTGGGTGCATTAGCCTATACTTTTTCTGATACTTTTTGGTTTTCAGCTGTCGAAGCTGAGGTGTATGCCACATCATCATTGTTTACGGCTGTTGTCTTTTGGGCGATATTAAAATGGGAAAACGAATCCGAAGATAAGTATGCCAACCGGTGGCTTATTCTTATAGCCTATCTCATGGGACTATCCATTGGGGTACATTTGCTTAATCTTTTAGCGATTCCTGCCATTGTCTTTGTGTATTACTTTAAAAAATATAAGGTTACTAAAAAAGGGGTTTTTTATGCTCTATTGGTTTCCGGAGTATTGCTCGGATCTATAATGTATATCCTTATCCCCGGAGTAGTTAAAGTAGCTTCGTGGTTCGATCTGCTTTTTGTAAATGGTTTTGGGCTCCCGTATAATTCGGGGGTACTATTTTATGTTCTTCTCTTAATTGGCCTTATTGTCTGGGGGTTACGCTATACGCAGCGAAATAAGAAAATCGTTTATAATACGATTTTATCAGGCCTAACCGTAATTTTAATTGGTTACTCTTCGTATGCGATGATTGTTATTCGTTCATCGGCTAATCCACCCATGGACCAGAATAATCCGGATAATGTATTCGATTTGTTGTATTATCTAAATCGTGAACAATATGGCGATACCCCTTTATTGTATGGACATACCTTTGATGCCCCGATGGTTAGCAATAAACAAACCAGACCGGTATATATAAAAAAGAATGGGCGGTATGAAATTGTCGACTACAAAATGAAAGTAGAGTATGACGAACGGTTTACAACCCTTTTTCCCAGAATGTATAGCAGCGATCCCAATCATGTAAACGAATATAAAAAATGGGTTAACCTGGAGGGGAAAGAGATTACGATTCAGAATCCAAGAGGAGAAAATGAGAAAAGAATAAGGCCTACATTGGGCGATAATTTAAAATTCTTTTTTAAATACCAGGTAGGCCATATGTACTGGCGTTATTTTATGTGGAATTTTTCGGGGCGGCAAAATGATATTCAGGGACATGGCAATGTGCTAAAAGGGAATTGGATCAGTGGAATCCCCTGGGTTGATAATGCACGTTTGGGCGATCAGAACCTCGTGCCCGAACATCTTAAAAATAATCCGGCAAGGAACAAGTATTATATGTTACCCTTTATTTTAGGATTGATTGGATTGCTTTTTCATTATAAGCGTAACAAACATGATTTTGTGGTGGTATTGATGTTGTTTATTCTTACCGGATTAGCGATTGTCGTTTATCTAAACCAGTATCCGATTCAACCGCGCGAAAGAGATTATGCTTTTGCCGGATCGTTTTATGCTTATGCCATTTGGATAGGTATTGGCGTAAGCGGAATTTTTGACTTCTTAAGAAGAAAAATACCCGGTACTTTTTCAGCCATTTTAACAACACTTATAGCGTTAATCTTCGTTCCCGGAGTTATGGCTAAAGAAAACTGGGACGATCATGATCGCTCGGGGCGATATACTGCTCGTGATTTAGCTTACAACTACCTGAATTCGTGTAAAGAGAATGCCATATTATTTACCAATGGCGATAATGATACATTTCCCCTTTGGTATGCGCAGGAAGTGGAAGGAATACGTACCGATATTAAAGTATGTAACCTGAGTTACCTGCGTGCTTCCTGGTATATCGAGCAAGTAAGCAGAAAATCTTACGAAGCAGATCCTATGCCTTTTACTTTAACACATGATAAAATACATAAAGGTAATCGAGATATTCTTCCGATGATAGATCGGGTAGGACAACCGGTTGATGTAAAGCAGGTTATAGACTTTGTTGCCAGCGATAAGGACCAGACAAAAATGAACTCTCCCTTTGTTCGGAACGAAAGAATCAACTATATCCCAACCAAACAATTTAAGCTTACGATTGATTCGGCAACGGTTTTAACGAAAAATATTGTGAACGAAAAATACGCCGATAGAATTGTAGATGAGATGCATTGGAAGCTGGGAAATAGTTACTTATATAAGGATGGCTTAATGTTGCTCGATTTGCTGGCAACAAATAACTGGGAAAGACCCGTTTATTGGGCAATGACCGTTACCAGTACAAAATACTTTAACCTGCAAAAATATTTTAAACTCGATGGATTAACTTACCAGCTTGTTCCCGTTGAAGCTGATTCGGAAAGGTTTTATGTTGGCGAAGTAGATGCAGATGTAATGTATGAAAACTTAATGAATAAGTTTAAGTGGGGAGGCATTGGCGAACGCGATATTTATCTCGATGAAAATAATATACGGATGTTTTCGAATATGCGAAGTAACTTTGGGCGGCTGGCAGAAAAGTTGATTGACCAAGGTAAAAAAGATTCAGCCATCATGGTTTTAGACCGGTGTATGGAACTTTTTCCCGAAGAGATTATTCCTTTTAACAATACCTTGTTAACGGTCATTTCAGCTTATTATCATGCAGGAAATATGGAAAAAGCCACTCAATTGGCTGAACGATTAAGTCATATTGTGGTAGAAGAGCTGGATTATTATTCAGGCCTTCATTCCGAATTTAAAACCGGCCGCCGGGATATTAATCGGGAAATTCAGACAAGCCTTTATGTTTTGCAAGAACTTTATAGTATAACTTCAAAAAATAATCAATCAGAAGTTAGTAAGCAGATTGAACAGCAGTTTATGAAATATATGCGACAATATCGGTAAATGCTAACAAAAGAACGTTTTGCTGCTAAAATCTTTCAACATTTAACCTGGTATTTTCCGGGTAGGGAAAATGAACTGTTTCTGACTTTTGACGATGGACCCACCCCTGAAGTTACTCCGTGGGTCCTTTCGGTTTTAAAAGAGTATAATGCCCGGGCTACTTTTTTTTGCTTAGGTAAAAAAGTGGGGCAAAACCCCGGACTTTTTCAACAAATTACAAATGAGGGACATGCTGTAGGAAATCATGGCTATTCACATTTTAGCGGATGGAAAACAAGAAATCAGGAATATTATAAAGATATCAATAGAGCTTCTGAATTGATTCATTCAAAACTTTTTCGTCCTCCGTACGGAGAAATCACACCCAGACAAATCAGAAAGTTAAAAAAAGAATACCGTATTATCATGTGGGATGTTTTAAGCTATGATTATCATCCCGGGGTTAGTCCGCAGAAATGTTTGAAAAATGTACTCAAAAAAACAACTTCGGGCTCTGTTATTGTTTTTCACGATAAGGCAAAAGCCAATGTAAATCTACAATATGTTTTGCCCGAAATATTAAAATATTACACAGAGCAGGGATTTGTTTTTAAGCCGATAGATTTTACCGCTTAGTGAAATAAAAAGGATATTGATGAGGCAATATTTCTTTATTGCAACGCTTTTCGGGCTTTTAGAATCCATTTAGAGGTATCCAACGGACTAATTCCTTTGTATTCTCTTATCTTTCCCAATTCATCGGCACATTCCCGGTAGCCGTAAAATTTAGTCAGTATTTTGGCTTTACCCCCGGAACGGGAGCTTAATCGAACAGGAAAATCGAGGGATGTTGCTACGGGCAAAATCCCTGTTAAAATAAATTTGTCACTTTCCATTTCAGGGCTGTTAAAAGTTCCGCGCATTTGAGTAATATCACTGGTTATTGCTCCCAGCAAATTTTCAGGGGCAGAGATTTTAAAAGAAATAAGCGGCTCAAGTAAAGTCGTTCCGGTATTTACCAGTCCATTCATAATGCCCATGGGGGTAGCAACA
>JBNJFS010000008.1:0-25411 GCA_051747085.1 Bacteroidota bacterium
GAAAAAAGTGTTGTTTAGCGGGTAAGCTGGATGAAATAGTGAATTTGTTTAAATGTTTATTGGGGATTTAAGGGTTTTATTATGAACAGAAAGTATAAAATGATAGGGTATATATTTTTTATTGTTGGTTTATTATCCATCATACTTTTATTGGCAAAAGGATTGCGCTTTTATAAAATTGACAATGATTATGTATTTGCATTAATAATTTTTATTGCAATTTTATTTCCAACGATGGGAATCCAGTTTATCAAAAAAAGTAAAGCATAGTTTTTTAATTGGTGAAATGAATTTTATCTATAAAAGATGAAACTAGAAAAAATAATTGTCGCTGTAATTGTTCTTTTTATGTTTACGGGCTGTCAAAACCAATCCCAAAAAGTTCAAAATATAAAAACCTTTGCCAAGCTTTATGGTTATGTTCGATGGTTTCATCCGAGTGATGAGGCTCAGGAAATCGACTGGGATAAATTTGCCATTCTTGGTGTGCAGAAAGTTGAAAATGTAAAATCTGAATTAGCTTTAAAAGATACGCTGCTTAAGCTGTTTTCACCTATTGTTCAGGGGCTTAAAATTTCTACCGGAAAGAATACCACTCCAATCGATTTACACTCACTTATTTCTGATACTACTGCAAATAAGGTTGTTGCCTGGCAGCATTATGGTGTCAACCTTGGGCAAAAAAGCAATGTTTATAAAAGTATTCGAACCAATAAAATTTTTAATGATTCGTATTCCTATTTCTATAAAAATATTCTTGATGTATCGATTTTACGAGGGAAAGAAATAAAGTTGACAGGATATTTTAAAAATAAACCCGTTGGTTATCAGGGGGAAACCAGTTTGTTTTTAGTTCCGATAACCAAAAATGAGCAGTTACTTAATTTTTCTTCGTTAATCTCTCAACATAAAGTAGAAATTAATTCAATGGATTGGAGAAAATTTGAAATGACTACAAAAATTGGGTATGATTCAGAATATTTAGTCTTTGGTGGCACTGTTAAAGATAATGTATCTGTTTTAGCAGATGATTTTAGCCTTTTTGTTAAAGAAGGAGACAGATGGGAAGTTATAGATTCTTTTAATATGGATTTTGAACAGGGATTAATTAATACTAACATTAATGATTGGCAAATAACTGAAAATGGACACAAAATTGAATTGTCTGAAAATGAAATACATTCTGGAAGATTTGCTCTAAGGGCTGATTATACCGGAAAATTATTTGAAGAGTATCCTTATTTTGGTGAAGTTATTAATGAGCCAATAGGCAATAATCTTCATTGCATTATACCCTTAGCTTTGTATTCAATAGATAATGAAACATATCCCAAATCGGATATCAAATCATTAAATAAACTAAAAAAGGAGCTTGCTGGCATAAATATTTCATCTGATTTTAATACACATACTAATTTAGCATGCGTTGTTATTTCCTGGAATGTGTTTCAACATTTTTATCCCTATTTTGATGTAGTCAAAACAAATTGGGCTCATGTATTGTCAGAAATAATTGAAAAAACATATTCAGATAAGGATAATAAAGACTTTACCAGGACACTTAGCAAGATGGTTGCTAAACTTAAAGACGGTCATGGATTTGTTTATGGAGAGAGAATGTATCACTTACCTGTTAGAACAGCGTTAGTTGAAGATGAAATTGTAATAACAGCATCAGATGACCCTCAATTGAAAACTGGCGACATTATAAAAAAAGTAAATGGAGTTGATGCTAAGAAAGTGTTGGAAGACACGAAGAACAATATTTCCGGTTCATCTCAGTTAAAAAGATTCCGGGCACTCAATATATTTGGAAGTAATTATGAACCTGGATCAACAAACCTAGTGGTAGTACGTGATGGTGAAAAAATTTTGTGTGATATCCAAAATAAAAGAAGTATTAAAAGTGTTTTCTATAACCCGATAAATAATAACCCTTATCAATATGATGATATCAAAGAATTAGAGTCCGGTGTTTATTATGTAAACCTTAGTAAATGTAATCCTGAGATCTTTGAGGATAAAACAGGGAGTTTGGCCAATGCAAAAAGTGTGATTTATGATTATCGTTGGGGTGTAAAATTAAGCTTATTAGAAGTTATTCCTCACTTAATAAAAACACCGGTAAATTCTGCATGGTGGTATGTGCCGCAAATTATATATCCTGATAGAAAAGGAATGGAATTTAGTGAAAGTAATTGGTCATTAAATCCTAAAAAACCTTATTTTCATTCAAAAAGCATAATAATTACAGCTCCGAATGTGGTAAGTAGTGGTGAAACAGAAATGGGAATAATTGACCAATATCATTTAGGGGTAACTGTTGGTGATACCACTGCCGGGTGTAATGGTAATGTAAATTTCATTAACCTCCCTAACGGGTTTCAAATCATGTGGACAGGAATGAAAATACTTAAACATGATAAAACCCAGCATCATTTAATCGGATATCAGCCCGATTATCTAGCACAAAGAACATTATTAGGGATTAAAAAGGGCAGAGATGAAGTTTTAGAGAAAGCCATTGAAATAGCTAAAATGAATTGACTATATGCTTATTTATTCATAAAAACATACCACTCATTAGTTAAAAACATAGGTTTTGTATAGTAATTTAGCAACTGTTTACAAATATTAAATTTTATTATAAACTTTGATTATTTTATTAACCTTAAAGTTTAAATGATGAAAATTTCCTTTTTAATAACCTCTTTGCTTATTATAAGCAGTAGTTTATTTTCACAAACCAGTTGTAACGGAGTAATTATTGATAAAAACACCAACCGGAAAGTCCCGTTTGCCAATGTTTTTCTCTCCAACAAGGCAGTTGGTACTTATAGTAATAACCAGGGTGTATTTTCATTGGAGGCAACCCCCGAAGATACAATTATTATTTCTGTTATTGGATATGAAAAAACAAGTATTCCTGTGCAGGAGTTAGAAAGTTTAAACCGGGAAATTTATATTTCCCCAAAGCATTATAACCTGGATGAAATAACTGTTCATGCAGATAAAAAAGCTCGAAGAAACAAGATTTTACTGGGCAATAGTCAGTTGAAAAAGGCTACCACCCTTATAGCTCACTCTGGTGCCGAATATGCTGTATATATTCCTAATGATTTAAAAACAGAGGCTTTAATCAGCGAAGTGGTATTAAATTTAAAATCCAGGGGAAGGGAAACACCTGTATTCAGGATTCATCTGTATGCCGTAGATAAAGAAACAAAACAACCGGGGGATGATTTGTTAAACCAGGATTTGACCGGGATGATAACTAAAAGCAGGAATATTAAAAAATTTGATCTGCAAAAGTATAATATTGTATTACCCAAAGATGGGGTATTTGTTGGTGTTGAGTGGATAGGTAAGCTGACTGAAAATGATGTTTTTATCGATGATGTGAATGATATAAAACTTGCAGTCCCTATTTCATTCGAAAAAGAGCAGTCCAACACCTTTTCTCGTTCTGCATATTATACCAATCGTTGGAATCAAACAACAAGGAATCATCCATTGTCCGTTATTTTAGATAAAGATAATCCGCCCAATGTTGCTTTTGGATTAAAGGTTATTACCTATACAAACTAAAAAATGAGAGTTTTATTCATGCTTTTAGTCACAAGAAAACAACCCAAAACCATAATTTTTTTCTATTTTCTGTTGTTATGTGAAAAAAAATAAATATTTTTGCAGGTCTTAAAATGAATATAATAGAAGAAGAATAATAAAATAAATTGTAAAAAGTATGAGCTATTTAACAGCAGAGAAAAAGCAGGAACTATTTAAGGAATTTGGGAAGTCTGAAACAAATACCGGTTCAACCGAAGGACAGATTGCTCTTTTTACGCATCGCATTACACATTTAACCAGTCATCTAAAAACCAATAAAAAAGATTACAGTACACAGCGCGCATTGGTACGATTGGTAGGAAAGAGACGTCGGTTATTGGATTACCTTAAAGGTAAAGATATTGAACGATATCGAGAGCTGATTAAAGAACTTAAACTCCGTAAATAAAAAAGGATGAAGGCAATTTTAAATTGCCTTTTTTCTTAGTACCTTACACCACGAATTAATTTTTAATAGAAGATATATGTATAATTTAATTTCAAAAACAATTGATCTGGGCGGCGATAGAACCATTACCCTTGAAACAGGTAAGCTGGCCAAGCAGGCTGATGGATCGGTTGTTGTAAAAATGGGGCGCACCATGCTTCTGGCAACCGTTGTATCGGCCAAAGAAGCAAAAGAAGATGTAGACTTTATGCCCCTTTCTGTAGAATACAGAGAAAAATTTGCTTCATTTGGACGCTTCCCCGGCGGATTTCTAAAAAGAGAAGCCAGACCTTCCGATTACGAAATTCTGGTTTCACGATTAGTTGACCGTGCTTTGCGGCCACTGTTCCCTGAAGATTATCATGCCGATACATTTGTTACGGTAAACCTTATTTCGGCCGATAAAGATGTTATGCCGGATGCATTGGCAGGACTTGCCGCTTCGGCAGCATTAAGTATTTCGGATGTACCCTTTCACGGGCCTATCTCAGAAGTACGCGTAGCAAGAGTTGACGGACATTATATGATTAACCCGACTTTTGATGAGCTGGAAAGAGCGGATATCGACATTATGGTAGCAGCTACCCTCGACAATGTGATGATGGTTGAAGGGGAAATGGACGAAGTGTCCGAAGCCGAAATGTTAGAAGCGATTAAGTTTGCTCACGAAGCCATTAAGATGCAGTGCCTGGCACAAATTGAACTGGCTAAAGAGATAAACAAAGAAAAGCGGGTTTACGAGCACGAAACCAATGACAAAGCTCTTCGTGAGCGAATAAATAAAGAACTTTATGACGATGTGTATAAAGCAGCAAAAGATCATAAAGAGAAACACGAACGAAGCGAAGCTTTTGAACAAATAAAAACCGCATTTACCGAAAAGTTGCAAGCAGAAAATGAAGAAGAGGAAGTAAATGAAACGCATGTCTCAAGGTATTTTCATGAGGTGCAAAAAGAAGCCGTTCGGAATCTTATCTTAGACGAAGGAATTCGCTTGGATGGACGAAAGACCGATGAAATAAGACCTATCTGGTGCGAGATAGATTATTTGCCCGCAGCTCATGGCTCGGCAGTATTTACGCGTGGCGAAACTCAATCACTTACTACGGTAACTTTGGGAACAAAGCTCGACGAGAAAATTATTGACCAGGTATTGGTACAGGGTACCGAAAAATTTGTATTACATTATAATTTCCCTCCATTTTCAACAGGTGATGCCAGACCGGTACGTGGCTTAAGCCGCCGTGAAGTTGGACATGGAAATCTTGCACTCAGAGCACTTAAAGGAATGGTTCCCGAAGGGGAAGAAAATCCATATGCTATCCGTGTAGTTTCCGATATTTTAGAGTCTAATGGTTCTTCATCAATGGCTACCGTATGTGCCGGAACGTTATCTTTAATGGATGCCGGTGTGAAAATTAAAAAACCGGTCTCAGGAATCGCCATGGGTTTAATTACCGATAAAGATTCCGGAAAATATGCTGTACTTTCCGATATTCTCGGAGACGAAGATCATTTGGGTGATATGGATTTCAAAGTAACAGGTACCGCAGATGGAATAACCGCATGCCAGATGGATATTAAAATTGAAGGTTTATCCTACGAAATCATGGCCAAAGCTCTGGATCAGGCAAAAGAAGGACGAATGCACATCCTTAATAAAATGCTTGAAACCATTGCTGAACCCAGAGCCGAAATGAAACCTCATACACCAAGAATAGTGCAAATTACTATTCCTAAAGATATGATTGGTGCAGTGATTGGTCCGGGTGGAAAAATCATCCAGGAAATTCAGGAAAAAACCAACTCTACGATAACAATAACTGAGGAAGGTGGTTCAGGTGTGGTAGATATTTTCTCTGAAAACCAGGAAGATATTGAGGCTGCTCTTGATAGGATTAAAGGTATTATTGAAGTTCCTGAAGCCGGTAATGAGTATGTAGGAACCGTAAAATCTGTCATGCCTTATGGGGCATTTGTTGAAATTCTTCCAGGAAAAGAAGGTTTGTTGCATATCTCAGAAATTGAGTGGCGCAGACTGGAAAAAGTAGAAGAAGTACTTAAAGAAGGTGATGAGGTGAAGGTAAAACTACTGGATATTGATCCCAGAAGTGGTAAATTAAAACTTTCGCGAAAAGCTCTTTTACCTAAACCCGAACGAAATAAAGAATAAATTAGTCTGATTTATTTTATGTTTATTGGGGCAGAGAGTCAACTCTGCCCTTTTTTAATGCATAACATTGTGGATGTAAATGGCGTTGAAGGTATTGTTTATTATTTTGAAAACTTTTAATTCTTTTTTAAATTTACAAGGTTAATGTTGCTTATTATCTGCTGAATTTAAATTAAGTTTGTTAAATGCAAAATCTAATATGAAAAATATGAAACGAATAAATCTTCTTTTTTTACTGATGGCTTTAATCGGTTTTACCCAATGTGATCAGTCACCCGTTAATTATCCCGAAACCAAAAAAGTTGATCAGGTTGATGAATATTTTGGAACTAAAGTTGAAGACCCTTACCGTTGGCTCGAAGACGACCGTTCGGAAGAAACAGAAGAATGGGTGAAAGCACAAAATAAAGTAACATTCAATTACCTGGAACAAATACCATTTAGAGATAAAATTAAAAACAGACTTACAGAGTTATGGGATTATGAAACCATGGGTGCCCCTTTTAAAAAAGGAGGTAAGTATTTCTTTTTTAAAAATGATGGCTTGCAAAACCAATCGGTTTTATATATGCAAAAATCACTACAAGATGAGCCAGAAGTGTTAATAGACCCCAATAAATTTTCTGAAGACGGAACGGTTGCTTTAGGAGGTATTGCAATTTCAAATGATGCTAAATATATTGCCTACCAACTTTCCGAAGGCGGATCAGACTGGAATGAGATTAATGTAAGAGATATTGAAACCGGCCAGGATCTGGAAGACCATATTTCATGGGTTAAATTTTCAAATATTGCCTGGTATAAAGACGGTTTCTTTTATAGCAGATATGATTCTCCTGAAGAAGGAGAAGAATTTTCAGGTGTAAATAAGTTTCATAAAGTATACTATCATAAATTAGGAACTCCGGCAACATCGGATAAAATAATTTTTGATAATAAAGATTTTCCTTTACGGAATTTTAGCGCGGATGTATCGAATGATGAAAAATATCTTTTTGTTTATGAAACAGAATCAACCAGTGGTAATAATCTGTATGTAAAAAATCTGCAGAAAGAAGATGAATTTGTTAAATTAACTACCGGATTTAATTATGATTATCATGTACTCGATCATGTGGATGATAATCTAATTGTAGTTACAAACTATACTGCCCCCAAATATAAGCTTGTTAAAATTAATGTAAACACCCTGGAGGTAGGAAACTGGATTGATATTATCCCGGAGAAGAAAGATGTTTTAAGTGGTTGTTATTTAGCCGATGGTAAAATTATTGCTTCATATATTCAGGACGCACATGCTAAACTCGAAGTATATAGCTTAAAAGGCGAATATTTACATGATATGACACTCCCTGCTTTAGGCTCCGTTTATGGCATTAATAGTTCTATTAACGACGATGAAGTATTTTATAGTTTCCGGTCGTTTACTTTTCCTCCTACTATTTATAAGTATGACATGGGCCAAAAAACTGCTGAAACATGGTTTGAGCCGGACATTGACTTCGATCCTTCTCAATACGAAACAAAACAGGTGTTTTATACCAGTGAAGATGGAATTAAAGTTCCCATGTTTATTGTACATAAAAAGGGGTTGAACCTTAACGGGAAAAATCCAACGTTGTTATATGCATATGGTGGGTTTAATGCTAGTATTTTACCATCTTTTAGTGTTGCCAATTTAATCTGGCTTGAAAATAACGGTGTATTTGCTTTAGCTAATATTCGTGGAGGTGGAGAATATGGCGAAAACTGGCATAAAGCAGGTATGGGGTTAAATAAACAAAATGTGTTTGATGATTTTATTGCCGCATCAGAATATTTAATCGAGAATAATTATACATCCCCCAAAAAACTGGCTATAAGAGGAGGATCCAATGGAGGATTGCTTGTCGGTGCCGTGATTAATCAGCGTCCCGATTTATATGCCGTAGCATTTCCCGAAGTAGGTGTAATGGATATGTTACGTTATCATAAATTTACCATTGGATGGGCATGGGCCGAAGAATATGGTTCTAGCGAAGATTCTATTCATTTTGAAAATCTTTACAATTATTCGCCAATACATAATATTCGTAAGGGTAAGGATTATCCATCTGTTATGGTTATTACTGCCGATCATGATGACAGAGTAGTACCGGCACATTCGTTTAAATATATTGCTACTTTGCAGGAAAAATACAAAGGAAAAAATCCGGTACTTATCCGAATTCAAACAAAAGCAGGTCATGGTGCAGGAAAACCAACCCGTGTTAGAATTGAAGAAACAACTGATAAGTGGGCATTTGCATTTTATAATATGGATGTTAAACCGATTTATTAAAAATTGTTTATAAAAAAGAGGATGAAATTTATTTATAAGCTGCTTCAAAAATTATCTTTGAAGCAGTTTTTTTTAATTTTTAAATAATTGCAGTGGATCAAAATTATCTTGTTATTGAAGGAAATATTGGTGCCGGCAAAACAACGCTTGCCAAAATGATTGCCGAAGATTATAATGCTAAATTGATTTTAGAGCAATTTGCAGATAACCCATTCTTACCCAAGTTTTATAATGATCCCGATCGATACTCCTTTCCCCTGGAGTTGTCTTTCTTAGCTGAGAGATATCAGCAATTAAACCGCGACCTGACTTCAAGAGACCTTTTTAAACCGTTTAATGTAGCCGATTATTATTTTATGAAATCACTGATTTTTGCTAAAGCTACTTTAAAACCAGATGAATATAATTTATATCGACAAATATTTAACATTATTTATCAATCGATACCTAAACCCGATCTTTATGTTTATCTTCATGTTGATATAAAAAAACTTTTAATTAATATTTCCAAGAGAGGTCGGGATTATGAAAAAGGAATTTCTGAAGAATACTTATTAAATTTACAAAAAGGATATTTTGACTTCTTTAGGCAGCAAAACGATATGAGTTTTCTGATAATTGATACCAGTAATATTGATTTTGTTGATAATCAGAGTGATTATGAAAAGATAAAAGCGTTGATTTTTCAAAAGAAATATGATAAAGGAATTCATAGAATCGTTATTTAAAGCCAGATATAATATATATTTTGCTGCTTTTTATTTTTTTTTTATCTAAAACATTATTAAGTTTGTATTTCAAAGACGTAAACAAAGTAGTAATTTTTTTAAAAACAAATAATAATCAGACTATGAAAAGAATCAACTATTTAGCATCTTTCTTATTCGCTGCATTTATTTTAAGCAGTTGTGGCGGATTAGACAAAATGAAAGAAGAAGCTTCAGATCTTCAGTACAATGTTACACCCACAGTACTTGAAATGCATGCAAATAAAGTAAAGTACGAAATCACAGGAGATGTTCCTGCTGAGTGGTTCAACAAAAAAGCAATTGTTGAATTTACCCCTGTTTACAATTATGATAGTGGTGAAGAAGTTTTGGAGTCCAAAACATACCAGGGAGAAAGCGTAGAAGCTAACAATAAGGTTATTCCTAATGAAACGGGAGGATCTTTAGAATTCTCTGGTGAGTTTAAGTATAACGAAGCAATGCGAAAAGGCCAGCTTGAAATGAGAGCTGTTGCAACTATCAAGGATGACAACATTGATTTACCTGCATTTAAATTGGCTGATGGAATTATTTCTACGCCAGTATTAGTTAAGGTTAATCCAAAACCAATTATGGCATCTGATAAATTTGAGCGTGTAGTTACTGAAAAGCAAATGGCTGATATTCATTATGTAATTCAACGTTCAAATATCAGAGGATCCGAATTATCTTCTGAAGATATCGAAGAGCTTGAAAAGTTTGTGAAAGAAGCAAACGAAAAGGAAAATAAAGAATTTAAAGGCATTGAAATTTCAGCATATGCTTCTCCAGACGGACCTCTAAAGTTAAACGAAAGATTATCGGTTGAACGAAAAAAATCTGCGGATAACTATTTAGCAAAAGTTATTGATCAAGCAAAAGTTAAAGATAAAGACGCTGAGTCTCTTTATAATATGAAATCAACAGCAGAAGACTGGGAAGGATTTAAAAAATTAGTTGAAAATTCAACGATCGAAGATAAAGAATTAATCCTTCGTGTTCTTTCCATGTATTCTGATCCTGCTGTACGAGAAAAAGAAATCAAGAATATGTCAGCTACTTTTGAAGTATTAGCTGAAGATATTTTACCAAAATTGAGAAGATCAGAAATTGCTGTAAATATTGAGAAAATTGGTTTCTCTGATGAGGAGATTCTTGATTATGTTACAAGTAATCCTGATACATTAAATCTTGAAGAGTTATTATATGCAGCTAAATTAACCGAAGATCTTGAGGGAAAAGCTGACATTTATAAAATAGTTATCGAAAAGCATGAAGGTTGTTACAGAGCGCATAATAACTTAGGTTTTGTTTACATCAAACAAGATAATTTAGCTGATGCAAAAGCTTCTTTAGAAAAAGCCAATGAGCTTAAAGAAGGTGATGCTATCGTTAATAATAACTTAGGTGTTATTGCTCTTAAAGAAGGTGATAAGGAATCAGCTGAACAATACTTCTTAAATGCAACCGATGCTGGTACTGCAGTTGATTATAACCTTGGAATTATTAAAATTATGGATGGTGAATACGAAGCTGCCATTAACTATTTCCAGGATCACAAATCTTTCAATACTGCTTTGGCAATGTTGTTAGCCGGAAAGAATGATTCTGCAGCTAAAACAATTGATGCAGTTGAAGATGACGATGCAATGAACGATTATTTGAAAGCTGTTATTGGTGCAAGAATTGGTGACGAAGGAATGGTGTTAAACAGCTTAAAAACGGCTATCGAAAAAGATCCTGAATTAATTGAGTTAGCAAAAACTGACTTAGAATTCAGAAAGTATTTTGAAAACGAAGTTTTTAAAGGAATGATTCAATAAGTTTTCTTGATATATTAAAAATAGAAAGAGCTGTATATCGATACAGCTCTTTTTTTTATAATTTTTGCTTCCTGAAAAATTCCCATAAAACAATTCCTGCACTAACCGAAATATTAAACGAATGTTTGGTGCCGAATTGAGGAATTTCAATACAATAATCACTTTGGTCAACCACTTCTTGCTGTACCCCTTTTACTTCGTTCCCAAAGATAACAGCATATTTCTTTTTAGCTTCAATTGTAAAGTTTTGTAGCTCAATAGCATTTTCGGTTTGTTCTATCGATACCATCGTATAACCCGATTTTTTGATTCTTTTGATGGCTTCGGTTGTTTCTTCAAAATACTCCCAGTCCACCGACTCAGTAGCACCTAATGCTGTTTTATGAATATCCTTATGAGGAGGCTTGGCCGTAATTCCACAAAGGATGATTTTTTCGATTAAAAATGCATCCGAAGTTCTAAACACACTGCCAATATTATTTAGACTTCTGATATTATCTAATATAACTATAATAGGCGTTTTTTGTGCCTCCTTAAATTCTTCTATATTTAAACGTTGTAATTCACTGTTTTTTAATTTTCTCATCTTTAACCCGGAAATAATTTGTTTAGAAAAAATTGGTTAAATGTATAAAAAATCGATAATTTCGTAAGCATTAAATTATAAAAGAAATAACAAAACTATGAATATTCACGAGTATCAAGCGAAAAGTATATTAAAAAATTTTGGTGTTGCAGTCCCCGAAGGGATTGTTGTTGACCAACCCGATAAAGCCGTTGATGCTGCAAAAACCATTAAAGAAAGAACCGGAATGGACACCTGGGCGGTAAAAGCACAAATTCATGCCGGAGGGCGAGGAAAAGGGGGAGGAGTTAAAATTGCCAAAACTTTAGATGAGGTAAAAAAGTTTGCCGGAGATATTATTGGCATGAATCTGGTAACCCATCAAACCGGACCTCAAGGGAAAAAAGTGAATAAGATTCTTGTTGAACAGGGAATTTATTATCCTGGAGAGAGCGAGATCAAGGAATATTATATGAGTGTTTTATTAAATCGTGCTACAGGACGCAATATTATTATGTACTCTACCGAAGGAGGTATGGATATTGAAACAGTGGCCGAGAAAACACCAGAATTAATTTTCAAAGAAGAGATTAATCCAAAAGTAGGCATCCAGGCTTATCAGGCGCGTAGAATTGCTTTTAATTTGGGTTTAAGCGGTAAAGCGTTTAAAGAAATGGTAAAGTTTGTTATTTCACTTTATACCGCCTTTGAAAAAAGCGACTCTTCATTATTTGAAATAAACCCGGTATTTAAAACCTCCGATGATCGCATTTTTGCTGCCGATGCCAAAGTAAATCTGGACGATAATGCTTTATTCCGCCATCCTAATTATCAGGAGATGCGTGATACAACAGAAGAAGACCCTGCCGAACTGGAAGCAGGACAATATAATCTGAATTTTATTAAATTAGACGGAAATGTAGGATGTATGGTTAACGGTGCTGGTTTAGCCATGGCTACGATGGATATTATTAAACTTGCCGGAGGCGACCCGGCAAACTTTCTCGATGTGGGGGGCTCTGCAAATGCCGAAACAGTTGAGGCCGGATTTAGAATTATATTAAAAGACCCTAACGTAAAAGCTATTTTGATTAATATTTTTGGAGGAATTGTACGATGCGATCGGGTAGCCCAGGGAGTCGTTGATGCTTATAAAGCCATCGGAACAATTAAGGTACCTGTAATTGTTCGTTTACAAGGAACAAATGCCAAAGAGGGGAAAAAGTTAATTGATGATTCGGGTTTAAAAGTTTACTCGGCCATAACCTTACAGGAAGCTGCCGATAAAGTTAAAGAACTGGTTTAAATAAGATATAAAAGAAAAGGATGTCGTTGGGGACATCCTTTTTATTTAGGACTAGTCACTAGTCATTACCATTTTATAGGTTTTCGCTTAATCGGCATGGTCATACATCTGGCTCCACCACCACCACGCGGTAGTTCCGAACCTTCTAGAGCAATGACATATTTCTTATAATTATTTATATCAATCTTTCCTTTAATAATATCGTTGGCTTTAAGTATTTCAAATCCATTGTTACTCATTTCCTCCATTGTATAAGCATTTCTTTCATAGCCAATCACTTTCCCGGGTCCCACAGCAAAGAAATTAGCCCCGCTATGCCATTGTTCACGCTCCTGGATCCATGGATCTTTTTTTCCACCACAATATACAGGTTTTAAGTCCATGCCAAGATCTTTCAAAGATTTTAGCATATTCTCCTCTTCTTTGATAGAAGTAACTTTTCCATTCTCGATTTTAATATGAATAGTCTGAAAACGGTTTGTTTGCAAAATCAGAGGTTCGTAAACCATACAGGTATCCATATCGAGAAAAGTAAATACCATATCGAGGTGTATAAACGATTCCGGCTTATAGGGCAACTCCTGAACAATAATGTGTCTGTTCTTTTCTTTTTGAGCTAAAAGCCGTTCAAGGATAAAGTCAATTCCCTGCGCAGTAGTTCTTGTGCCTGTACCAATACATAAAATATCATCCCGGGCAACTAATACATCACCCCCTTCAATGGAAGTCTGACTGGAGAAATGTTTACTTTCTGTTGGATTAACGGTTTTGGTTAAAAAGAGCTCGTGGTAATCAAAAATAGCTTCCATAATTAACGATTCTCTTTCACGAACCTGATTGGCCATACGCCCGATTAAAACATCATCAAGGACTGACATAGCTGCATCACGGGTAAAAAAGAAATTATGTAGCGGACGTAACGAGTATCTTTCTTTGCTTAAATATCTTGTTAAAGTATCTTTTTCTTCGATAACTCCTTCAATTAATTGAGTGGATAGATTTTCGGGATTTTGTGCCTGCAAATGTTTTATGATAGAGCATTTATCCTCGTTGGCACAAATCTTTTGCAGGAGATTCTCTTTTACCTTTTCATTTTTTAAAATATCGGCTAAAAGGTCCTTTATCTGGAATGTTTTGGTCAGTTTATTTAATACTCCACTAAGTTGTGCATACTCTTTTTGTGCTACCGAAAGATTTAGAATATCACTGTATAAAGCTCTTTCGGCATTTTTTGGGGTCATGTTTTCTACTTCTTTCCCTGGTGTATGAAGCAGAACCCCTTCTAATTCGCCAATTTCTGAACGAACATTAATATTAATTTTACCAGCCATCTTTGAAATATTTTGATATTTAGATAATTCCTGAAAAGAGCTTGTAAAATTATAAATACTTATTCAATTTTATGGTATAAGTGACTGAATTATTTATTAATAATTAAAGCCTAAAGTATAATAGCTATTAGAAATGGGACGAGTATAGTTAATACGATACCACTAAATACCGAAATAATCGCATAGTCAGACCCAATATATTGAGTAATTACGGGCAATGTTGTATCCATTGCTGTGGCTCCTCCTGAGGATATTGGAGCTAGTTTGCCAAAATAACGGGCAAAGAATGGTGTAAGAAGCAAAGTGATAATTTCGCGGGTAATGTTTGATAACAGAGCAATTACTCCCAACGTGTCGCTGGCAACTTCTGAAATTAATACACTCGATAAACTGTAGTATCCAAAACCGGAACCTATGGCTAATGATTCAGCGATATTTAACTGATTTTGTAACAGGGCAAAAATCGAAACGCCAATATAGGTACCTGTAATTACTGATAAGGGAACGAGTAAAATCTTAAAATTTATTTTTTTGATTACCTGTAATGATTTCTTGTTACTTCCAATTCCTATACCTACTAGAAACATTAAAAGATACAGCGCATAAAGACTGTAATCGTTTACAAGGAAATGTTCGGGAAGCAGTTGGTATATTCCTCCAAAAAGACCTAAAATGAAAAAGAATAAAATAATGATACTACCTTTCATCTTTCCCTCCATTGTTTTTAAAGAACAGTTGATAAGTAATCCAGGCCGTTAAAATACTTCCTGCTACAGCAAAAAGGGTAATGGCAATGGATAAATACCCTATCTTGTCAAAGCTGGATAATATTTCTTCATTGCTTCCTACGGCTAATCCCAGTAAAAATAGCAACAAATAGATGGCCCAGTTGGTAAATTTTGAAATCCATTGCAGAAAAGATGTTTTGTGATGAAAAATCCATCCCACGATGATGCCTGATGTCATTAGTAAAAGTACGGGAATCATATGGTTCTGTTTGATTTAAATGATAGGATATGAATCGTAACCGCCGCTGCAATAATAATAAGTAAAATTTTAACCCAGGAATGGGGCACTGCAAAAAGTGCTGTTAGTAAAATGGTTGTCCATAACAAAGATATAGCATAAATTTTTGTTTTTCTGGGAATTGTTTTGTGTTGAATATAATTTTGCAAATGTTTTCCCAGGTATTTATGATTCATTAGCCAATGATATAATCTTTTTGAACTACGTAAAAATAATGCGGCTGATAAAAGTAAGAAAGGGGTAGTAGGTAAAAGCGGTAAAAAAATTCCTAATACACCAAGCCCTAACGATATACTCCCTAAAATTATTAAAAAAAATTTAAAAACTTTATTTCCTGTTTGTTTTATTTCCTTAGCCAATATTTGTAATGTTTATTTACATGTTAAGTTAGCAAAAATAAAAATCAAAACATGAAATACAATCTGAAGGGTTTAAATTATTTTATACGGTATGTTTTTTGTTAAAAAAAATGGCGGTTGAATTATTAAATCGTTCGATTTTAAAGCAGACCTTACAACAAATTTTTAATCTAATCGTACTATAGAAAGAAATGGTAGAGAGGTATGATGAAAACAGTTAAATTAATTATTACAATAATGGTTTTATTTGTGAACCTTGATGTTGTTGGTCAGGATAAAGAAGGTTCAGATACCGTATTTGTAACCAAAACGGTAATCGAAGGAGACGATACGATTCCAAATGTTACAATTGACGAAGTAATCATTATACCTAAACCAGAATTCAAAAATCGTTACCAGGCCTGGAGATACAGAAAACTGGTGAGAGACTTAAAAAAAGTGTACCCTTATGCAAAGCTTGCAAAGAGAAAGTTAGACCAGATGGAGAAGGAATTTTTGGAGTTGGAAACCGAAAAAGAACGGAAAAAATATATTAAAACGATTGAAAAACAATTGATGGATGAATTTGGGAATGAGTTAAAAAAGTTAACCATAACACAAGGTCGCTTGCTTTTAAAATTGATCGATCGCGAAACGGGAAGCACATCTTATGTTCTGCTCCAGGAGTTGCGGGGTAATTTTTCTGCTTTTTTTTGGCAGACCATTGCCCGGATTTTTGGATCCAATCTAAAATCAGAATATGATCCTGATGGTGAGGATCGTATGATTGAACGTGTTGTTTTGCTAATTGAACATAATCAGATTTAAAATTATAAGAGAAGCATTTCTGCTCCTCTTATAATTCATAACATTCATTTTAAATTATTTCTAAAATCTTTTTAACGATATTATTGGCTCCATCTCCAATTTGTCCTATGTTAGCATCCAGCATGTAGCAAGGTGTGGTCACAATTTTATTTTCTTTGTCAAGAATTACTTCACCATGAGTGGTCTCTTGATGTTTAGCGCCCATTTCATTTATGGCTTTAGCGGTATCTTTATCCTGGCCAATCGTAACTCTAATATCACCTAAGACCTTCGTAATTAAAACAGGAGAAATGCATAAAGCCCCGATAGGCTTCTTCCTTTCGTGCATTGACCGGATAGCCTTCTCTACATCAAGATTTACCTTGCAGTTGGGACCATCGAAAGCAAATGTGCAAAGATTTTTTGCTACGCCAAATCCCCCGGGGAAGATGATTGCATCAAAATCTTCGGCTTTGAACTTTCCTAAATCATTAATTTCCCCACGGGCAATTCTTGCTGATTCGGTAAGAACATTTCTTTTTTCTTTCATTTCATCACCGGTTAGGTGATTAATTACATGGTGTTGGTCAATGTTAGGAGCAAAAATTTCGTACGAGGCTCCATTTTTTACAATTGAGTATAGTGTAAGCGTTGTCTCATGTATTTCCGATCCATCGAAAACACCATTTCCTGCTAATACAACTGCTATTTTTTTCATAACATTAATTTTTTTTAAATTTAAAATTTGATTGATTCAACTCGAATGACCAATTGTAAATATAAAGTTATTTTTATAGGATTTCAAGTTTAATAAATGATGAAACGAACCTTTATTGCTTTAAAAATACCTGTTTCGAAACAAACTGCTGAGAAAATTCAGGCGATAAAATCTGAATTACAGGAGGAGGAAATTAAATGGGTAGAGATTTATAATATCCATATTACCCTTTTTTTTGCTGGTGATACCGATGAGAAAATGATTCAAAAAATAGCTTCTCATCTTGAAGATTTATTAAAATCAAAAAAATCATTCATTTTAAAAGGAAAAGGTATAGGAGTGTTTAGAAGTTTGAAAAGTCCTCGTGTATTGTGGCTTGGCATTGAAAAGTCGGCATATCTGCAACGTCTGAAGGTAGAAATCGACCAGATGATGAAAACGTTTGGATTTAAAATAGAAGACAGGACTTTTAACCCGCATCTTACATTGGGAAGAATCAAATGGTTGAAGGACAAAAGTAAACTGAAGAAAATAATAGAAGATTATAAAGATGTTGAATTTCAGGATTTTATTATCGATAAAATAATTTTTTATGAGAGCATACTAACACCTTCCGGTCCTGTTTACCAGGTGATAAAACAAATTGACCTGGATTAAATATTTCCACCTTTTAAGATAGTAAGAATGGTATAGATTATAATTTTAAAATCCACATAAAGCGACATGTTTTCAATGTAAAGAATGTCATATTTTAGTCGTTTAACCATTTGTTCTACGTTTTCAGCATACCCATATTTTACCTGACCCCACGAGGTAATCCCGGGTTTTACTTTTTGAAGATGAAGGTAGTGAGGAGCAACTTGAACGATTTTATCGATATAGTATTTTCTTTCAGGCCTTGGTCCAACAATGGACATATCACCCTTTAAAACATTCCAGAAGTTTGGAAGTTCATCCAGTTTTGTTTTTCGTAAAAACCGTCCAAACGAAGTAATCCGGTTGTCATTTTTTGATGATAATTCCGGGCCGTTTTTTTCTGCATGAGCATACATTGACCGAAATTTGTAGAGTGTAAAAGGTTTCCCAAATCTTCCTATACGTTCGTGACTATAGATTATGGGACCTTTAGAGGTAGCTTTGATACCAAGAGCAATAAATAAAAATAGTGGAGCAAATAAAGTTAAAGCGATTACTGAGAGGATAATATCTATAGCCTGTTTAGCATGTTCCTGCCAGGTAGGCATTAAACTATGTGAAATCTGTATGATGGGAGTTCCAAAAATGTGCGACATTTTAACTTTGCCAATCAATATATCATACATGCTTGGTATGGCTTTAATGACCACTTTTTTATGATCTATGTAGTTAATTATTCTTTCAATATCCTTATGTTCCGTAGTTTCTAAGGCTATTATCACTTCTTCAATAGTGTGTTTCTCAATAATGCGTTCAATATTTCTGAAATTTCCAAGATTAGGCAAAAATTTCTCAAGAAGATATTTCTCTTTTTCCTCAAGTGCAATAAAACCAATAAATTTGTTCCCTGTCGATTGTTTTTGTTTTTCTATTTTTTGATAAATATTTACTGCTTTTTTATTACTACCAATAATTATTGTGTTAAATCCAATTTTTCGGGTATGAATTTTATGATTTGTAATTGAGGTGATAATCAATCTGGGGATATAGGTAAGCGAAAAATGAATAGCTGTAAGGGCTAAGAACAATTTATAATAATGTTTATAGTGAGCAATCTGATCGTCGAGAAGAAAAATAAAAAAAATAAGAATAGAACCTGTAATGGTAGTGGCAAAGGTATACCACAATTCTTTCAACCTCGATTTTCGGTATATATCTTTATAATATCCACTAAGGTAATATAAAAAAATCCAGAATAGCGGAATTATAATAATACCAATATAATATCGATCCGTAAATTCAAGGGGTACATCGAATCCAAAAATTTCTGATTCGATAACTTTTTTACGATAAATATAGAATGAGGTCCAACTTAGGATAGCCGAAAAAAAATCGAAAAGGAGATATTTAAATGTTTGTAATCGTTTGTTCATCTAGATTTCTTAAAGAGGCCAAGATAAGTAATTAAATTAACGCAAATAAAATCATTTTGTTGTAATAAGTAAAATGAACCCGGAAAATAATTTAAGGTGAAATGCAAAAAAATCGTTTGGTTTATTTACGGTTATTCATTAAGGCTTAATTTGGAAGGTCTGTTAATTATAAATTTTTTGCATAATTTGAAGGGTCGCCTGAATGTCTTGTAGTATTTCCGGAGATTCAGAAATGTTAAGTGTCTTTATGTTTTTCGATTGGGTAAGAAAATTTTTAAATTCCGATTGTAATGCATCAAATTGTGGAAGCTTAAGCTCGCTACTTTCTATGTGCCCGTTTATATAGGAATGTTTGTAAGCATTGTGCTTATTAAAGTTAACTTCCATGAAATCGCTGGTTTCATAAATTTCTATTTTTTTATCGTTTCTCTGAGAAAGATTATTAAATTTTATTTTAGCCATCGCTCCATTGTCAAACTCTAAAAAAATGAGGACAAAGCTTATAAGATTTTGTTCTATTCTTACTGTGGTGGTGTTTACTTTTTTTATTCTGGCTTGAATACAGGCAGAAACAGCTCTGACAGCTTCGGATACTTCATGAAAATAGTCTTGTTTTCTTAAAACCCGGTTATATTGATAATCCAGTTCTACAATTTTGGGTTCATAAATTTCTTCTGATATTACTTTAAATTCGGGTGTAAATAGAATTGTTTCCTTAATTACCAAAAGCGCACCAGCTTCAAATGCTAATTTGTAAAGTTGTTTTATCTCCTCCATTGACAACTCATAAATATTTTCAATGAAAACATGACAGGATTTTTTTAATGCCTGGATAGCAAAATCAAAATTTGGTTTTAATGAATTGGCGAAATATATTGCATCAGCATCATGTAAGAGCTCATTTACCGAAGAGTAAACATCCATATCATATTTTTTAGCAAAAATATGTATCTCTTCTAAATGGGGTGAAAAAATTCCGAATAGATTATTCTTAAGGGACTGATGAATAATTTCAATTTTTTTTTCTTCTTTGATTGAATCTATTCCAATTAAACCGACTTTCATCTGATTAGCTTATTGTTTAGTACAAACTTAAGGGTTTTAAGTAAAGAGTAGTCGAATCAATGAATCTATTTATCAACGAATGATTGTTAATAACGTTTTTTTTAATGGAGTTGTTATTTTTAGCAAGGCTAACGCATTGTTTTTAAGTGTTTTAGATAATAGGTGTGTTGTTTGGTAGTTTTTTTGATTCCTTTTGATAATTGTGATTTGTTCTGTTATATTTGTTATCTTGTTTTCAACATCAGAAAAAGAATTAAATGACTGATACATATCGCCATAAAGGATTGCGAAAAAAGCTTGAAGAAACCGTAAAAGAAAAAGGAATAAAAGATCAACGGGTATTAGACGCCATAGGGAAGGTCCCCCGGCATTTATTTATGGATAGCGGATTTGTTGAATTTGCTTATCGCGATCAGGCTTTTCCCATAGGCTCAGGACAAACTATTTCTCAACCTTATACGGTTGCTTTTCAAACGGAACTATTGCAGGTAGAAAAGCACGATAAGGTTTTGGAAATTGGCACAGGTTCCGGTTATCAGTGTGCTATTTTACTCGAGCTTGGGGCTAAAGTGTATACCGTTGAGCGTCAACGCGAATTGTACCTGAAGTCAAGAGCTTTATTGAACAAAATTGGATATAAACCGTATTTCTTTTATGGCGATGGTTATTTAGGTCAACCAAAGTTTGCTCCATTCGATAAGATATTGATTACCGCCGGGGCTCCTGAGATTCCTGAAGCATTAAAAAAACAGTTAAAAGTTGGGGGAAGGATGGTCGTGCCTGTTGGAGGATCCGGAGGACAGGTTATGGTTGCCGTAGATCGTTTGGGTGAAGATGAATTTAAGGAAACAAAACATGGGTATTTTGCTTTTGTACCTATGGTTAAAGGAAAACAATAAGATCTATTAATATGTTGAAAATTAAAACATTTGTATTTAATCCTTTTCAGGAGAATACTTTTTTACTTTATGATGAAACCAACGAGTGCGTTATTATTGATGCCGGGAATCATAATTTAAATGAAAAGAACGAGTTATTTACTTTTATCGAAGAGCAAAAATTAACTCCCAAATATCTTATAAATACGCATTGTCATATCGATCATATCATGGGGAATGCAGATGTGATGGAAAAATACAATATTCCGTCAATTGCCCACCAGGATGATCTGCCATTAATAGAACGGGCAAACGATATGGCTTTGGCTTTTGGTTTTCAGGTAAAAGAACCACCCAAACCTAATAAATTTGTGGTTGATGGCGAGAATATAACCTTTGGAAGTTCAATCCTCGAGGTTCGCCATGTTCCGGGTCATTCGCCCGGAAGTATTGCAATTATTGCTAATGATGAGCGCTTTGCTGTTGTGGGGGATGTATTGTTTAAGGGTAGTATTGGAAGAACCGATCTGCCCGGAGGTGATTATAACACCTTAATCAATAGTATCAAACAAAAACTTTTTATACTTGACGATGAATTTGTTGTTTATCCCGGGCATGGTGATTCAACAACTATTCATCACGAGAAATCAACCAATCCCTTTTTTACTAAATAGGGAATGAAAATCATGAACAATAAAATTTTAAACTTGTTTTAAAACATATAGTCAAAAATCAACAACATGATTTTTTTAATGTTAATTCATTATACTTATGCTTAAATTAGCCCGTGAATTTTAACAAATGTTATTTATAAATATTAAACAATTATAAAAATGGCTCTAGATAATTTTGTTCAACGTCATAATGGTCCAAGAGATCATGAGATTGAAACCATGGTAAAAAAAGTTGGTGTATCAAGCCTGGACGAATTAATTGAAAAAGCAGTTCCTTCATCCATTATGCTTGATAAACCCATGCAACTTGGTAAAGGTATTAGCGAATACGAATATCTGAAAAAGCTTAAAAAAATTGCTGCAAAAAATAAATTGTATAAATCATTTATCGGATTAGGATATTATGATACCATTACCCCGTCGGTTATTCATCGAAATATATTGGAAAATCCGGGATGGTATACTTCCTACACCCCATACCAGGCAGAAATTTCGCAGGGACGATTAGAAGCTTTGCTTAATTTTCAGACGGTAGTAATGGATTTAACAGGCATGGAATTAGCCAATGCCTCATTGCTTGACGAAGCTACTGCTGCTGCCGAGGCAATGATTATGTTGCATAACGCACGTCCTCGAAAACAAGCTAAAGCGGGGGCAGATACTTTTTTTGTTGATGAAAATATTTTTCCACAAACATTGGATGTGTTAGAAACCCGTGCTCAGCCTTTGGGTATTGAAATCCGAAAAGGAAAATTTAACGAAGCTAAACTTGATGATAAAGTTTTTGGGGCCATGGTTCAATATCCTGCAGCCGATGGTAAAATAGAAGATTATAAAGATTTTGTGGCCAAAGCTCACGAGAATGAAACTGCCGTTGCTGTTATTGCAGATATTATGAGCCTTGCAATTTTAACTCCTCCCGGAGAATGGGGTGCCGATGTTGTGGTTGGTTCTACTCAACGCTTTGGTATCCCAATGGGATATGGCGGTCCGCATGCCGGATATTTCGCAACACTCGAAAAGTATAAACGAAATATTCCGGGCCGTATTATTGGTGTTTCAAAAGATGCTCAAAACAAACCGGCCTTACGTATGGCACTGCAAACACGCGAACAACATATTAAGCGCGAAAGAGCAACTTCAAATATATGTACAGCACAAGCCTTACTGGCAACCATGGCAGGAATGTATGCCGTTTATCATGGTGCCGAAGGGCTTAAAAGAATTGCCCTGCATATACATCATATGGCGGTTACCCTTAACGAAAAACTCAAGGAGTTAGGATTTGAACAGGAGAACAAAAACTTTTTCGATACATTAACAATCAACCTCGGTGATGTTAAGGCTGAACAAATAAGAAAATTAGCACTGGCTAAGGAAATTAATCTAAACTATATTGATAAAAATACCATTGGCATTAGTACCGACGAAACCACATTAATCCAGGATATTAATAATATTGTTGATATTTTTGCTGAAGCTGGCGGTAAAAAGGTTGATGCTGTTTGTCATATCACAGAAAAAACAGCATTTGATGACAAATTTAAACGCACCAGCGATTTCTTAACGCTCGACTGTTTCAAACAGTATCGCAGCGAAACAGAGATGATGCGTTATATTAAGAAGCTTGAGCGGCGTGATTTTTCATTAACGCACTCGATGATTTCGCTTGGTTCTTGTACCATGAAGTTAAATGCGGCAACTGAACTGTTTGCTTTAAGCTGGCCCGAATTTGGCGGGTTACATCCGTTTGTTCCTGCCGACCAGGCCGAAGGTTATCATCAATTATTTACCGAGTTGGAAGAAGATCTGAAAGAGATTACCGGTTTTGATGCTATATCATTCCAACCAAACTCTGGTGCATCAGGAGAATATACCGGGTTAATGGTCATTCGACAATATCATATTGAACATGGAGAAGGACACCGAAATGTTACATTAATTCCTTCATCGGCACATGGAACTAACCCTGCAAGTGCAGTAATGGCCGGAATGAAGGTTGTTGTGGTTGAATGCGATAAGAACGGAAATATTGATATTGAAGACTTAAAAAAGAAAGCCGAAGAACATAAAGATAATCTTGCTGCATGGATGGTTACTTATCCATCTACTCATGGTGTTTTTGAAAGTAAGATTAAAGAAATGAATAAGATTATTCACGATAACGGTGGATTGGTTTATATGGATGGTGCAAATATGAATGCCCAGTTAGGATTAACTAATCCGGCCATTCAGGGTGCCGATGTTTGTCACCTGAATTTACATAAAACATTTGCCATTCCACATGGTGGTGGTGGCCCCGGAGTTGGTCCAATTGGTGTTAACGAAAAGCTCAAACCATATCTTCCTTCGCATCCGGTAGTTAAAACCGGTGGAGAAAAAGCCATTCATGCTATTGCAGCTTCTCCATGGGGTAGTGCCAGTATTTTAACCATCTCTCATGCCTTTATTAAGATGATGGGCGGCGATGGACTAACCATGGCCGGAAAAATTGCCATCTTAAATGCGAATTATATTGCTGCCTCATTAAAAGGATATTATGATATTTTATATTCGGGCGAAACAGGCTTTGTAGCCCACGAAATGATTGTTGAGTGCCGTAACTTTAAACCAATGGCGAATATCACCGAAGCCGATATTGCCAAGCGTTTAATGGATTATGGTTTCCATGCCCCAACACTATCGTTCCCGGTACATGGAACATTAATGGTTGAGCCTACCGAAAGTGAATCAATGCAGGAGCTGGACCGGTTTGTTGATGCCATGATTGCTATCCATAAAGAAATTATGGAAGTAAAAGACGGCAAAACCGATGCAGAAAACAATGTGTTGAGAAATGCTCCGCATACTCAGAATGTAGCGGTTGCTGACAAATGGGAGAGACCATATGCAAGAGAAAAAGCAGCTTTCCCATTGGAATGGGTACGTGAAAATAAATTGTGGCCAAGTGTTAGCCGCATTGATGACGGATTTGGTGACAGAAACCTGATGTGCTCGTGTGCACCCATTGAAGAATATAAAGAAGGTGAATTTAATTTCGAACAATTAAAGTAGAATAATAATTGTTCATTAGAATAATTATTCCGGAACCTGGTATCAGGTTTCGGGATTTTTTTGCGTAAATTCAATTAATTCTATAGGTACACCGTCGTGTTCAATCATTGCCACACGAACGCCTTCCGATGGTGCATTGGTTTGATTTAAAATACGGAAATCGGCACGTGAAAGCGCTTCTTCCAAATTATCTACTTCAAAAGCAATGTGAGGAACGGTTTTAATGAGTTCGTCGAATGGGCTGTCATCATCAAACCGCATCCATTCTATACCGAACGGACTGGAGTCAAATCCACCGACATAGAATTTTAGATGGGGAATATATCTTTCATCTTGAATTTTTTCTTTGGTTGGAATACCGGTATGATGGTAACGCCAACCCCATTTTTCTATTGCCAACGGCTGTTCGTGATCTTTTCTTTTTATTTCCATTACTCATTTATTTGATATAATTAACCGCT
>JBNJFS010000009.1:0-25099 GCA_051747085.1 Bacteroidota bacterium
AAACCAATATAAAAATCCAAATTCATGGGTTTGGCTATCTCTTCGGCAAAAAACTGTCCGATAGATCGATTATCAGGATCAACACGCCTCATTAACTCGTTCATATACATACCCATCGTTGCCAGATGGTAACCGTGTTGCTGTCCAGGCTCCCATAAAGGCTTTTGCCGGGCCATAATTTCAGCGATATAATCAAAATCTTTTAAATCGGTAATTTCAAATTTTTCATCCACAAGACACAATCCTGCTTCGTGAGCCAATAATTGGTTTACGGTAATATTTTCTTTCCCGTTTTGGGCAAACTCGGGCCAATAGTAAGATACCTTTTGATTATAATCAAGCCACCCTTTAGAATAAGCAATGGCCAGCGATATCGCAGCTAATCCTTTGGTTGTGGAGAAAACGATAACTTTCGTATCTTCTTCCCACTTCTCTTTGGTGATCGAATTTTTGTATCCACCCCAAAGGTCTACTACTTTTTCTCCTTTATAATATATGGCACATGCTGCTCCGTACTCTTCCCGTTTCGTAAAATTTTCAACAAAAGCATCTTTCACCTCTTCAAATCCGGGTTTAACATAACCATGGATGAGTTCTTCAGGATTTTTTTTTACACGGTAAGAAATTGAACACTGATTAAAAATGAATAATAGAAGAAAAGAAAGGATAAAAGATGGTTTTGGCCTCATAGCTTATGATATCATAATTAAACCAAATATATTAATTATTGCTTAATTACAGGATGAAAAGTAGTATTTTTTCCAGAACATTATTATTTTAAAATAAAAAAATAATTATTGTCGTTGTAAAGAATTAAATGAGGATCTTCTCCTTTTGATTCAACAATAAAAATACCCTTACAATACCCTACTCCACACAAAACTAACCCTAGAAGACTGATTTTCAGAGTTATACAACAAAAAAGGAAATCTTATTTACATTTAAATAATGTTTATCAAAAAATTCGTGTAGTTCATCTAAAAAAAAATTCCTTTTTAAAAAATTCCCGTACAATTAGATAAAAGCTCTTAAAAAATGAAAACGGAAGATCAATTATTAAATTTCTATTTTCCTGAAGAAAAAAGGTTCAAAAAATATCTTTTCACAGGGATTCGAAATTTACTGTTGCTTCTGTTTTTAATTTTAATGGTAAGTTACCATCATCCTTATCCTGTTCAAAACAATTCCCGGTTAGCAGAACTTATATCTACACAAGCAAATATTCATTTTGCAGCTAATGACAGTGTTTCCACCCAAAGCATAGATAACCGGGTAAAGAGTCTGTTAATAGAATTTTATCAGCTAAGAAATTTTGAGCCGGCATGGATAGAAAAATTCAATACAAATGCTCAATTTAAAATCATCTACAATTTATTAGATAGTGCTAAGTATTATGGGTTTCCTTTTGATTATTTTTCTTTTAATGATATACAATCGCTACTTCAGAAAGTACATCATCCTAATGCTAAAAACGCGTATACCGATTTAGCTCAATTAGAGATAAGCACCACCTTCTCAGCATTAAAAGCATTAATATACTTAAATCAAGGAATCGTAAAAACAGATTCGATAGTAAACCATGCATATCTAGAAGACCTGCCTTATCTTTTAAACGAAGCAATAGAGCAAAAAAATCTTCAACAAAAGATTGGATCTGTTCAGCCACAAATTGTACAATATCAAAAAATAATGCATTCTTTATCCTTTTTTATTGATATGAATTTATCGATAAAATATACAACCCCTTCATTTATTGATGATAAGGTACTGGCCAAAAGTTTTTATTATGCCGGAATAAGTGAGTCGCCCAAATTTAATAGCTCCAATAAAAAATCAAATGCCTTGTATAAATTACAAGGTCGTTACCTTTTACCTCACGACTCGGTTTTGAATCATGCTACTCACGAGAAACTGGTATCACTATTGGAACAAAAATATTACCAGGCATGTTTAAATTTACACAGGCTTAGAAAATTAAATCATTCAGGGAACAGTTATTTATTTGTAAATATTCCCGAATTTAAACTTCAGGTTATAGAATCCAATCAGATCAAACGTGTTTTTAATGTAATTGTAGGAAAAACACATACCCCAACCCCGGTATTCTCCAGCAGTCTGGAAAAAGTTGTTGCCAATCCTTACTGGACTGTACCCAAAAGCATTGTTCATAAAGAAATGATTCATAAAATCAGAAAAGATTCAAGCTACCTGTCGCGCAATGGGTATTTTATCATTAATAATAATGAAGAACGGATGCCTGATTCCATCATCGACTGGTCGAAACCGGATCCGCTGGGAAACCGGTACTGGGTAAGACAAATAAACAGCTCGTATAATGCCCTGGGGCAGGTTAAATTTTTATTTCCTAACGAGTATAGCGTTTATCTGCACGACACACAAGCTAAAAGTTTATTTAAAACCCAAAACAGAACTTACTCGCATGGATGCATACGACTTGAAAATCCGGAACAATTGGCACAATATTTAATTGATAAGAATTTTTCTCAAAACAAAACTGATTTCAATACTTTGATCAGTGAAAAAGAACATCATATCATTGACTTACCACAAAAAATGGATATCCACATCCAATACATCACTTGTTCTGCAGATAGTCAATCCGAACTTAAATTTTTCAATGATATTTATAATCTGGACCAAAAAGAAATTAATCAAATTTTACCAGATCAGATGGAGATATAGGTATTAATGATGGATGATAAATAAATAAACAAGATCCATTTTTTATCAGATCGATGATCTCATCTGTTTCATCAATAGGTAAAGCGGGGCACCCGAAACTTCTTCCAATCCGTCCAAACGATTCAATAAAATCCTGGCTAACATAATCGGCACCATGTATAACAATGGCTCTGTCTGCTGCCTTATCGTTAATCCCTTTACTCATACCTTGTATTCGCAGAGAGTAGCCATGTTCGCCATAATAAGTATCTTTGGTTATATAGAATCCCAGGCTACTTTTTCTGGATTCACGAACATTAGAAAATGATTCGGCAAAAACATTCCCTGTATTTATCCCATGGGCTACCAAAGTATGTTTTAATAGTCTCTGGTTTTTTATATCTAAAATATATAAACGTTTATCAGTAGAAGGGCTGCTAAAATCTATTATTGTAAGTAACGAATCTTTGGTCAGCAAATTTTTATTTTCCAAATCATAAAAACCGTTTAATGCCATATTAATGGCTGGCTCCGGAATGTCGAATGAATCAACTAATTCTTTTTTCCAATCATAAAAATCAGTATTTACCAACTGCTGTCGTTGTTGGAAATAATCAGGTTGAAAATAACGATCAACAACATCCAAATTAATAATTAACAGGCTAATTACGATATATATAGGTTTTATCATCCATTTATTAATTAATCGGCGATATTATAAAAAATAATTGAATAAACCCAAGTTAATGTATTTCTTTTTGGATATCAACCTATTAACATGGCAGCGATGAATAAAATAGATTTTAGTTATTGATATCTTTTCTCCCATTCTTCCCTCATGATGATATCTTTATTGCTTTTCAGGTGGTCGGTGGCCAGAATACCTGTTAGGTGGTCAATTTCGTGTTGCAGTAATTCAGATAAGTCATCCTTAAAAACTTCTTCGAATTTGTTTCCCCGTTCGTCATAAAACTTCACTTTTATAGTCTTGTAGCGCTCTGTTTTTACAAAAAAGGCCACATCAAAACTAAAGCAACTATCCCATACTTCAAAAGTCTCATCGCTCTCCCAGGTTATTTCAGGATTAATCAATGCAAACGAACGGCTTGCTGTATGTACATAAATTACTTTTTGCAGAACACCTGTCTGTGGAGCAGCTATTGCCCGGCCGGTTTTTTTACGTTGCTGGAAGTCTATTAATGTATCTTTCAGATCATTCACCAGTTTATTCAAGGCTGCATTAAAATCAGTTATGTCTTCGGACTTTTCTCTTAGCAGCGGGTTTCCTATTAACAGGATCTCTTTTACAGCCATTTTTAATGCGTTTTTTTTTCATTAATCATCCAGCAGCTCCTGCGGAATCTCTTTTTTTGTTTTAGCGCCCAGCTCTTTAATTTTTTGCGCACGAGAAATCAGGTTTCCTTTTCCGGTAGAAATTTTATTCATTGCATTATCATATGCCTTACGGGTAGATTCCAGCTTGTTGCCAATATCTTGTAAATCGTCTATCAGTCCAACAAACTTATCATATAACGCACCGCTTTGTCGTGCAATTTCCATCACATTCTGACTTTGATATTCCTGCAACCACATGCTGGCAATCATTTTCAATGCTGCAATTAGGTTGGTAGGACTAATCAGCAAAATCCGTTTTTCGTAAGCAAAATTCCACAAATCGGGATCTTTTTGGATAGCCACCAGATATGCCGGTTCTACGGGCATAAACATCATCACAAAATCGAGTGATTTTAGCTGATATAAATTCTGATAATTTTTTTCACTTAACTGTTTAATGTGATTTTTAACCGATACCAAATGTTCATTGAGCATTTTTTCACGCGAAAAATCATCTGTAGCCGAAACATATCTTTCGTAAGCGGTTAACGATACTTTTGAGTCGATAACAACACTCCGGTTACCGGGGTATTTCACAATAACATCAGGCTGAAACCTGTTCCCGGCCTCATCTTTAAACGATTGTTGCACAAAATATTCTCGGTCTTTTACCAATCCGGATCTTTCCAGGATATTTTCCAGGATTAGCTCACCCCATCCGCCCTGTGTTTTTGATTCTCCTTTAAGTGCTTTGGTTAAATTCCTGGCATCGTCACTTATTTGGTTACTGGTTTCTATCAGATGTTTAATACGTTCTTGTATCGATGCCCTGTCGGCAATATCTTTTTTGTGTGTCTCTTCAACCTTCTTCTCAAAATCTTTTATTTTTTCTTGTAATGGTTTTAAGATGGTATCCAGGTTAATTTTATTCTGCTCGGTAAATTTACCGGTTTTCTCTTCTAAGATTTCATTGGCAAGATTTTTAAATTCGGTCTTAAAACGCTGTTGCAGTTCATCAACTTCCTTTTTATGCTCAAGCAGTCGTTCATGTAGATGTTTCAGATCGGATTCCTTTTCTCTAAGCGCTTCTCGTAAATCAATTACCATTTCATCTTTTTTATCTTTTTCGGCTTTTACAGTTTCCAGCTGACCAATGAAATGGGATAGTCGTTCTTCTTTTATCTGAAGTTCGGTATGGATTCTATTGAATTCATTTTTTAGTTTATCTGCTTCTTCAATGGATAGTCCGGTTTTACTTTGATAAAAAAATTTACTTATTAACCAGCCGGCTAAGGAGCCTACGGCTATACCCAATATAAAGAAAACAAAAATATTAGTCATAATTAATTAATTTACTGAAACTTGCTGTTCGATCATGCTACCCATTTCTTTTTCAAGGGCTAAAAGCTGCTCTTTTACTTTGCGCTTTCGTTCCTTTTTTACCGCTTTTTCAAGATCAGTAATGGCTAATGTATACTCAATATGAGTTAAAAATTCAGCAGCTTTCAATCTGACGTTATCGTTTGGATCCGACAAAAGATCTTTAACTTTTACGGCGGCCAGCCAAGGATAGGTGTTTGCCAATTTATCCATTGCTTTTATTTTCTGATTTTTATCGCCCCGGGTAAGTAAATCCATTAATTCATCGATTTCCTTACGGTTCTTTTCATTTAGAATCACTTCCTGCTTAAAAAATCCCGGGCGTACCACATTGTTATCGTATGAAACTAAATCCCGGCCAACGGTCCAACGAACCATTCTTGGAATCATCCATCGCATACCTGTTGTAATTTCGGGATGGGCGGTAGAAATAAATATCTTACCTTTACCGGAGGGAAATGTAACAAAAAAAGGAATCCCAACCGGGCTGTTGGATTTTTTTCCAACCAAACCAATTAATTGTTCTTTATTGCTTTCCAGATCAATAATTGGCCCGCTCTGAAAATCAATAAATAAATGTTGCGTATTTTTTAATTCCGTAAATATTTTTTCCCCTTTTCCGGTTAATTCAAATTTCATAATACCATTTTGGGATTCTCCCGGCTGTGGAGCTACAATTTTTACAGGAATTAAGTTTAAACCTCTACGATTATCATGTAAGGATAATATCCTGCATCCATTTCCCAGGCTTACAATTCCTTTTCCTTTATTGACCGAAAAATCTTTAATGATATCCATCAAATCCTCATCGATTTCAATTTCATTTCTAAACTCAGGAAAAATTAAAACATCAATATTTTCAAGCTTCGAACGTTTAATATCTTTATGATCTAAACTAACGGCTACAATGCCTCCATCAATTTTTAAAGCCTCAATGATTTCACGGGTATACATGACATCGTTCTCGTTGGGTTTATAAACACCAACAGCAATCGACTCTTTATTTCTTTCCAGTTTTTTTATAAATGTTTCTTTCTCTCCCTGATTCTTACACGATGCAAGGATAATTAAAAAACTACAAATTGAAAGTAAATAAACTAAGGTATATCTTTTCATAACCGCATGCATTAAACAATTTTTTCAGCAATTAAAAATACGTATTTTAACTGAAATTTTAAAGTAAAGGTATAGATAATAAACCATCTCTACGGATTAATTCAAAAATTCAGTGAATAGATTCAACAACAAAGAAAATATAAACAGCTATTTAATTACTCCTCATGATTATTTCCTGTAAGGGTTAAAATATTTTTTCCATTCTGCCTTTTCCAGAATTATTATACCTTTGTGCTTTTAAAATTCAACAACCCTTTAATAATGAAAAAATATAAACATATATATTTTGATCTGGACCGCACGTTATGGGATTTTGAAAGCAATGCAAAAGAAACTTTTCAGGACATATATAAAAAACATGCGTTACATAAAATTTTCAAAACCTTTGATAATTTTTACTGTACTTATGTGAAACATAATGAACGTTTATGGAAGATTTACCGTGACGGTAAAATTAAGAAATCGATATTAACCTATAAAAGATTTGACCTTACACTGGAAGAGTTTGGGGTTAAAAACGAAGAGCTGGCCAAAATAATTGGACAGGATTATATCGAAATTAGTCCAACCAAAAAGAGGCTTTTCCCGGGTACTTATGAAACATTAGACTACCTGAAAGATAAATATAGCCTGTATATCATTACCAACGGTTTTAATGAAGTTCAATTCACCAAGCTAAAAAACAGCCAGCTGGATCCTTATTTTAAAAAAGTTTTCACCTCAGAAAATGCGGGAGCCCAAAAACCAAATGCAAAAATTTTCGAACATGCCTTAAAAACAGTAAATGCTAAAAAGAAAGAAAGTGTAATGATTGGTGATGATTTAGACGGAGATATCATTGGTGCAAAAAAATTCGGACTCGATCAGGTATACTTTAATCCCGGCAGGAAAGAACATACAGAAAACATTACACATGAAATATCTTCGTTAAAAGAGTTAAAAAAAATATTATAAAAAAAAGCTCCATAATTTAAAATGGAGCTTCATTATCAAAGTTTGTATTACTCCCTAAATCAAAAATATCGTCTTTATTATCTTTTTTCGATTTATCTTCTTCGTTCATTTTTGAACCAAATGTAACAGCTCCTCCATTCATATCATTTTCAACAGGAAAATCTCCAATCATATCATCTTCAAGGTCTTCGAATTTAGCTAATTCATCTCTAAATCTAAGCTTAATATCAGCTAAAGCACCATTACGATGTTTTGCCAGAATAATTTCAGCTATACCGAGTAACGAGTTTCCTGCATCATCTTCGATAAATCCATATTTTTCAGGACGATGAATAAACATTACCATATCGGCATCCTGCTCAATGGCACCTGATTCCCGCAAGTCTGACAATTGGGGACGCTTAGAACCAGACCGCATTTCAACCGAACGGTTTAGCTGCGATAAAGCAATAATGGGTACATTTAATTCCTTGGCAATTCCTTTCAGCGATCGTGAGATCATACTAACTTCCTGCTCACGATTACCACGTGTTTCTGATGTTCCGGTCATAAGCTGCAAATAATCGATAATAATAACATCTACCTGCTGCTGACTCATTAATCTACGGCATTTTGCCCGTAGTTCAAAAACGGATATTGCCGGCGTATCATCAATATAGATAGGTGCCTCAACCAGTTTTTTAATTTTATATTCAAGCTGCTCCCATTCATAGGGTTCAAGTCTGCCGTTTTTAATTTTATCCGACGACAATTCGGTTTCGCTTACAATTAAACGGTTAACCAACTGTACCGATGACATTTCCAGGGAAAAAATGGCTACTCCTTTTTGGTGCTCAACAGCCATATTTCGGGTCATCGACAAAACAAAAGCCGTTTTACCCATGGATGGACGTGCAGCAATAATTACCAAATCGGATTTTTGCCATCCTGAGGTCACACGATCCAGTTTAGTATATCCCGAGGGCACCCCACTTAATCCATCTTCACGTTTAGAGGCTTCTTCAATCTGGCTGATGGCTTCCTGAATTATCGCTCCGATTTTGGAGGTTTCTTTTTTAATGTTCCCTTCGGCCACCTTAAACAGTTCCGATTCGGAAAAATCAATTAAATCATTTACATCAATGGAATCATCATAAGCTTTGTTTTGTATCTCTGACGAAACACGAATCAACTCGCGCTGAATATATTTTTGAGCAATGATACGGGCATGATATTCAATATGTGCAGCCGTAGCAACTTTACTGGTTAACTGCGTAAGAAAAAAAGGTCCTCCCACGTCATCAAGCTCATCTCTTTTTCGCAACTCTTCGGTTACGGTTAAAATATCTATAGGCTGTAAATCCTGGGATAAATCTAAAACCGCTTTAAAAATTTTTTTGTGGGCATCTTTATAAAAACATTCCGGACTAACAATATCCATTACGGCAATAATGGCATCTTTTTCAAGCATAACAGCCCCAAGAACTGCTTCTTCCAGATCTAATGCCTGTGGTGGCATCTTACCGTAATCAATACTTTGCGCCAATTGTTTCGAGTGTGAAAAATTTTTCGTGTTTCCGGCCATATTTTTTTTATTTTTGGGAAATCAAAGGTAAGCATACACGAATCATTTTTCATAGTAATTCCTTTATTTCTTTTCTTCTTTTTTTTAACGGAAGTTATTAACAATTGTTAATTACAATTTTATTATGATGATTACCAGCAATAATCTAAATTTGTAATCAATCTGGAATTTTTAATTTTATATACAATGATAAATTTCCCAAATGCTAAAATTAATATAGGCCTTCATATTACAGAAAAACGAGCGGATGGATTTCATAACATAGAAACGATCTTTTATCCCATATGTTTATCTGACATTTTGGAAATTAAAGCATCAAAAAATAAATTTTCCTTTACCTCAACAGGTCTGCCCATTGACTCCGGGCAGGAAAGAAATAATATTTGTATACAAGCTTATGATCTTTTAAATGAACATTATTCATTAATGCCTGTAACCATGCATCTTCATAAAATCATTCCAATTGGCGCGGGCTTGGGAGGTGGTTCAGCAGATGCTGCATTTACCTTAAAAATGTTAAATTCAGTTATGGCGTTAAATCTGCAGGAAACCAGGTTACAAGAAATAGCCGGGAAAGCTGGAAGTGATTGTCCTTTTTTTATACTGAACAAGCCATCATCTGCCACAGAAAAGGGCAATGTGTTATTTCCTGCAACACTTAACTTAAAAGGATATTTTCTTGTTTTAATCTATCCTTTCATTCATGTAAATACAGCGGCTGCTTACCAAAAGATAAAACCACAAAAGCCCACGGATAAATTAACCGAGCTCATTAAGCAACCTGTTGAAACCTGGAAGGATAAAATAAATAACGATTTTGAAGAAGTTATTTTTCATGAATATCCGGAAATCAAAAGAATTAAAGAGCAATTATACGATGCAGGAGCTGTTTATGCCTCCATGTCTGGGAGTGGATCCGGTGTTTATGGCATTTTTAAAAATAAAGTTTCGCTGAAAAATATTTTTCGGAATTATTTTCTATGGACTGAGTGGTTATAAAAAATCCGGAGTAAAAGACCCCGGATTTTTCGTATAGAATTATTTGAGTTCCATGATTAATTTCCCTTTTGGGATTCTTTCAGATTCTTTAATATGAATCTTTTTAACCACTCCGTCGGATAGAAACAAGATTTTATTCTTCATCTTCATGGCTTCTAACACCATCATTAAATCCCCTTCTTTCACTTTTTGTCCTTCTTCAACATGAATTTTTATTACTGTTCCTGGAATTTCAGAATAGATCTTTCGTTCGTCAGGTTCTTCCCATTTTTTTCTATTCTTAAATTTATCCGTTAACAGTGTGCGGTATTTATCCCCGTCGACAACAAAAGTTTTAAATCGTTTCTTTTGTGTTTCATCCTTTTCATCAGGAGCTGTTTCTTTATTATCAGATTTTGATTTTGCTACCATAACATTAACGTTTAAAATGGAGGAATTCCATGTTTCTTAATCGGTTTCCTGTCGACTTTATTTTTCGAAACTTCAATGGCATGCAGCAACAATTTTCGTGTTTCTTTGGGTTCAATAACCGAATCTACATATCCCTTTGCAGCTGCTACATATGGGTTAGCAAATTTTTGTTTATACTCTTTAACTTTCTGTTTTCGCATTTTCTCAGGATCCTTGGCTGACATGATTTCTTTTCTAAAGATAATATTTGCAGCTCCTTCAGGTCCCATAACAGCAATTTCAGCTCCCGGCCATGCAAAAACAAAGTCTGCATTTAAATGGCGCGAATTCATTGCAATATATCCACCACCATAGGCCTTTCGAAGGATTACGGTAACTTTAGGTACAGTAGCTTCGGAATATGCATAAAGAACTTTAGCCCCGTGTCGAATAACGCCGGCGTGCTCCTGGTCAACTCCGGGCAGGTAACCGGGTAGATCAACCAAGGTTACAATAGGAATATTAAATGCGTCGCAATATCTTATAAAGCGAGCTGCTTTATCCGAAGAATCCACATCCAGCACTCCTGCAAGCACTAAAGGCTGGTTACAAACAAAACCAATGGTTTCTCCGTGAACACGGCCAAAACCAATAACAATATTTTTAGCCCACATCTCCTGAATTTCAAAAAACTCAGAACTATCCGTAATACCACGAATAACATCCCTAACATCGTAAGGTTCTTTTGGATTACCAGGAACTATTTCATCAATTTTAAATTCAGGTTTTGGATCTTTGGGTTCAAACGCACGGGCCTTCTGTCCGTTATTCCATGGAATGTAAGTAATCAGTTCCTTAATTTTATCAAAACATTCTATTTCGCTTTCGGCATAGAAATGTGCGTTCCCGGTAATTTCACTATGAACACGGGCACCACCCAGATCTTCCATCGATATTTCTTCGCCCAATACCGTTTTGATTACTTCAGGACCTGTAATAAACATTTTTGAGATTTTATCCACCACAAAAACAAAGTCGGTTAATGCAGGAGAATAAACAGCTCCACCGGCACAAGGACCAAGAATAACCGATATTTGAGGAATAACACCTGAGGCAGTTGTATTACGGTAAAATATCTCACCATATCCGGCCAACGAATTAACCCCTTCCTGTATACGTGCACCTCCGGAATCGTTAATTCCAATGATGGGTACTCTCATTTTCATGGCATGATCCATGATTTTAGTGATTTTTCTGGCATGCATTAATCCCAGTGAACCACCAGCAACCGTAAAATCTTGTGCATAAATACAAATCGGAGCTCCAAAAATTGTTCCTGTTCCAATGATTACACCATCACCATGGAGGACTTTTTTATCCATGTTAAAATCGCGAGCTTCGTGCTCTACGAATAAATCATATTCGTGGAAAGAATTTTCATCCAGTAAGGTAATAATTCTTTCGCGAGCAGTCATTTTTCCCATAGCCACCTGTTTCTCAATGGCTTTCTCGCCTCCTCCCTGGAGAACTTTTTCCCGCTTTTTTTGAAGTTCAAGAATTTTTCTTTTCAAAGACATATCTTGTACATTTAGTTATTATTAGCTTATAAGCTTGTAAGCGATATAAGCAGATTGTTACAAAATTTCAGTACAACGTTACAAAAACCATTTTATTCAAAAAAATTTAATTTCAACAATAATCTTTTACCCTAATACAAGATCCTAAAAATCAAATGTATAATTTTAGTAATATTTTTCGATCTTTTTGAAGATGTTTACCCTGTAGGCCGATTATTTTGGAGCCAACCTATAAAGGAATAGGCTTATAATGGCATAAACAAGATTCGGTAGCCAAACCGCAAATAAAGGGTTCATTGTTCCGCTAATAGCAAACATCGTTGAAAAACGCATAAACAAAATATAAGAGAAGCTCAGTAACAAACCAAAACCAATGTGCATACCTATTCCTCCACGAATTTTTCGTGAGGATAAACTCACACCTATTAAGGTGAGAATAAATGTAGAAAAAGGATAGGCTACCCGGCTATATTTATCAATCAATAAGCTATTAACATCAGCCCCTTGCATACGTTGCTCATCAATATAGTCATTGAGCTCATGGATATTCATCGTTTCCATGAAATTAGCAATACGCTTAAACTCTTCGGGTTTCATTTTTAAAGCAGTATCTATGGATGTGCCGGTAATAATTTTTTCATTAAGATCATCTATTTCTCGTATGTAATAATTTCGTATACTCCATTTATTATTTGTAGAATCCCATTTTACATAATCTGAGATTAATTTAGACTGAAGATTTCCATCATCATCAAATTGTTCCATCGAAAATTTATATCCTATATCATTTGAGGTATTATAGCTTTTCATATATATAAATACTCCCGGTTCAATCTGCCGATGAATATCTTTATCTGTATTTCGTATTGGATTCTTAACATATTTATAAGTAAAATCAAGCCTGACCGCATTAGCAGGAGGAATAATATAGGCCATCAGCATAAAAGAAAATATGGCAATGATTAAGGCTGAAATAAAATAGGGATATAACATGCGTCGAAAACTTACTCCACTACTTAATATGGCAATAATCTCTGTGTTATAAGCCATTTTGGAGGTAAAGAAAATTACGGCAATAAAGGTAAACAGTGAACTAAACAGGTTCGCAAAATAGGGAATAAAGTTCATATAATAATCAAAAACAATCTCTCTTAGCGGCGCTTCTTTTTCGATAAAATCTTCAATTTTCTCAGAAATATCAAAAACAACAGCTATACTAATGATAAGCAGAATAGCAAAGAAGTATGTTCCAAGGAACTTCTTGATAATATATATATCAATTTTTTTTAGTCCCAAATATCTCATAATCTTACTGCAAGTTTTTTTACCATTTCCTTTTTCCACGAGGAAAAAGAACCATCAATGATTTTGTTTCTGGCTTCAGTAACCAACCACAAATAAAAGCTTAAATTATGTAAACTGGCAATTTGAGCTCCTAAAATTTCTTTAGAAACAATTAAATGCCTAAGATAAGCTTTCGAGAATTTTTCATCCACAAAAGACGCTCCATTCTCCTCAATGGGAGAAAAATTATTTTTCCATTTTACATTTTTTATATTGATTATTCCTTCTTTAGTAAATAACATTCCATTTCGTCCGTTACGGGTTGGCATAACACAATCAAACATATCAACTCCCCGGGCAATACCTTCCAGAATATTTGCAGGAGTGCCAACCCCCATTAAATATCGGGGTTTATTATGGGGTAATATTTCATTAACCACCTCAATCATGTCATACATTTCTTCAACCGGTTCGCCAACAGATAACCCGCCAATAGCATAGCCGTCACGTTCATATGAAGCGATAGTTTTAGCCGATTCAATGCGTAGATCTTTATAAACACTTCCCTGAACGATCGGGAAATAGGTTTGGTTGTATCCATATAAAGGTTCGGTTTTATCAAACTGCTTTATCCCGCGATCTAGCCAACGATGGGTTAAATGCATCGATTTTTTGGCATACGTATAATCGCATGGATAAGGTGTACATTCGTCAAAAGCCATAATAATATCTGCACCTATAATTCGCTGTATGTCAACTACATTCTCCGGTGTAAAAATATGCTTCGACCCATCAATATGGGAACTAAAATGGGCTCCATCTTCTTTTAACTTGCGGTTTTCTGCTAAAGAGAAAACCTGATAGCCGCCACTATCGGTTAAAATGGGTTTATCCCAGTTAATAAATTTATGTAATCCTCCGGCTAACTCAATAGTCTCAATCCCGGGTCGCAGGAATAGATGATAAGTATTTCCTAAAATAATTTGTGCCTTAACATCATTCAACAAATCCCGCTGATTGACTCCTTTAACACTTCCAACCGTACCTACCGGCATAAAAATAGGAGTATTTATTTGTCCGTGGTCTGTTTCAACCGTTCCTGCCCTTGCCTTGCTATGGGTGTCTAATGCATTAATTTCAAATTCCATTTCCTGTAAATTTCGGTTCAAAGATAACCAATTGTGAATAAATTATTCATTTCTTAAGATTACAAATCTTGTTTAACAAAAAAAACTTTAATAAAATTGCCTATTATCTTTTATCAACATTAATCATAAAAATTGTGGCTGAGTTAAATCTTTTACTTGAACATCCTCTATATCTTGTAATACTTATATTTGGGATTACCTTATTAATACAAATCTATTTTTACCTTTTTTATTATTTACGTATTTTATTTTATAACAATCAAAAACATAAAAGTGCAGAAAAAGAACCGGTTTCGGTAATTATTTGTGCACGTAACGAAGAAAAAAACCTCGAAGAAAATCTACCTTCAGTGCTTACCCAAAATTATCCCGATTACGAAGTTGTTGTTGTAAATGATTGTTCAGAAGACGAATCTGAGTTTGTGCTGGAACGATTAAAAAAAACACACAAACACCTGAAAATAACCACCATAAAAAAGGACGAAAAGTTTATCCATAATAAAAAGCTTGCTTTAACAATAGGAATAAAAGCAGCAAAAAATGAGATTCTACTTTTAACCGATGCGGATTGTAAACCTGAAAGTAATCAGTGGATTGACCAAATGCAATCTAATCTCCACGGACAAAAATCAATCGTATTAGGGTATGGAGGATATGAATCAAGAAAGTCGATATTAAACAACCTCATACGATTCGACACCCTTTTTATCGCTATACAATACTTTGCTTATGCTTTAGCAGGAAAACCATATATGGGCGTAGGCCGTAATCTTGCCTATAAAAAAAGACTTTTTTTTGACAATAAAGGTTTTGCCAAACATCATCATCTTGAATCGGGCGATGATGACTTATTTGTAAACCAGGTAGCCAATAAAAAAAACACAGCAGTTGAAATCTCCTCCAAAGCCAAAACACAATCAAAACCTGAAACAAAATTGTCCGATTGGTTTAAACAAAAAAAGCGACACACCACAACCGGCAAATTATATCGGTTTGGGAGTCAATGGAGATTATTTCTGGAACAAAGCAGCCGTTTCTTTTATTATATCTCATTTATTTTATCATTAGTTTTATTTACTAAATTCTATTTATATATACTTATAGCATTTATTTTTAGAAGCATTTTACAATTAACTATTATTAAAGTTACCATGAAAAGACTAAATGAAAAAAATTTATTATTACCTTCGCTAATATATGATATTATTTTGCCATGGTTTAATATCGTTTTTGTGGTATCAAATATTTTTACAAAAAAGAATCGATGGAGATAAATCCGAATCTATCTGAAAAAGCAAAACATGATTACAAGCTGGTAGAGCTTGCTGTTAAAGGCGATGAAAAAGCTTATGCCGAATTACTGGGAAGATATAAAGATGCCATTTACTATATGCTTCTAAAAATGGTCAATAATAAAAGTGATGCTGAAGATTTAACCATCGAAGCCTTTGGCAAAGCCTTTAAAAATTTAGCTCAATATACCCCTAATTATGCTTTTTCAACATGGCTGTTTAAAATAGCAACCAATAATTGTATTGATTTTATCCGGAAGAAAAAGGCCAACTTAATTTCACTCGATCACTCTTCCGACGAACAGGAGAATATAACCACCCCTTTACAGTCGGACTCTCCCGATCCGGAAGAAGATATGATAAAAAGCCAACGCATGGCTTTAACAAGAAATGTTGTAAGCAAACTAAAACCACGCTACAGAACACTTGTTGAATTAAGATATTTTAAAGAATATTCGTACGAAGAAATTGCCAACGAATTAGGATTACCTATAGGTACAGTTAAAGCACAATTGTTTAGAGCAAGAGAACTCTTGTTTAATATTCTTAAAAACAGTAATCCTAATATAAAATAACGGTACTGGATGAAAATTATCAAGAAATATTTTCCTTCTATAACCGAACAACAATCAGCTCAACTACAAGAACTTCAAAAAGTTTATCAGTATTGGAACCATAAAATAAATGTCATTTCAAGAAAAGATATCGATCATCTATACGAAAGGCATGTATTACACTCATTAGCTATTGCGAAAATTATAGATTTTGTCCCGAACACCCAAATAATAGATATTGGCACAGGAGGTGGTTTTCCCGGCATTCCGCTCGCAATACTTTTTCCTGAATGTCATTTTCATTTGGTAGATTCTATTGCAAAAAAAATTAAAGTTGTAAATGAGGTGGCCCATGCCATTGAACTAAAAAATATCCATGCCGAACAAATTCGAGCAGAAAAGGTGAAATCAAAATATGACTTTGTCATTAGCAGAGCGGTAACCTCTTTACCCCTATTTTACAACTGGGTAAAAGGAAAAATCAATAAAAATTCAATAAACGAATTACCTAATGGAATTATTTATCTAAAAGGGGGTGATTTAACGGAAGAAATTAAAAAATTTAAACCGGCCGTAAAAGTCTTTAATATCAACCAGCATTTTGAGGAACCTTTTTTTGAAACAAAAAAAATGGTATACCTGCCAATTAAATTTTAGATTTCTTTTTGCAGGAAAGAAAAAAACATTACTTTTGCAATTCCAAAAGAAAAATTAAAACCATTATTAAAATATTTTGAGATGAAAAGAACATTTCAACCATCAAACAGGAAGAGAAAAAACAAGCACGGATTCAGAAACCGAATGGCTTCTGCTAATGGACGAAGAGTACTGGCTAAAAGAAGAGGAAAAGGAAGAAAAAAACTTACCGTTTCTGACGAGTATAATTCCAGAAAATAACATTATTTCTCATATAAAATTATAAAAGTAAAGGCAAATATATTGATTGCCTTTACTTTTTTTATTGTCTCTATTTTATACTTAATCACCCCCAATTCACCTCTTTTTCTGTTTAAACAACCATTTATTTTTTTTGTTATTAACTATTAACAGAAAAATAAAAAGGCTAATTTTACATCCAAAAATTTAACGGTTTTGATCAATCTTCTAAAAACATCCGAACATTTAACAATCCGGCAAAAAGCGATAGTTGAAAAAATAGTTCTAAATGAAAGACTCACTATTGAAGAAGGGGTAGAACTTTACAATTTTGATTTAGGCGTTTTAGGAGCCTTATCCAATTTTATAAAGCAGCAAAAGAACAATAACCAGGTATATTTTAATAAAAATATACACATCGAGCCAACCAATATTTGTATTTACGATTGTAAATTTTGTTCATACCACCGAAAAGTAAATCAGGAAGGCAGTTGGGAATATTCAATGAATGATATTCTAGAGAAAATAAGACCTTACAAAGATTCTGATATTACAGAAATCCACATTGTGGGTGGCGTTCATCCACATCGTGATTTATTTTATTACGGAACAATGATTCAGGAAATAAAAAAATTGATTCCTAAAATACATATCAAAGCTTTTACTGCTGTAGAGCTTGAGTTTATGATCAGAAAAGCACATTTAGGACTGGAAGAAGGATTTAAAAAACTGAAAGATTTTGGTTTAGATAGTATACCGGGCGGTGGAGCAGAAATTTTCAACCCCGAAATTCGCCAACAGGTATGCCACGAAAAATCAACTGCCGAACAATGGCTAAAAATTCACGAAACGGCACATAAACTAGGGATACCATCCAATGCAACCATGCTTTACGGACACATCGAAAACTATGAACATCGCATTGACCATTTAAATCAGTTAAGACAGTTACAAGACATAACCAATGGTTTTAATACCTTTATTCCTCTAAAATACAAAAAAGCAAACAATCCATTATCATCTATTGGAGAAGTCAATACCCTTGAAGATTTAAAAAATTTTGCTGTATCCAGAATTTTTCTTGATAACTTCAGTCACCTTAAAGCTTATTGGCCTATGCTGGGAAAAGATATCTCTCAGATAGCGCTTTCGTTTGGCGTGGATGATATTGACGGAACCATTGATGACTCCACCAAAATATACTCGATGGCAGGTTCTCAGGAGCAAAAACCGACCATGACATCTCAGCAAATTGTAGAACTTATCAAGCAGGCAGGAAAGATTCCCGTAGAAAGAGATACAAACTATAAAATAATAAAGGAATATATTTAGCATAAAATTTATTTTAGTTTATGCATACATAATTTTATATTTGTCTCAACGTTAACATTAGTGTTGATATAATAATCTGGACAATGACTTTATTACAATTTTTAAAAAGCAAAGTGTTTTTCAAAAATTTGCTTTATGCCCTATTAATAGGTGCAGGCCTCCTTTTGATAACTTTCTTATCCTTAAGAATATACACACATCACGGTCAAAAAATTTCTGTTCCCGATTTTAGAGGACTCTCCGAAGAAGAAGTGTATAAGAAAGCTGAAAAAAGCAAATTAAATATCGAAATTATCGATTCAGTATATAATAATGACATGCCCAAAGGTACTGTAATTGAACAAAACCCAGAACCTGATTTTAATGTAAAAAAAGGCAGGCGAATATTTATTACGCTCAATGCATTCAATCCCGAAAAAGTAAAAATGCCTAATATCGTTGGTGTTTCTCACCGACAAGCAAAAGCAGTGTTAAAAAATGTTGGATTAGAAATCGGAAAATTAATTCATGTTCCTGATATTGCTGTTAATAATGTACTAAAACAACGATTTAATGGAGATGAAATTAAACCCGGAACATTGATTCCCAAAGGATCGAAAGTAGATTTGGTGTTAGGGAAAGGATTAAGCAACGAAAAAACAACCCTTCCAGATCTCTTTGAATACACACTAATGGAAGCAAAAGATCGTTTATTAAGAGCCGCATTAAATGTGGGAGCTATTATTTACGACACATCAGTTGTAGAAGCGGTTGATACTGCTCAGGCAAAAGTCTGGAGACAATATCCGGTTTACAAAGAGAATAAGCAAATACGATTAGGTTCAACCGTTGATCTGTGGCTAAGTGTAGATTCATTGAAATTTACACAACCCGATACTTTATTATTAGAAAATTAAATTTATTTTTTGTTGTTAACATTTCGCAAATATATCATATCCGCTATTTTATCACTGGCGCCATTTTTCCTCTATGCACAGGAAACCTTAGCTCCATTAGAGATCAATCCTGCAATAAAAAATCATCTTAAACAAAAAAATATTTCTTTACAAAGAAAACAATCCAAGGCTATTCTCGAACTTCCGTTTATTGATGATTTCTCTAAACCAACCATATTTCCCGATTCATCATTATGGATCGATCGATACGCTTTCGTAAATACAACCTATGCAATAAATCCTGTTTCCATGGGCGTAGTTACCTTAGATGCTATTAACCATAACGGAAGCGTGTATCCCGGTGCAGAAAATTTGCAATTTGCAGCCGATACATTAACATCTCAAAAAATAAATTTAAATTACCCCGGTGATAGCAGCATTTTCCTTAGCTTTTACTATCAGCCCGGCGGATTGGGTGATACTCCTGAACCCGGAGACACCATTTTACTTGAGTTTTATGTTCCGGAAGAACAAACCTGGCTCAAAGTGTGGCATGCTACTTTTAATGAACAAGATTCAATACTTACCGAGTATTACGCATATAATAACAGTGAGAAAATACATTATGGTGACACACTCATCGATTTGAAAAAAGAATTTTTTCAGGTTATACTACCGTTACAAGAAGAAAAGTTCTTAAAAGAATCCTTTCAGTTCAGATTCAGGAACTACGCAAGCTCTTCCGAAAACGATGATATTGAAAGCAGAAAAGGCAATTCGGACCATTGGCACATCGATTTTGTATATTTAGATAAAAACAGGAATATTAATGATACGATCATTAATGATATTGTTTTTTTACAACCCATGGAATCATTATTAAAAAATTACGAATCCATTCCATGGACCCATTTTACCCGGGCAAGTGCATACGAGATGAAGGACTCAATATCTATAACATACAGAAATATTGGCGATCAGGTTTGGAATATAAGCCGTGAATTTGAAATTGAAGATATTATGGGTTCTACAGGGACGGAAGAATTTACCGGAGGAACCGGAGCAAATATCGACCCCTTTACTACCGAAAAGTATAAAAGATCTATTAATTATATTTTTCCTTATACTCCGGAAAACGATTCCGCTTTATTCGAGATACGAAGCTACATGGTGACCGATACAATTACTGCACGCAAACCCTATCGATGGAACGACACAACCCGTTTCCATCAAAAATTTTATAATTATTATGCATTTGATGACGGAACAGCCGAAGATGGATATGGGCTTTATGGTGAGGGAAGTGAATTGGGAATGGTAGCCATGCGTTTTGATACATATAAAAAAGATACCCTCAGAGGTATTCAAATGTATTTTAATCAGACCATAAACCAGGCTAATCAAAATTACTTTACGCTCATCGTTTGGAACGAAAATAATAATCGTCCCGGATCTGTCATTTACAGGCAGGAAGATATAAAACCTGTTGATCAGGATAGCCTGAATAAGTTTACCCGTTTTATTTTAGATACTACCTTAATTTTGGAAAATCCATTTTATATCGGATGGCAAAAAATCAGCACAACCGAAATGCTTAACGTTGGATTTGATATTAACAGAATAAACAATGATAAATTATTTTATAACCTTTCCGGAAACTGGAATCAATCACAGTTTGAAGGAACATTGATGATAAGGCCCATGTTTGGACACCAAATAAATTTACCTACCACATTTAAGCCACAACATAAAGAACCATTAGACCTTACCATTTTCCCGAATCCTGCAAAAAACGAACTAAATATCAAATTCCCATCGAATATTAATTATCGAAAGAATTACCGGTATACTATTTTCGATTCCCATGGAAGAGTTTTTTCAGATAAATTATTTGAAGATAATCCTATCAATATTTCTCACTTAAACCAGGGAGTATATTTTATTAGGATCTATTCAGCAGCAGGAATTACTACCAAAAAATTCATCGTTATTCGTTAAAGTAAGCAAAGGAATATGAAAGAAGAAGTTGAGGAAGATAAATTTAATGATAACGAGGACCAGGAGTTATATGAACATTATAGGTTTGAAGCCGATCCCGGACAAAAACCCCTTAGAATAGATAAATTTCTGGTAAATCGAATTGAAAACGCTTCAAGAAGCAAGATACAAAGTGCTGCTGAGGCTGAAAATATTTTGGTGAATAACCAGGCAGTAAGGTCGAACTATAAAGTTAAACCCGGGGATATTATTTCCATTGTAATGGCCTACCCACCCCGTGAAATTGAACTGATACCCGAAAATATTCCGCTAAATATTATTTACGAGGACGATCAGCTGATTATCGTCAATAAAGAGCCAGGAATGGTTGTTCATCCTTCGTATGGTCATTATTCAGGCACATTAGTTAATGCTTTAATGCACCATTTAAAAGATTTGCCCTTGTTTAAAACGGGTGATTTAAGACCGGGGTTGGTTCATCGCATCGACAAGAACACATCGGGTTTACTGGTTATTGCAAAAACCGAACAGGCCATGAATAAGCTGGCCAAACAATTTTTTGATAAAACGACCGAAAGAAGATACATCGCTTTAGTCTGGGGATCATTTAAGGAAAAAGAAGGGACCATTGAAGGAAATATTGGTCGTAATATACGAAACCGGAAGGTTATGCAGGTATTCCCGGATGGAGAGCAAGGTAAAGAAGCCATCACGCATTACAAAGTAATTGAAGAGTTAGGCTATGTAACGCTTGTAGAATGCAAACTCGAAACCGGCAGAACACATCAGATTCGCGTTCATTTTAAGCATATTGGGCACCCATTATTTAATGATTTTGAATATGGTGGAGATAAAATTTTAAAAGGAACAACTTTTACAAAATACAAACAGTTTGTTCAAAATTGTTTTAAAATATTACCCCGACAGGCATTACACGCCAAAACCCTTGGATTTACCCATCCCCAAACCAAAAAATTTATCCGGTTTAACTCTGAAATACCTGATGACATGACTCAGGTTATCGAAAAATGGCGAAAATATACTTCGGGTAGAGAAATGGAATAAAATAATTTTATAAAGTTTTAAAAACACATCATTTGTTTGTAAATTGTCATAAAAAATGTTGAAGACAAAAGCCTTAGTCATCATGGCCTTTACAATCTTTTCTCTTGCATGTAATAAAAATAGCGTACCGTTGCAAACAGTACCCAACGTTGATCTAAAACAATATATGGGCAAATGGTATGAGATAGCCACCATCCCGCAAAAATTTCAAAAAGGATGTGTTTGTACTACGGCCGAATATACTTTAACCGATAAAGGATATGTGAATGTGTTAAATAGTTGCCGGAAGGAAACTCCCGAAGGAGAAATAAAACAAATTGAAGGAAAAGCTTTTGTAGACAAAAAGAGTAATGGAGCCAAATTAAAAGTACAGTTTTTCTGGCCTTTTAAAGGGAAATACTGGATTATTCAACTTGCTGATGATTATAGCTGGGCTGTAGTAGGACATCCCAAAAGAAAATATCTATGGATCCTGTCAAGAAAGCCCGTGATGAAGGAAGAAACCTACCAGTCAATTATAAAAAAACTAAAAGAACAAAAATACGATACCAAATTATTGGTTCGCACCAATCAAAGCTGTAATTTTTAAAAATCGGATAAATTATGCGTCATATTAAATTCATCTTTCTTTTTACATTATTAAATCTTATCATAGTTCCAACCTTTTCGCAAACAACAGGCCCTGAATCCGGTACACTTTTAATTATTGGGGGCAATGCAAGTGATAGCATATTTATTCCTCAATTCAAAGAGATGGCAGGAGGTGACAGTGCCGAGATTGTTATTATCCCTACAGCCAGAGACGATAAGAGTATTGCGACCGATCCCGGATTCAACAATCTACGAAACCGCTTTGAAAAGTTCCAGTTCAAAAAGATCAGCATTTTACATAGCCGATCAGCAGAAGAAGCTAACAGCCCCGAATTTGTAGAACCTCTAAAGAAGGCAACAGGCGTATGGATTCAGGGAGGAAGGCAATGGCGACTTGCCGACTCTTATCTCAACACTTTAACACATCTGGAAATATTTGATGTTTTACATCGAAACGGCGTTGTAGCAGGAACATCAGCTGGAGCAACCATACAAGGATCTTACCTGGTTCGGGGAGACACCAAAACAAATACAATAATGATGGGCGATCACGAAGAGGGATTCTCACTCATAAAAAATGTAGCTATCGACCAACACTTGCTGGCACGGAACAGACATTTTGATATGTTTGAAGTACTGGAAGCAAAACCCGATTTGCTGGGCATTGGCTTAGATGAAAATAGTGCAATTATAGTCAACAAAAACAGGTTTAAAGTAATTGGACAGCACTATGTTGTTGTTTACGATAATACCAGGTGGTCGGCAGAGAAAGATACCATCATTCAACTAAAACAAGGGCAGCATCAATTCTTCTTTTTAAAACCAGGGGATCAATATGATATGCTTAATCGCTCCGTCATTCAATAAATACTTTTCTCTCAAATAAACTTTAAACAGCTGTTTTAAAGGATTGACTGTTTCCAAAGAGTGGTGATAATTTCTTGGTATAAAATTGTCAGAATCCACCTATTTTAAATTTCACCAATCTTATAAATCTTTTCATAAGATTTTATTATCCATTAATCATCAAAAAAAACCCATTCGTCATAACGTTTAAACCTATTAAGTAACTATGCGTATTGATGATTATACAACAGATAAAAAAGAAATCTAACTATAATTTTTTTCTAATGGGTGAACGAAATTTAAGAAAAATTGAAGACGAAATTTGGAAAGTAATTCCATTTGCTGACAAAAAATACGAAGTGAGCAACTATGGCCGTGTTAAAAGTTACTGTTACGATAAAAATGAAGGAAAAATCCTAAAACCAGGATTAACCAAAGGATTTCATACGGTTACTTTTAAAACCAACGGAAAGAAAAAAACATTTTTAGTCCATAAGTTAGTTGCTCTTTTATTTGTTCCTAAAGATAGTGAAGATCAAAATATAGCTATCCACTTAGATTGGAACAAACGAAATAATTATTATAAAAACCTGAAATGGGTTACCAAAGATGAATCATATAAACGTATTATGCCTCGATTACAGGAGATCAATAAAATTAAAAACAAGGGCTTAATCAGAAACTCAAAGCTTAAAGCTGAAGATGTAAAAGTATTAAAAAGCATGCTTGATAAGGGGGTAAAACAAAACGTTATTGCAAAATTATTTTCAATAAGTGAGATGCAGGTTACCAGGATAAAGAGGGGAGAAAATTGGGCACACATTAAAACTTCTTCTAATTAAAACACAACAAATAATATCTGCATAAAACGCTGTACGCCCAATGCAGCGTTTTTTTTATTTTCCCTTGAATAAAATTTACTCCTTAAAACATTTACCACAAAAAACTCTTAGTCAGTTTATAACCTTTCTATCCATTACATAAAATTATCTCAAATTTCATATTTTCTACATAAAAACATCATTTTATATTTAACCTAAAAAAACTAAATCGTTTTAGTAAATTTTATATATTTGTTTATAATATAGAATCCCATGCAAAAGAATCGCCTCTCAATCGATGATATTGCCAAAAGTTTAGGTGTTTCTAAAACGTTGGTCTCATTAGTCATTAATGGAAAAGCGGAAGAGTATGGTATAGCAAAAGAGACCCGCCAAAGGGTAATTGCTAAGGCAAATGCG